>JAPOVF010000170.1 GCA_026708285.1 Acidobacteriota bacterium
GGGCCCTGTTCGAAGAGTTCAGCGGAAGCGACCTGTGGAAAGTGGTCCGGAGCCATGAACCCGTTCAGGCGGACGGCACGACGCCGTTCACGAGCGACCTGGGGTTCGACGGCCTCGGGTATGTGGGAGTGTCGGCGGGGTTGCGGTACCGGTTCTGAGGGCAGGAACATGACGACGCACGGGACAGCCCGCCTGGTTCGGGAGACTGACCGCCGGCAAGAGACGCTGGAGAGCCTCTTCACCTCGCCGTGGGAGAAGCTCGTGGAACGCCTCGCCAAACGCGACCTCGTTCCCCTGCTCCATGAGAGGGGCATCGCCGTCGAAAGCACTCACCAACGGCGCAAGGGAAAGCGGAATGGCGAACGGTTCGAGTTCGACCTCGTGGCCATGAACCGGTCGGATGTCGTGGTGGTCGAAGTCAGGACGACCCTGCGATCGGACGATGTGGGCCGGTTCCTCGCCAAGCTGTCGAAGTTCACCGACTTCGCACGCGAGTACCGGGGCAAACGGATTCTGGGCGCCGTGGCCTACCTCAAGAGCGACGGCGCCGTGACGACCTACGCGGAGCGCAAGGGACTGTTCGTCATCCGGGCCACGGGCAGCAGCGCCAGTATTCTCAACGATGAGGACTTCGAGCCTAAGTCGTTTGGCTGACGGAGCGGCTAGCCAGTGCGGCCGACGTTGAGCGTCGAGCCCGGTACCCGGCGAGGCGACAGCCTCTCTCAGCTAGTGTCGCGAAACCGACATGGATCAGGGGGAATTCCTTCGCCGCCTCGACGAGATCAACGTCTGGCGACGGCACGGCCAACGGGCACCGCACAAGCCGCTATTGCTACTCCTTGCCCTGGGACGCTTGCAACAAGGCAAGCAACGGCTAGCTCTCTACGAACTGGACATCCGTGATCGCCTGCGCGACTTGTTGCGGAGGTTCGGACCTCAGCGGCGGCGCTACCATCCGGAGTTCCCCTTCTGGCATCTCCGTTCCGATCAACTCTGGGAGATCCCGGACGAGGAACTGGCAACTATCAAGGGCGGGAGCGCAGCCAGTCCTTCGGACCGCCAACTGACCGATCTCGCCGTGCATGGAGGACTACCTGAACCGGTCCATCGGCTCCTGGAGGGCAACCCGGATCTCGTCCAGACCGCCGCGCAGAGAATCCTCGACGGCCACTTCGCACCGTCTCTCCACGAGCCCATCTGCGACGCGGTGGGGATGGACCGGCACGTTGAGATCAGCGAGAAGCTGCGTCGCCGCCGGGACCCGAACTTCCGTCATGCCGTCCTGACCGCGTACGAGCGACGTTGCGCTGTCTGTGACTTCGATATCCGGATCGAGGACGACCTGGTGGCGCTCGACGCCGCACACATCCAGTGGCACGCCGCCGGAGGTCCTGACAACGTCCGGAACGGGCTGGCGCTGTGCATCCTGCACCATCGAACCCTCGACCGGGGAGCCATCGGGCTTGAGAGGGCCACCGGTGGCTATCGTCTGCTCGTCTCCGATGTCGTCAACGGGCAGAGCAACGCGTTGCGTCATCTCCTTCGCCACCACGGAAAGAGAGTTCGAAACCCACAACGGAACGAACAGCGGCCGGCGCCCGGCTTCGTTGACTGGCATCGCCGCGAGGTGTTTCGCGGATCCCCTCGTTGAAGGGGCGGCAACTTCGCCGCGGACGCCGACTGCAACTTCTGGTCGCTGCTCACGGACAGATTCGACATCTAGCCTGCAGGCCACTCCCTGACCTCGAGCGCCGCCATCGGGTAGTCCCGCACGTTGGCCGTGGCCAGCGCGGCTCCGACGCCGACGGCGGCCGCGGCGATCAGGCAGTCCGCCTGGTGCAGGGTTACGCCTCTCTCGGCGAACTCCCGGCGCCAACGGCCGGCCATCATGCCTTGAGCCTTGCCCAAGGGAGCTAGACGAAGGCCCCGGAACAACCTCCTCGCCGCCAGCTCCTCGCCGGGCCGGATTCCGCGCCACACTTCGTCCACAGAAATGACACATACCCACGGCTCGGTACCTTCGCGACGCAGTGCCGCCACTTGCGCGGCCGCCCGACGGCCTCGGAGAGCGTCAATGAGTACGGTCGAGTCGAGCAGCAGGCGGCTCAAGATCAGCCTGAGCGCCGCCGGTCGCCACGCCGCTGGCGGCGCACCCATTCCGCCGGATCGTCGTCCCAGTCGTGGCCGGTGTCGGAGATGCCGCCAAGCGCCGCTTCGATGTCGTCCCAGCGCCGTTCGTCGTCGAGTCCCCGCTGGATCAGTTCAGCGATGAAGGCGCTACGCTGCCTGGGGCCGGCACGCCGGTCGAGTTCGGCCACGAGATCGTCGTCGAGCGCGATGTGCAATCTCATGGGCCGAACTTAGCACACAGCGCACATGGCTAGAATCCAGGGTCCTTTGCCCGGCCTGCCCGCCCCATGAGCCAACCGAAACGCTGGGAAGTGCCGAAGCCCCTGGCGACGGCGGAGACCCGTATGGCCGACGGCAGCCGCATCGTTCTCAGGCGGCACGGCAACCCCGGCGGACCACGCCTCGTCATCAGTCACTGCAACGGGTTCGCCGCCGATGCCTACT
>JAPOVF010000370.1 GCA_026708285.1 Acidobacteriota bacterium
TCGTCCTACGTGCTGCGCTCCTGGACCGGGATCGGCCGCGGCTTCGATGTCTACGATGACGGCGTCGACTTCCAGGCGGCGCGTCAGCTCTGGGAACTGCAACGTCCCGGTATGGAGACGCTGGCGGCGGCCTCGGACTGGCTCGAGGGGATGGGCGATGCGCCTTTCTTCCTCTTCCTGCACTTGTACGAACCGCACGCGCCCTACCACCCGCCGGCGCCCTTCGCCGGCCGCTACGACGACCCCTATGACGGTGAAGTGGCGGCGGCGGACGCCGTCGTGGGCGGTCTGATCAGGCGGCTCGAGGAACTCGGCCTCTACGATGAGGCGCTGGTGATTCTGCTCTCCGACCACGGCGAGGGCCTGATGGACCACGGCGAGATGGACCACCTGATCTTCATCTACCGGGAAGTGCTGCAGGTGCCGTTGATCGTCAAGCTGCCCGGGGGATAGCGGGCCGGGCAGCGTGTCGCGGTCAACGCTCAGCTCGCGGACGTGGCGCCGACGATCTACCGCCTGCTGGGGATCGAAGGGCCGGGGAACCTGGTCGGGGCGAACCTGTTCGAGCTCGGGTCCTTCCCGGAGGAAGGAGCGTCGAGGCAGATCGTGTCCGAGAGCGTGTATCCGCGGATCCACTTCGGCTGGAGCGATCTGGCATCGGTCGTCGAAGGCGACCTGCACTTCATCGATTCGCCGGATCCTGAGTTGTTCCGTTTCCTTGAGGATCCGAACGAGCGCCGCAACGTGATCCAGGAAGAACGGGCCGCCGCCCGCCGTCTTCGAACGGCGCTGGCAGCCATGGACCGCTCTCTCGAATCACCGGCCGAGGTCGACCCGGAGACCCGCGAACGACTCAGGTCGCTCGGCTATCTCTCGGGCGGCGCGGCGTCGGCCGCGGGACCCCTTGCCGACCCGAAGAGCCGGATCGGGATCGTCAACGACCTGGTGTCGGCGACGGCGATGGTCGATCGCGGTGAGCTGCTCGAGGCGGAGTCGGTGCTTCGCTCGGTGCTCGAACTGGAGCCCCGGCTGGTCGCCGTGTGGCAGAAGCTCGGCGAGGTGCTGGAGCGCAGGCGCGAGCCGGGGCGGGCGCTCGAGGCGTACCGGAGCGCATTCGCGGCCTCCGGCGGCGACGCCGTGGACGCCGGGATCAAGACGGCGGAGATGCTGCTCCGCCTCGGCCGGGTGGAGGAGGCGCGGGAGCACGCGCTGGCGGTCGCCGGCCGTTCGCCTCTGGTCCACGAGGTGCTGGCCCAGGCGGCGATCTTCGAGGACGACCTCGAGGCGGCGGAGGTGCACCTGGAGTCGGCCATCGGGGAAAGGGGCCAGGACCTCTCGCCGCTGATCACCAGGGTGGGTCTGCTGAACAGGCAGGGCCGCTTCGAGGAAGCACTGGCGTTGAGCGACGAGGTGCTGGCCGAGTTCGGCGCTCGTGGCGACCGTGAGACGCTGGCTCCGCTCTTCCTCCACCGCGGCACGGCGCTGGCGGCGCTCGACCGTGGCGGGGAGGCGGGGCAGGCCTACCGGCAAGCGATCGAGGCGGAGGAGGAACTGCTCGGCGCGTACTCCGCTCTCGCCTTTCTCCACGCCCTGGAGGGTCGGGCCGCCGAAGCGGGGAGGACGCTTCAGGAGATGGTCACGGTGAACGCGCAGCCGGCGGCCTACGTCGAGGCGGTGCGGACGTTGCGTGCGATGAAGGACCCGGTCTCCGCGGACGCGGTGCTCGGCGAGGCATTGCGGCGGTGGCCGGAGGCCGAAGAACTACGGCAACTTGCCGATCCGCGGTAGTCTTCCCGCCGTGAAGGTGGCGTCGATCGACCCGAAAGTGCTTGTGCACTCCCTGGGAACCGCGCGACCCGCGGCGCGGGGCGCGATCTTCGTTCTCCTGGCGGCAGCGGCGCTTCCGGCGCTGGCGCAGCCTGAGCCGGAAGCCCCGCCGTCGGGCCCCGGCTTCATCGAGCAGATCGACGTGGAGGTCGTGAACATCGACGTCTACGTGACCGGCGAGGATGGGAATCCGGTGCTCGGGCTCGGTCCCCGGGACTTCCAGCTCGAGGTCGATGGCCGCCCCGTTCCGATCAGCAACTTCTACGCGGTCGAGCTCAAGGACGACGAACTCTGGATTCGTCGGGGCAGCGAAGTCGAGCCCCAACCGCTTTCGGCGCCGGCGTCGGAGGATCCGCGCGCTCTCCCGGATCCACGTCGGGCGCGGCCTTCCGTTCCATCGGAACAGGCCCTCCACGTCGTCATCTACATCGACAACTTCAACCTGACGCCCTTCAACCGCAACCGGGTCATGCGGGAACTGCGGAGGTTCATCCGCGAGCAACTGAGGCCGGAGGATCTGGTCATGCTCGCTTCGTTCGATCGCTATCTGAACGTCCGCATGCCGTTCACCGGCGACCGCGACCGGCTGAATCGGGCGCTGCTGGAGTTGGAGGAGGTTTCGGCTCAGCGCACGCACCGCAACAGCGAGCGGCGGGACATCTTCGAGAAGATCAACGACGTGAACACGGAGATGGCCCACCGCACCGAGAACCAGCGGGTCCTGGCCGCCGAACGGCAGGG
>JAPOVF010000348.1 GCA_026708285.1 Acidobacteriota bacterium
AACCAGGCGCAGTACTCGTTCGCCGCCAGCACGTGGGACGTGCTCGCGGCCGCCGCGGTGCTGGCCCGGCGAGACGACATCGACGCCGCGCGGATCGGCGCCCAGGGTCATAGCCGCGGCGGATCGGCGGTGCTGTCCGCGGCCTGCCTGGCGCCCCTGGTCGACCCGGAACGGACTTCCGTACTCGCCGCCGTCTACGCCGCCTACCCGTGGTCGGGCTTCCAGTTCCTGAGACCGGACGTCGGCCGTACCGTCGTGCGCTCCGTCATCGGCGATCTGGACGAGTGGTGCCTGCCGCTCCAGGTCCAGGCCCACATGCACGCGATGACCCTCTGCGGATGCGACGCCAGCTTCCGGCTTTTCCCGAACACGCACCACAGCTTCGACCGCGACACGCCGGTCGAACTGGTCCCGGACGCATCCGTCAGTCCGGGGTCTCCGACGATCTACATCGGCAACGACGGCGCCTTCGTGCATCCGGTAAGCGGCAAGGCCGATCCGGGCTTCACCGAACGCGACGCGATGATCTATCAGGTCAAGTCGCCCCACGGCCGCAGGGGTGCCCGAATCGGCACCGCCGACGACCAGGCGCGGGCGTTCCATGAGGACATGATGACCTTCTGGACAGCCGCGCTCGGCTAGCAGCGGCCGAGCCGCCGCCGTCGCGGTAAACTCATGGAACACAAGTGACTTCCAACAACGACGGCAGCAGCCACGGCGAACGGCCCGGGCCGATCGCCTACATGGCGAGCAACGGTGTTGCCGCCAACCTGTTGATGTGGGCCATCATCGCCGCGGGGCTCGTGGCGCTGACCGGGCTCGAGCGGGAGGCGTGGCCCACCGTCCCCTTCAACCACATCGAGGTCACGATGGCCTACCCCGGTGCGACCCCGGAGGAGGTGGAGGAGTCCATCGTCGTCAAGATCGAGGACGAGGTCAGCGGTCTGGAAGACGTGAAGGCGGTCAAGTCCGTGGCGGCCCCCGGCATGGCATCCGTCAGGGTCGAGATGAAGTCGGGCACGGACATGGCCAGGGCGCAGGACGACATCGAGTCCGCCGTCGGCCGGATCCAGTCGTTTCCGGGCGCCGCCGAACGCCCCCAGTTCCGGGAGATGACGAACCGCCAGAGCATGATCCGGCTCGTCCTCTACGGCGATATCTCCGAGCGCTCGCTGAAGGAACTTGCCTACCAGATCGAGGATCAACTCACTTCGCTTCCCGGCGTTTCCCAGGTCGACATCAGCGGCGTGCGGAACTACGAGGTCTCGGTCGAAGTGCCGCTCCGGCGGTTGAGAGCCCTCGGACTCACACTCAGCGATGTAGCCGCCGCGATTCGCCGCAGTTCCCTTGAGCTGTCCGCGGGCAGCATCGATACGCGGGAATCGCAGGTCCGCGTTCGGACGCTCGGCCAGCGGTACGAGCAACAGGACTTCGAGGACATCATCCTTCTCAGCAAGAGCGACGGCACGGCGGTCCGCCTGGGGGACGTGGCCGAGGTGCATGACGGCTTTCAGAATGCCGACCTGATCGTCCGGCACCAGGACATGCCCGCCGCCTTCATCGAGGTCTTTCGAGCCGAAGACGAGCACGCGATGGGTGTCGCCAACGCCGTCCTGGAGTACGTGGCGAACGTGCTGACTCCCTCGCTTCCGGACGGCCTCGGAGTGACCGTCTGGAATGACGAGTCCGATGCCTACACGGAGCGCGCGAGCATTCTCCTCAAGAACGGCGCGCTGGGCCTCCTGCTGGTCCTCATCGCGCTGGGTCTGTTTCTCGAACTCCGGATCGCCTTCTGGGTCGCCGTCGGCCTCGCCGTTTCGGGCATCGGCGCGCTCGCCGTCATGCTGGCGCTCGACCTGGCGATCAACGCCATCTCCCTCTTCTCGTTCGTCCTCGCCATCGGCATCGTCGTCGACGACGCGATCGTCGTCGCCGAGTACATCCACTACGAACGCATGCGGGGCACACCGGGGCTCGAGGCCGCGATCCGCGGCACCCGGCGCATCCTGGTGCCGTTGACCTTCGCCGTGCTCACCTCGGTCGTGGCGTTCATCCCCCTGCTCTTCATCCCCGGCGGAATCGGCGAGGTCTGGGGAGCGCTGCCGATCATCGTCATCGCCATGCTGCTGTTTTCCCTGGTCGAATCGACGCTGGTGCTGCCCCGCCACCTGTCTCACCTGCACGGTCCGGAGTGGAAGCCGACCGGCCCGGTCGATCGGGTCGCGGCACGGATTCAGGGCGGCGTGGATCGTGCGCTGAACCGGTTCCTGCAGGGCCCGCTCGACCACGGCCTCCGTTTCGCGACGGCTCACCCCGGGGTGACGATCGCGGCAGGCGTCGGACTGCTCGTTGTCTGCGTTGCCCTGGTACCGGCCGGCATCGTGCCTGCCACCTTCGCGGAAAACGTCGAGGGCGACTTCGCCACGGTCAGCCTGGAGATGCCCGACGGGACGACCGCGCAGCGGACGTACGAGGTGGCCCGCGAACTGGAGGCGGCAGGCCACCGCGCGATCGAACGACTCTCCCAGGATCGACCGGACGACGCGCCTCCTCTCCTCTCCGG
>JAPOVF010000139.1 GCA_026708285.1 Acidobacteriota bacterium
CGCCGCGCCATCGAGGCGCTCGGCGGGATCTCCGGCAAGCGGATGAAGAAGCTGCAGAAGCGGTTCGAGGGGCTTCTCTAGAGCTAGAGCCAGTCGATGGCCGACTGCGTTTGGTTCTGGGGCGCCTCGAGGCTTCGGCTACTCCCCGGAGATGACCAGACCGGCCATGCGGACGACCCACGACGCATCTTCGAACGCTCGCTTCGCGTCGGCTTCCGTGTAGCGCTCGGTAGGAATCAGGCCCGGTTCCCCGTAGAAGGAAGGCTCCCGTTCGGCGTGCAGCCAGGAAGAGATGGCCGAGATTCGGTCCAGGTCGGCCGAGTCGAGATCGGGGAAGCGTTCGGCCAGGTCTCGAAACAGGCCACCCACGTCGTGCCAGTGGGGAGGCTCCACGCCTGCTTGCCGGAGCATTCCCTTGAGCGCGAGTTCGACGAGTTCCTGCGCTTCCCGGATGACGTCGGAGTGCGCTTCTTCGGCCACGAACACAGCCAAGGCGCGGAGCCGCACGCGTGCCTTGGCCAGGTAGCTTCTCGCCAGGGCGCCGTTCGTCGTCATTGCGGGAACAGGTCGAAGACGTCGCCGGGTTTGTAGTCGGGCTTGAGGTCCCAGTACCACTCGTCGCCCTTCCAGACCCGCTTCGAACCGAGTTCGCGGAGGCGGTCACGGAGGCGATCGAGAGTGCTGGCCAGACAGCCGTCGGGGTCATGGAGGATGCGCGCGTCCTCGGTCATGTCGAGCAGGAGCGGGGTCCCTAGGCGCAGTTCCCGGGGCGTCTTGAAGATCGGCGCGAGACGGGTGTGGATCCCGAAATCGGCGGCCGTTTCGAACAACGGTCGCAGCTGGTCCTCGATGGCGCGGAACTCCTCGACCCGGGCGATCCGGCCATCTGGCAGATCGTTCGCCACGAGGAGGATGTCGATGTCGGAGTCGGCCCTGGGCGTGGCGCGGCCGACGGATCCGTAGACGGCAAGGGCGGCGAGTCGGCTCCCGTAGTGCGCCTTGCAGGCCGTGAGGACGGTGTCCAGGAGGTTGTCGTACTGGCTCACCAGTCGCGCGGTCGCGCGGCTCTGTGCGGAGGATCGACGGACAGCCATGCCTTCTTGATTCTACGGCGGCCGGCCGCGGCCGGAACTGCACACTGGGTGCGCCGGCGTCCCCGCCGGCCTCCGAAAGCCGTGCGAGGCGTCAGCCTCGCTCCGCTGCCTTCTGCGCCCGCTCGATCTTCGCCCACGTATCCCGCAGCGTCACGGTCCGGTTGAACACCGGCGCGCTCGGGCGACTGTCCGGATCGACGCAGAAGTAGCCGAGCCGCTCGAACTGGACCCGGTCACCCGGTGCGGCTTCGGCGAGGCTGGGCTCCAGCCGGCAGTCCTTCAGGACCTCCAGTGAGCCGGGGTTCAGGTGATCCTCGATTTCCCCCGGCGCGCCGCCCGGGTTGGGGTGGTTGAACAGCCGGTCGTAGAGGCGGACTTCGGCCGGGATCGCGTGGGCCGCCGACACCCAGTGCAGGGTCGCCTTGACCTTGCGACCGTCCGGCGCGTCGCCGCCGCGCGTCGCCGGATCGTAGGTGCAGCGAAGTTCGACGACGTTGCCTTCCTCGTCCTCCACGACGTCGGTACAGGTGATGAAGTAGGCGTAACGGAGCCGCACTTCCCGGCCCGGCGCGAGCCGGAAGAACTTCCGCGGCGGGTCGCGCCGGAAGTCGTCCCGTTCGATGTAGAGGACCCTGGAGAAGGGCACCTTGCGGGTGCCGGCCGAAGCGTCCTCCGGGTTGTTGATCGCCTCGAGTTCCTCTTCGTGGTCCTCGGGGTAGTTCTCGATCACCACCTTGAGCGGCCGCAGCACGGCCATCACCCGCGGCGCGGTCCGGTTCAGTTCGTTGCGAATCGCGAACTCGAGCTGGCTGAGGTCGACGACCGAGTCGTTCTTGGTCAGGCCGACGCGCGCGCAGAGGTCGCGGATCGCTTCGGGCGGGCAGCCGCGGCGGCGGAGCGCCGTCAGGGTGGGCATGCGTGGATCGTCCCAGCCGTCGACCAGGCCCTCGTCGATCAACCGCCTCAGCTTGCGCTTCGAGGTCAGGGTGTAGGTCAGGTTGAGGCGGGCAAACTCGATCTGCTGCGGCAGGTGGATGCCGTCGATGTGGTCGAGGAACCAGTCGTAGAGCGGCCGGTGGTCCTCGAACTCGAGGGTACACAGCGAGTGGGTCACGCCTTCGATCGCGTCGGACTGGCCGTGGGCCCAGTCGTACATGGGGTAGATGCACCACGTGGAGCCCGTGCGGTGGTGCTCCGCGTGCAGGATCCGGTAGAGCACCGGGTCGCGCAGGTTCATGTTCGACGAGGACATGTCGATCTTCGCGCGCAGCGTGTGCGCTCCGTTCGCGAACTCGCCGTTCTTCATCCGTTCGAAGAGGTCGAGGTTCTCTTCCACCGAGCGGTCGCGGTAGGGGCTCTCGCGGCCCGGCTCGTTCCAGCGCCCGCGGTAGGCGCGCGCCTCCTCCGGACTCAGGCTGCAGACGTAGGCCTTGCCCTT
>JAPOVF010000264.1 GCA_026708285.1 Acidobacteriota bacterium
CGATCCAGGCGTCGCTGCCGGCGCGGAAGCGGAGCGGCAGGTCGCCCCAGGTGTCCCCACCCGGCTCGCCGGGCCGTGCGATCGTCGACGTACGCCAGAGTTCCTCGCCGGTGTCCGGATCGTGGCCGGTGATGAAGCAGACGTCGTCCTTGTAGCGGCCGCAGCCGGTGATGCCGGTGACCAGCTTGCCGTTGGCGACGATGGGGCCGGCGGTGTAGCGGTAGCCGAGGCTCGTGTCGGCGGTCTTCGTCTCCCAGATCAGCTTGCCGCTCGTGGCGTCGAGCGCGAAGATCGTCGCCGCGGGGCTCGCGCCGAAGATGCGGTCGCCGAAGATCGCGATGTTCTTCTGCACGCCGCGGCCGAAGGCGCCCGAGCCGTCGCCCACCGGCTCCGGCCGGTACTCCCAGAGCAGGTCCCCGGTGGCGGCGTCGAGGGCCTGGACCACCGCGCCCGGGTTCGGCAGGTACATGACGCCGTCGTGGATGAGCGGAGCGGCCTCCTGGGGACCGGTGTCGTCCATCGCCCATGCCCAGGCCAGTTGAAGCCGGCCGACGTTCGCGGTCGTGATCTGGTCGAGCGGGCTGTAGCCCCAGGCGTTCTGCGTGCCCCGCCAATGCAGCCACTGGCCCGGTTCCGGGTCGTTCAGCATCTCCTGGGTGACCGGCACGAAGGCGGTCTCCTGAGCGGCTGTGTCCTGGGCGGCCGGGCCGGCGCTCAGGAGCGATATCGCGGCCAGCGAGCAGGCGAGGCGCGTCAACGACTTCATGCGGAAGGCGCGATGCTACTTCACCGGAGGCGGTGGTCGAGGACCATCTCCTCGGTGAGCCCGGTGCCGAAACCCGGCTCCCTGGGCGCCAGGAAGTCGCCGTTCTCGAACGGCGCCTGCATCGCGTCGAGGATCGGCGAACCGGTGGCGAAGCTCTCCGCCATCGTGCAGCTTGGTGCGGTCAACGAGATGGGGAGCCCCCAGAGGCTGCCGCCGCGGTGGGGAATGAGCTCCAGGCCGGCCGCTTCGACCAGGTCGGCGATGCGTTTCGCCGCCGTCAGGCCGCCGCACCAGGTGATGTCCGGCTGCAGGACCTCGGCCGATCCCAGCCGTACCAGGACTTCGAAGCCGTGCTCGGTGTACTCGTGCTCGCCGCAGGCCACCTTCGTCCAGCCCGGTCCTCCGCCGCCGATCTTCTCGACCAGCTCGGCGTAGCCGAAGACGTTGTCGGGCGACAGGAGTTCCTCCATGAAGTAGAGGTTCGCCGGACGCAGCCGTTCGGCGACGCCGACCGCCCACTCGACGGTGCCGTTGCGCGAGACGCAGTCCGTCATCAGGTTGCCCTCGGGCCCCATCGCCTCGCGGGCGGCGAGAACGTCCTCGATGTATCGCTCGGTTTCGGCCTCCGTGCTGTGCGGCCCGATTGGCAGGATGCGCTTGAAGTGCCGGATCCCCAGGGCCTTGCCGGCGGCGATGTCGCCGCCGGTCTGGTACACGGCGACACGGTCGTCCGGACTTCCGCCAAGCAGCGCGTGAACCGACCTGCCGGCGTGCTTGCCCTTGATGTCCCAGAGCGCCGTGTCGACGGCGGAGAGCGCCATCGCGAAGATGCCGCGGCGGCCGTAGAGCACCGCCGAGCTGTACATCTGGTCCCAGAGCTGGTCGACGTCGAGGGGGTTCGTGCCGACCAGGAGGTGCTTGAGATGGCCGTCGATGATCTCGACCGCGGCGCTGCCGCCGGCGCCCATGCCGAAGCCGGTGATCCCGGCGTCCGTCTTGATGATCGCGATGATCGCCGAGGGAAGCTGTTCGAAGGGCCCGCCGTAGCGCCAGCGGCGCGGATCGTCGTCGCCGGAGAAGACCGGCGGATCGAGCAGGCCCTCGGAACGCTGGTTGATGTAGACGGGGTAGGCGTCGACCGACCGAATCGTGATTCGATCCGGCCCGCCCTCTTCCTGGCCTGGCCTGCCGGCAGCGGCGGCCGGTGAGACGGCGCCCGCGAAGCCGGCCGAGGCCGCCAGCGCCGCGAAACCGGCGCTCTGGCTCAGGAAGTCGCGGCGGCTCGATTCGCCGGTTCCAGCGGTGTCGCGCTGCCTCATGTCGGGTTCTCCTATGTGTTCGCTTCGACGAAGTCCGTGAAGATCGCGGTGGCGAGGTCGGGGCGCTGGAGCACCGAACCGTGGCCGACGTTCTCCATCACGACGAGTTCCGCCTCAGGCGCAAGGGCGGCGAGGTCGCGGCTGGATGGCAGGTTCGGGTCATGGTCCCCGGTGGCGACCAGGGTCTTCATCGTCAAGCCCCGCGCCGCTGCAGTCAGGTCAAAACCCCGGAAGATCGCCTGCATCGCGGGCCGGACGGAGTCAGGGTTGGCGTGCTGGTTCCAGCCGGTCGGGCGCTCGAAACGCCTGATGCCCGCCGCTTCCTGCTTGCGGACGGCTTCGCGGCTGCCTTCGCGCTGTGCCGGAACGTCCGGCGGGTCGATGGCGGCGTCGTAGAGCGCCAGCAGGTCGACCCGTTCGGGCCGGAGCGCGGCGTAGGCGAGAGCCGCGCGCGACCCCCAGGCCATGGACCAGACGTGGGAACGCGCGATCTCGAGCGCGTCGAGGATCCTGGCGGCGTCCGCGGCGTACTGCTCCAGCGTGTACTGAGAGGGGTCCGCCGCCGGACTGCTCCGGCCGGTGCCGCGGATGTCGAAGCGGACGGTTCGATAGCCGGTGCCCAGCCGCTCGACGATGAAATCCCACATGCGGAGAGTGCAGCCGCCGCCGTTCCAGAACAGAACGGCCGGCGCTCCGCGGTCGCCCTCGACCTCGACGTAGAGCGTCGCTCCCTCCGCTTCGATCTGCATCGGATTGGCGAGATCATGTCACCCGGAACCGGCCCTGTCGCGGCTGCTACAGTCCCCCGTTCGTCTTGAAGACAGCGAGGAACGGAGGCGTCGCAGTGAAGAGTGCTCGCCTGCCCAGCCGCGGGCTGGCGGTTCTGACCCTGGCCTTGAGCATCGGGCTCGGCGTTGGATCGTCAGCTCAGGATGCAGCATCGACGTTCGTGCCGGTCACCGACGAGATGCTCGAGAATCCGCCGGCGTCGGAATGGCTGATGTTTCGCCGCACGCACGATAGTTGGGGCTACAGCCCGCTGGACCAGGTCGACCGCGGAAACGTCCAACAGCTCGGTTTGATCTGGTCACGGGAGGTCGCCGTCGGAACCTCCGAGATCACGCCCCTGGCCTACGACGGCGTTCTCTACATCCCCTCGTTCGAAGACACGATCGAGGCGGTCGACTCGACGACCGGGGACTTCATCTGGCGCTACACGAGGGAGCAGCCCGAGGACCTCTACGCGCAGGTCGGCTTCAACGCGAAGAACAACCGGAACATCGCGATCTACGACCGGCTGATCCTGAACAACAGCGACGACAACCACGCTTTCGCCCTGGACGCCGAGACCGGCGAGCTGGTCTGGGAGACGCAGATCCTGGACTGGAAGGTCAATCCCGCCACCCACAGCTCGGGCCCGATCGTCGCGGACGGTCGCGTCGTCTCGGGGAGGAGCTGCCGTCCCTGGGGCGGGCCGGAGTCCTGCATCATGATCGCGCTCGACGCGCTGACGGGAAAGGAACTCTGGCGGACGCGGACGATGCCGGCGCCGGGCGAGCCCGGGGACGAGACCTGGGGGGACGTGCCGTTCGAGAAGCGGCACCACGTCGGCACCTGGATGGTGCCCAGCTACGACCCGGAACTCGAACTCATCTACTTCGGCACAGCCGTCACATCGCCGGCGCCGAAGTTCATGCTGGGCGGCACGGAGTTGACCCACCTCTACCACAACTCGACCCTGGCGCTCGAGGCGGACACCGGCGAGATCCGCTGGTACTTCCAGCACCTGAACGACCACTGGGACCT
The DNA here is from genome assembly GCA_026708285.1 of Acidobacteriota bacterium. Classification (GTDB taxonomy): domain Bacteria; phylum Acidobacteriota; class Thermoanaerobaculia; order Multivoradales; family Multivoraceae; genus Multivorans. Next base: position 3,892 of record JAPOVF010000264.1, read on the forward strand.
GGACCATCCGTTCGAACGCATCCTCGTCGACCTCCCGGTTTCGCCCGACCCGGAGGCCGTGCGCTGGATCCGGGAGGGCCTTGAACCGGGCGAGACCCGCAAGCTGATGACGGGCATCCCCGGCAAGACCGGCTTCGTCTACACGCTGGACCGTGAGACCGGCGAGTTCCTGTGGGCGCGGCCGACCGTGCCGCAGAACGTGGTCGTCGACATCGACGAGAAAACCGGCCGCGCGGTCGAGAACACCGAGATCATCTTCACGGAACTGGAGCAGGAGATGCTCGTGTGCCCGACCTGGATCGGTGGCAAGGACTGGGAGGCCGGCTCCTACAGCCCGCTGACCCGGACGATGTACTACCCGCTGCGCAACATGTGCGCGCGGATGCTGGTGACGGGGGACACGAACAGTCCGCGGGCGCAGGCGTTCGAACAGCAGGTCGCGATCTACAACCTGGCCGCGGACCACATCCAGGCGCCCGGCGAGGAGTACCTCGGCACGGTGTACGCGATCTCAGCCGTGACGGGCGAAACGAAGTGGCTGTTCGAGACCGAGGGCGCGACGTACTCGGTCGTCGCAACCGGCGGCGGCCTGATCTTCGGCGGCGATTCGAGCGGGGGCTTCCGCGCCTTCGACCACGAGACCGGCGAAGTGCTGTGGGAAGTCAACCTGGGCGCTCCCGCCATGGGCTACCCGATCTCCTACGCCGTCGACGGCCGCCAGTACGTGGCCATATCGACCGGGCCGGGAAGTCTCCGCCACACGCCAGAGGGTGCTGCCCGCGCCCGCGGCGGCAACCTGTACGTTTTCGCGCTTCCCGAGAAGCGTTGACGCACAGGTTTTCAAATAGACGCTAAGATCGGTCGATCACAGGCTCCGTCGCGGCTGTCGCCCGGTGCCCGTGGTGCGGCCCCTGGTCCGGGCTGTCCCCGGATTCGGCGTGAGCACGACGGGAGATAGGGTGCGGCGACGGGCCGTTCTTCCCGATCGCCGATGTCCACCCTGCCTGACCGCCGCTCGTACACCTTCGGGCCCTATCTGCTCGATGTCGATCAGCGGCAGTTGCTCAGAAACGGGCAGAAGGTCGCGATTCGCCCGAAGATCTTCGACACGCTGCGGGCACTCGTCGAGAACAGTGACCGGCTCCTGCACAAGGAGGAGCTGATGGCCATCGTCTGGCCGGACGCCGCGGTCGACGAGAGCAATCTGATGCACAATCTCTCGGTCCTGCGGAAGGTCCTGGGGCAGGACAAGGAAACCCAGTACGTCGTCACGGTTCCCGGCCGCGGCTACCGGTTCACTGCTCCCGTCGAAGCCACTCTCGAAGGGTCCATCGCCGTCAGGCCCTTCACCAACATGACTCCCGATCCGGAGCAGGACTTCTTCTGCGACGGTGTCGCGGAAGAGATCATCGACGCTCTTGCGGCGGTCGAGGGTCTGCGGGTTGTCGGCCGGACGTCGTCGTTCGACCGTCGCCTGCGCGATCTCGGCGCCTCCGGATTCGGCGAGAGCCTGGGCGTCTCGTCGATTCTCGAAGGTAGCGTGCGCCAGGCTGGTGAACGCCTCCGCATCTCGGCGCAACTGATCCGGACTTCGGACGGCACGCAGCTCTGGTCCGAGCACTATGACCGGGAGCTCGGTGATGTCTTCGATATCCAGGAGGACATCGCTGAAGCGATCGTCGCGCGGGTGCGTACAAAGCTCCTGGATCCGCATCCCGGCCCCTTCGTACCGCGCTACACCGACAACCAGGAGGTCTATCGGCTCTACCTGGAGGCCCGCTACTGTGCCAATCAGCAGACCGGCAGCCGTCTCCAGCAGGCGATCGGCTTCCTTGAGCGGGCGATCGAGCTGGAGCCGGGGTTCGCGCGCGGCCATGCCCAACTCTCGGTTTGCTACGTCAACCTGGCGGTGTACGGCTACCTGCCGGTCTCGGAGACGGTGGCCAAGGCGGAAGCCGCGGTCCACCGGGCGCTGGAACTCAACGACTCGAGCGTCCTCGCGTATCGGGCCCAGGGTCTCTTGAGCGCGGCGTTTCGATGGGACTGGGCGGCATCGCAGCGGGCGTTCCTTCGGGCTCTGGAACTCGACCCGGGCAACTCGATGGCCCACTACTCGTACGGGAACCACTTCCTGGCGCCGGTCGGGCGTGTCGAGGAAGCGGAGCGTCAGATCAGAGTTGCCGTCGACCTGGATCCCCTGGCACCCGTGTTCGCCCAGGGGTTGTGCCAGATCCTGTACTACGGGCGCCGTTTCGAAGAGGGCGTCGAGCAGGCTCGTCACACACTCGCCCTGGAAGGCGACTATCCCATCGTGCGCTCGCTGCTGGCGGCCTGCTACAGCGCTCTGGGTCGAACGGACGAGGCAGTCCGTGAGCGTCAGCTTCACCTGCGGAACACTGGGCGCCACGAAGAAGCCGAAGCGATCGGGAGCGTCTACGCGAAGGACGGGGAGCCGGGCGTTCTTCGTTGGATGGTGGACTGGCAGTTGAAGCGGTCGAGCGACGGTGAGGACCGGTCCGCCGCCCTGGCGATGCTCTACGCCTGGCTGGACGAAAAGGAAGCTGCATTGAACTGCCTGGAGACCGCGCTCGGCGCGAAGTTCGGGGCGGTGCTGTGGACCAAGGTGCATCCGGCCTTCGACTGCCTGCGTGATGAACCGCGCTTCCGGGAGTTGGTGGACGGCATGGGCGTCAACGATCCCCGGGTCGCGACGCCCCAGGCCGTCGTCTAGGAGTCCGCGAGATCAAGGAACTCGCATCGCGTCGGTCGTGATCCTGCGAGTGTGTTGACATCGTCAACAAGGCGGTGTATGTTGACGCAGTCAACTTCGGGCCGGAAGGAGCAAGAGCCATGAGAAAGCGATCGGCGAGCAGCGGAGCGAGGCACTATCGGCGAGGCCGATTCGCCATCCTCACGCTCAGGGTGTGCCTGTATGGATGCGTAGGGCCTGCCGCCACGCTTCCCGGCGCCGAGCCGGCGGAGCAGTTTGCCTTCGAGCGATACGACGTGGTCACGGGTGCGCCGGAGCGCCAGACCGTCCTGACGGGGTTCCTTGTGGGAGGTTCGGTGGCGGACCTCGCGGTCGTGGATAGCGTCGAGCCCGACGACCGGCGCTTGCGCATCCTCACGTTCACGGGCGGTGATTGGGTGCCGGACGTCGAGACCACGCTACGTTCCGAGACTTCCTTCGTCGATGTGGCCGGCATCGACGGCAGGGACCGGCTGGTGATCTACGGCGGCGGCCGCCTCACCTGGTTCGATCCCGAATCGGAGACGGAACGGGAACTCGCGGCGGTGAAGTCCGACTTCAGACCGCGGCGAGGGGTCGAGGTTGTCCATGTGGACATAACGCGTGACCTGAATGGCGACGGCCGCGACGACCTGGTCGTGCCACAGAACCACGCCTTCCACGTGCTCGTCCAGAGGAGCGGTGGGACGTTTGCCGATCCTGTGACCATCGGTCCCTCGACCGGGCAGGACCGGATCTACCGCGGCGACGGCTACAGGTTCAGGCCCTGGGACGACGGCGGCCGCGTCCACGAGATGGACTACGACCTGGACGGACGCTGGGACCTGGTGTTCTGGAACCAGGACCACTTCGCGGTGCATCTCCAGGACCAGCGGGGTTTGTTCGGCGCCGAGGCCAGCACGACGTTCACGACCGAGGTCGCATTCGACTCGGACGACCACGCCTCGCTCGCCGCTCCGCAGGAGGTTCGTCACAGGCGTATCGACGACGGCCTGACCGGCGCCCCGACAGGGAGGGTGCTGCACTCGTTGACCGACCTGAACGGCGATGGCGTCGCCGACCTCGTGGTCTTCTCGCTGGACATCAGGAGCATGTGGAACGTGCGCTTCACGTACGAGGTCCACCCGGGCGCGCCAACACCCGAGGGCGGCACGGTGTTCGCACCCGATGCCGACGCCACGATTCTCTCGGACAGCCTCCCTTACGAGATCGGTCCGTACGACTTCGACAACGACGGTCAGGTCGACGTGATGTTCAGAACGATGCGGTTCGGCGTCTTCAAGACGGTCCGCATGATCGGCGCCGGGATGTTGACTCGTTCCGTGCCGATGCGTCTTGACTTCTACCGCATGGAGGGTGGCCTCTACTCCGGCAAACCGAGCGCCGTCCGCAAGATCAGAGGCCGCGCTCCCGGCGTTTCAGGAGAAAAGGGGATCTTCCATCCCTCGGTTCTGGTCGGTGATGTGAACGGCGACGGCCGCGACGATCTGGTCGTACAGAAGGGCCGGAAGAGTCTGAACGTCTTTCTTGGCGTGCCGGGGCCCGAGCTGTTCGCCGGAAGTCCTGAGGAAGTCGCGATCGCCATGCCGAACGAGGAGTACACCTGGTTGGTGGACCTCAACAGGGACGGCAAGCAGGACGTCCTCATGCATCACACGTTCACTACCGAGCCGCATCGGGTGACGATACTGGTGGCCAGATGAAGGAAGTCGGCACTTCGGCTAGCGCCCGCGCGATGCCGCTTCGACGAGGCCTTTCGCGAATTCTGTCTCTCGGAGTACTCCTCTCGGGTGGCTTGGGGCCTGCCGCCGCGCAATCCACTTCCGAGGCCGCGGAGTTCGCTTTCACGCAGTACGAGGTCGTCACCGGCTCCGCGAAACGTCAGACCGTCTTGACGGGGTTCCTACTCAGGAGCTCAAGCGCGGAGCTTGCGGTCGTGGACATCGACGACGGTGACGAACGCCGCCTGCGTATCTACGAGTTCGGAGACGGCGCCTGGGTGCCGGGAGCCGACGCGACACTCGGTCCCGACGTGCGATTCGTTGACGTGGCCAACATCGGCGGAGGTGACCGGCTGCTCACCTACGATCCCGGTCGCCTGAACTGGTTCGATCCCGAGTCGGCGACGGAACGCGCGCTGGTCGCGGTCACAGCCAACTTCAACCCGCCTCGCGGAGGCGAGGTTCCCCATGTCGACGTCAGTCGGGACGTGAACGGCGACGGCCGCGACGACCTGGTCGTGCCGGGCGTCGATGGCTTCAGCGTGTTCATCCAGACGAGTGCCGGCGAGTTCGCGAATCCGGTGAAGGTTGGCCGGTCCACGGACCTGAGCAGGATCTACGGGGCCGATGGCTACCGGTACAACCCCTGGGATGAAAGCCGCGTCCACGAGATGGACTACGACCAGGATGGTCTCGCTGACCTGGTGTTCTGGAACGGTGACCACTTCGCGGTTCATCGTCAGGATGAAGATGGGCTGTTTTCCCCGGTTGCCGAGACCTTCACGACCGATGTCACATTCGACTCTGACCGACTCTCCTCCCTCGCCACCGGAGACATGACGGGGAGGGTGCTTCACTCGATAGCCGACCTGAACGGCGACAGTGTCGGGGATCTTGTGGTCTTCTCTCTGGAAGGCGCGAGCATCTCGCGCAAGCGTTCAACCTGCGAGGTGCATCTTGGCGCGCCGGTACCCGGCGGCGGAACCCGGTTCGCGCGGGCCGTCGACTTCACCTTCCAGTCGGACGGGAGGATTCAACTCGGGATGAACCACCGCGACTTCGATGGCGACGGCGACCTCGACCTGATGTTCACGACGATCGAGGTCGCATACCTCGAGAGCAGTCTCTGGAAGAGGCTCAAGGGGTTCATGGGCGATGACGTCTGGCTGGATCTCGAGTTCCATTCCATGAAGGAGGGCCTCCATTCCGACGAACCCAACGCCATCCGCAGAATGCAACTGGATGGCCACCCCAGTGTCAGGGAGTTCGGGTGGGTGCCGCTGGACATCGTGCTTCGAGGGGCCACGCACCAGGAACGGAAGAGACAGAAGCGCCACCTGCGCGCCTTCAACACGACCTTGCTGATCGGGGATGTGACCGGCGACGGCCGCTCGGACCTGCTGATAGAGGAAACCCATCGGAAACTGCTCGTCTTCGCGGGTGTGCCGGGACCGGATCTGTTCGCCCGGCAGCCTCAGAGGGTGGCAGTCGCGATCCCCAACGACGAGGAGTACACCTGGCTGGTGGACCTCAACAGGGACGGCAAGCAGGACGTCCTCATGCACCACGCGTCGACGACGGAGCCTCATCGGGTGACGATGCTGGTCGCCCGTTGAGCCCGCCGGCGGACTCTGGCCATGGCTAGTCCTGGCTGCGATCTCGCATTCCGTCCAGGATCGTCTGGGTGGTCTGCCGGATCAGGTCGTCCACGTCGACATTCGGGTCGATCTGCCTCTCGATCAGCAGCGACGCCAGGCCGTGGACCGCGCTCCATGCGACGTAGGCCTGCGCTCGCGGGTCGCCTCCCTCGATCTCGCCGCGCTGCTGGTGAACCCGGATCACATCGATCAGGTTCTCGAGCAGAGCTCCGGCCGCCTTTCGCAGTTCCGGTTGATCCTGGCGTGCAAGGGCCTCCTTGCCGTACATCAGGCGGTAGTGCGCCGGATGCTCGAGTGCGAAGCGCACGTACTGCTCGCCCATGCGCCGGAGTCGCTCGACGCTCGATGAAGAGGCTCCTGCGTCGCCGGAACCCAGCCGCCGGTTGAGACGCTTGAACCCCGCGACCGCGACCGCGACCAGGAGGGCCGTCTTGTCGGGGAAGTGGCGGTAGGGCGCTCCCCGCGATACACCGAGGCGGCTGCCTATCGCCCTCATCGTCACGCTGGCGGCGCCGCCCTCCGAGATCATCGCGGCGGCTTCCTCGACCAGCGACGCTCGAAGGTCTCCATGGTGGTAGGTGCGAGCCCGTTCGGCCATGGGCGATTATGGCAAGAGCGGCTCGTGATCGCCGGGCTCGATCTCTGGCGGCAGGACGAGTGGGTGTTGACAGCGTCAACAAGAGGCTGTATGTTGACGAGGTCAACATGCCCCGAAGGCAGGAGGACCAACATGAAGAGACGAGCGACAGTCCCCGACGAAAGACGACACCGGCCGGCCCGGATCAGCCTGCTGGCGATGCGGGTGTGTCTGTCGGGATGCATGATGCCGGTTGCCGTCCACGCGAGCTCCGAGCCACCCGCGGCGTTCGCTCCCAGCCGTCACGAGTTGGTGGTGGACGTCGCGGAACGCCTGACCGTTCTGACCGGGTTCCTCACGGGCCGGCCGGTCGCAGACGTGGCTGCCGTGCACCTGGACGGTGATGGAGACCGTCGCCTGCGCGTTCTCTCGTTTGTCGATGGCGACTGGTCAACGGCAGCCGAAGCCACGCTGCGTGCCGAAGTGTCCTTCGTCGACGTTGCCGGAATCGATGGCCGGGACCGGCTGATCGCCTACGGAGGCGGCCGGCTCACCTGGTTCGATCCGGAGTCGGCGACGGAACGGGACCTGGTCGCGGTGACGTCCGATTTCAGGGAGTCCGCCAGGGGCGAAGTTCTCCACGTGGACATGACTCGCGACGTGAACGGAGACGGCCGAGACGACCTCGTGCTGGTGCAGGGGCACGGCTTCCACGCACTGGTCCAGATGCCGGCCGGCCGGTTCGCCGAGCCCGTGACGGTGGGGCCAACCAGCGGGCTCGACCGGGTCTACGGCGCCGACGGCTACCGCTACCGGCCCTGGGACGAGGGCGGCCGGATCCACGAGATGGACTACGACCTGGACGGCCGCAGCGACCTCGTGTTCTGGAACGACGGCCACTTCGAGGTCCATCTCCAGACCGAACAGGGGTTCTTCTCACCGGAGGCCCGGACGTTCACGACCGGGATCGCGTTCGACACCGACCAGATCGCTTCGCTCGCCGCGCCGGAGGGGATACGCCGCAGGCGGCTCGACCACATGCCCGAGGGCGAACGCACGGGCAGGGTGCTGCACTCGCTGACCGACATGAACGGCGACGGCGTGAGCGACCTCGTCGTGTTCTCGCTCAAGGGCTCGAGCCTGTGGAAGATGCACTCCTCGTACGAGGTGTACTTCGGCGCTCCGGGCCCGAGTGGAAGCGTGGAGTTCTCCCCCGAACCGGGCGCCGTGGTCGAGTCCCAGGGCATCGTCTCCGGAATCGACCGACACGATTTCGACCGCGACGGCCAGGTCGATGTGATCGTGACGGCCTTCGAACCGACGGTCTTCTCGGCCATTCGGGTGCTCGTCATGTCGATCTTTACGGGCGCCGGGTCGTTCGATCTCGAGATGTTCCGCATGGAGGACGGCAGCTACGGCGACCGCCCGAACGCGGTACGCGAAATCAGGCCCAGATCCCCCCGGAAGAGCGGCGAGAGAACGTTCTGGCCGGCGGTCCGGTTCGGGGACGTGAACGGCGACGGACGTTCTGACGCCGTGATTGCGAGGAACCGGAAAATGCTGCATGTCCATCTCGGCGTGCCGGGGCCGGGGTTGCTCGCGAAGAAGCCTCAGCGGATCGCGATCCCGGTGCCCGAGGACGAGGAGTACACCTGGCTGACCGACCTCAACCGGGACGGCAGGCAGGACGTTCTGATGCACCACACGTCGACGACGGGGCCGCATCGGTTGATCGTGCTGATGTCGCGGTAGAACAGCAGTGTGGTCGCCGCTTCGCGGCGCGTGTTGTCCGCGGGTCGGAAGCCCCGCGGCTACGGCCGGCGAGAACGCCGGCGCACCCAGTTTTTCTACAGCTGGAACAGCCGCGTGACCTTCACGATGAGCGCGCTGTTGTTGAGCCCGGGAAAACCCGAAGCCAGCGTGTCGCGCTGTTCGTTGTAGACGACGAACAACTCACTGCCGGGCGTGTACTCCCAGCGGAGACGCACGTTCGCCGCCAGCCCGCGGCTCTCGGAGTCGTACTGAAACAGCGCGCTGACGAACATGCGCGGGTTCATCGTGTAGATGGCGCGCAGGTCGACGAGTTCCAGGTTGAAGTCGCCCTCTGGCAGCTCCACGCGGTTGAACGAGATGCCGGGTTCGAGCAGGAAGCGCGAGCTCAGATTGACGCGCCCCCAGCCCCAGCCGAAGGACGTCTTGCGGCCGCTGTAGAAGTCGCCGTACTCGAGGAAGAACTCGCCCGAGATCCGCCGCTGCTGGCCGAGTTGATACTCGGCTTGCACGTAGTCGAAGTCGTAGCCGCCGACGCGTAGCGTGATGTCCGAGGCGATGGGGAACGGATGCGGGAGAAACTCGTAGGTCCGTACGTAGGTCAGTCCGAGTTCATCCCCGCCATGGAACTCGATCTCCAACTCGCCTTCGGTCTCCCGCGTCTCGGTCAGGCCGGCGCCGTTCTCGACATAGGCCATCGACCCGGACCACGAGTACTTGCGCACCAGCTTGCTATCGGCTGGTCGAGGGCTGAACCGGAACTGGCCGAAGGAACGGCGCATGTCGTGGCGGCGGACGAATCCGATGCCGGGGTTGAAGTTGCCGCCCACCCGCAAGCGCTCCAGCCGGACTCCATAGCGGTCACCGTTGTAGTCCATCTGCAGGCGATAGCTGGCGTCGTCCTCCGTGAGCCCGGGTGTGCTCGTTTCGGCCCAGTAGGTGTTGAAGGTGAGGTGGTCGAAGAAGGCGAACGTCCCGTCGACGCCGTAGGCCTCGTTGCGTCCGTCACCGTTCAGTGCGACCGAGCGGCGCGTGTAGATGACGCCGACGCTGCTCCGGCGCAGGATGTCCCGCTTGAGTCGCATCACGCCGAAGTTCGTCGCGACTGCGCCGGACAACGGTTCGTCGTCCGACTGGATGTTCAGCAGACCGAGCGTGTAACGGCCTGTCCTTCCGGTCAGGCGGGCGCCGGCTTCGATCGGTACGGCGCGTCCCCGGTGCAGGCCGATGCGCCGGCTGTAGAAGAGGGTCGGCGTGTCGAACCCGCCCCCGAATCCGCCGCCCCCGGCCCCGCCGAAGGCGAAGGTTCCCTGGTTCTCGAGGAAGAAGTCGCGCTTCTCGGGAAAGAAGAGGCTGAAGCGCGTCAGGTCGACCTGCTGCTGGTCGGCTTCGACCTGGGCGAAGTCGGTGTTGAAGGTGAAGTCGGCCGTGAGGTTCTGGCTGAGTCCGTACTTGATGTCGATGCCGAGATCGGCGTCCGTATCGTTGGAGATCTCCGGGACGGTGAGGCGGTCGCTGACCATGTCGGCGACCAGGTAGGGCTTGAGCTCGAGGTTCCTCGAGGCGGGCGGGGCTTCGAGACCGACGAGGGTGGCGGCCAGCGACATCTGCATGACGCCCATTTCGCTGAAGGCCTCCGGGATGCGGACGAGCGTCGAGTTCTCGTTCTTCCACTGCGTGTACCGCTGTAGATTGATTCCCCAGATCTGCGAGTTGCCGGGGCGATACCGGAGCGATCTGAACGGGATCGCGGCTTCCGCCGTCCAGCCGTTTTCGAACCTGCCCACCCTGAGATTCCAGACCGGGTTCCAGTCGGCGTTGAGTTGGCGCTCGTCGGTGATCTGGCCGTCGAAGCGGCCGCCCGAAGCGTAGACCGTGAAGACGACGGCGTTGCGGCGGTCGTAGAACGTGTCGAGAACGATGTCGACGTAGTCGTCCCCGCTCCATGCATCGCGCCGCATGTCGTTGGCGGCGATCCGGTCAGGGTCCTGCCAGCAGCGGAGCGACACGAAGACCGTGGTGTCGTCGAACGTGATCCAGACATCCGTCCTGTCGGTGGCCGGCTCGCCCGGCCGGGGTTCGACCTGAAGAAAGCCCGAAACCGGGGGCACGGTGTCGTAGAGGACCTCGTCCAGCCGGCCGTCGATCCGGAGCGGCGTCGTGAGGCGGACTGCTCGAACCGTGGCTCGGCCGGAGTCGGCCCGGTTCACCACGGCCGGCGGTACGGGAGGCGGCGGACCGTCGAAGGCGGCGGGAGTGTCGAGGGGTTTGAGGAGCTGCGCCGGGGAGCCGGGAGGGGTAGAGCCCTGCGTCTGCCAGCGAGCGCCGGCGGCCTGGGCCAGTGCCAGGCAGGCGAGGAGCAGCCAGCCGGCGACGAGGAGGCACGAACGGCCGTTCGCCGTCCAGTGGCCGGAACGTACTGAGTCCAGGAGTCTCGCTCGCATGTTCTACCGGTTTCGTACGTACAGTACGACGGAAGTTCCCGGCTACCGCTGGAACAGCCGCGTGACCTTGACGATCAGCGCGCTGTTGTTGAGTCCTGGAAAGCCCTGCCCCAGGGTGTCGCGCTGTTCGTTGTAGACGACGAACAGTTCACTTCCGGGCCGGTACTCCCAGCGCAGCCGCACGTTCGCCGCCAACCCGCGGCTCTCCGCGTCGTACTGCAGGAGCGCGATCACGAACATCCGCGGCGTCATCGTGTAGATGACGCGCATGTCGACGAGTTCCACCGCGAACTCGCCTTGGGGCAGGTCGACCTGGTTCAGCGAGACGCTGGGCTCCAGCGCGAACTGCGGAGTCACGTTCACCCGTCCGAAGCCCCAGCCGAAGGACGTCTTGCGGCCGCTGTAGAAGTCGCCGTACTCGAACAGAAAGCTGCCCGAGACGCGCCGATGCTGGCCAAGGTTCAGGCTTCCCTGCAAGTAGTCGAACTCGTAGCCGCCGACGGCGAGCGTGATGTCCGGGGCGATGGGAAACGGCCACGGAAGGAACTCGTAGGTCCGCGCGTAGGTGAGTTGGACTCGATCGCTGTTGTGGAACTCGATGCCGAACCCGACCGCCCCGTCCCGCGTTTCGACCAGGCCGGCGCCGTTCTCGATGTAGGCCATCGACCCGGTCCAGGAGTACTTGCGCACCAGCTTGCTGGCGGCCGGCCGTGGGCTGAACCGGAACTGGCCGAAGGACCGGCGCATGTCGTGGCGGCGGACGAATCCGATCTCCGGGTTGAAGTGGCCTCCGACCCGCAGGCGTTCCAACTGGACGCCGTAGCGGTCCCCGTTGTAGTCCATCTGCAGGCGGTAGCTGGCGTCGTCCCCCTCGAGTTCGGGCGTCCGGGTCTGGGCCCAGTAGGTGTTGAAGGTGAGGTTCTCGAAGAACGCGAAGGTCCCGTCGACGCCGTACGCGTCGTTGCGCCCGTCACCGTTCAGTGCGACCGAGCGGCGCGTGTAGATGACGCCGACGCTGCTCCGGCGCAGGATGTCCCGCTTGAGTCGTACGACGCCGAAGTTCGTTGCGCGGGCGCCGGACAGCGCCTCGTCTTCCGACTGGATGTCCAGCAGGCCGAGGGTGTAGCGGCCCGTGCGGCCGGTCAGGCGGGCACCGCCTTCGATGGGTACCGCGCGCCCCTCGTGCAGGCCGATACGCCGGCTGTAGAACAGGATGGGCGTGTCGAACGACGTGGCGAAGATGCCGGTTTCGGCGCCGCCGAAGCCGAAGGTCCCCTGGTTCTCGAGAAAGAAGTCGCGCTTCTCGGGAAAGAAGAGGCTGAAGCGCGTCAGATCGACCTGCTGCTGGTCGGCTTCGACCTGGGCGAAGTCGGTGTTGTAGGTGAAGTCGGCGGTGAGGTTCTGGCTGAGCCCGTACTTGATGTCGATGCCGATGTCGGCGTCCACATCGTTCGAAACCTCAGGGTCGGCCAGGCGGTCGCTCACCATGTCGGCGACCAGATAAGGCTTGATCTCGAGGTTCCTGGACGCCGGCGGTACCTCCAGTCCGACCAGGGGGCCGGCCAGCGACATCTGCATGATGCCCATCGGGCCCAGCGCCGGCGGGAGGCGGCTCAGGGTCGAACTCTCGTTCTTCCACTGCGTGTAGCGCTGCAGGTTGATGCCCCAGATCTGCGCGCGGCCGGGGCGGTACCGCAGCGACCTGAACGGGATCGCGGCTTCGGCCGTCCAACCGCCGTCGAACCTGCCCACCCTGAGATCCCAGACCGGATTCCAGTCGACATTCATCTGGCGCTCGTCGGTGATCTGGGCGTCGAAGCGGCCGCCCGAGGCGTAGGCGGTGAAGACGGCGGCGTTGCGGCCGTCAAAGAACGTGTCGAGCGCGATGTCGAAGTAGTCGTCCTGGCTGTAGGCGTCTCGCCGCATGTCGTTGGCGGCGATCCGGTCGGGGTCCTGCCAGCAGCGGAGCGACACGAAGACCGTGGTCTCGTCGAACGTGATCCAGACATCCGTCTTGTCGGTGGCCGGCGCTCCCGGCTGGGGTTCGACCTGAAGGAAGTCGGAAATCGGGGGCACGGTGTCGTAGAGGACCTCGTCCAGCCGGCCGTCGATTCGGAGCGGCGTGGCGAGGCGGACCGCTCGAACCGTGGCCCGGCCGGAGTCGTCCCGGGTCATTGTGGCCGGCGGCACCGGAGGCGGGGGCCCGTCGAAGGCGAAGGGGAGATCGAGCGGCTCCTCCGACGTTGCCGGCGTGCCGGGCGGGGAGTCGGCATCCTGACGTGCCCCGGTGGCTTGCGCCAGGAGGAAGCCGGCGAGCAGGGAGATCGCCAGGTGCGTGCGCGGCATGCCGCGCGAGAGGAGGCGCATGCGTCAGCCGATCCGGTTCTCGCCGGCGTTCTCGTCCTGGTGCACGGTCACCGGCCAGCCGGGGAACTGGGCGCTCTCGCCGTCCGAGCTGTCGGCGGTGCTGAGGAAGCGGAACGCCTCGATCCGGTAGGTCTTCGCCTCCGTGTCGACCGTGACCAGGCCGAAGCCGCTGCTCTTCTGGTGCGCCCGCTCGTAGGGGTCGGGCGCGGTGCCGACCTCCGGATTGCCGATCGCGTAGACGTAGACGCGATTGCCCAGCGGATCGCGGAACTCGCCGGTGTGCGCCAGACCGTGCCGCGGCCGGTTCCGGTGCGGGGTGCCGACCTCGTCGGGCCGCCACCAGCGCGGGTAGCCGGCGCTGATCGCCGGCGTGCAGAAGGCCCAGCAGCCGTCGCGCTGCGCGTCGGCGCCGTACTGGACAAGTGACGGCAGGTGCTGGTCGCCGCAGACGTGCAGGCACTTCGCCTTCCGGAGGATGCGGACGAGCCGGTTGCGCGGAGTCTGGGGCCAGCCGCCGCAGTCGAGATCCGCGATCAGGTAGTCGTCGTGGCCGCCGTGATGCGTCGCGACACCGGCGAACACCGTCTGGCTGAGCAGCACCTTCATCGTGTGGCCGCGCCAGTCGCCGGCCCACTTCTCCAGGAACTCCTCCTGGCGCTCGCCGAGCAGTGCGAGACCGGGCTGGTCGAGGGTTGAGGTGTCGATGCTCTCGTCCAGCACATGGTCGGCCCGGCCGGAGCCTGTGTCCACGTGCTCCGGGCCGCTCTTGAACTGGCGGTCGGCAAGGACCGCGAACCCCACGCCGCCGTACACCATGTCGCCGTAGTAGACGCTGATGTCCTGATCCACCGGCGCCGGGTCGAACGGGTCCGGGTGGTGGGAGGCGTTCGTGCGATGGACCACGTTGACCATCCGCGCCGGCTCCCGGTAGCCGCCGAGCGACGACGTGCCCCGCCCGGTGTCCATCGCCTTGCCGCCCTCGCCCCAGATGTTGCCCTGGAATACGTCGTGGTCATCCGGAATACATAACGTCGGCCGGTCCCGCATCGTCTCCCTGAACGCCCAGCCGAACATGTAGTACTTGCGCAGATAGTTGAGGATCGCCGGCTCCGCCGGCTCCCGGATCAGGCCGTAGCCGCCGTGGTTCTCGTAGAGCTGGTCGCCCGAGAAGAAGAGCAGGTCCGGATCCCGCGCCAGGACGTGGTCGGCGACCGGCGCGTAGGGGAACGAGTAGTCGTTCTGGCAGGTGAGGCCCGCCAGCCGCAGCGGCCGGCCGGCAGGATCCGCGCGGATCGTGCCCCGCCACTCGTGCTCCGTCTCGCCGCCGTCCGTGTGCCGTTCGCGGTAGACGATCCGGAACGGCGCGGCGACCCGTGCGTTCCAGTTGGTCAACCGGAACGTTGCCGTCCATGCGTCCGGGTCGAGCTCGGCGAAACCGTCGGATCGCCACTCCCCGTCGTGCTCCGTGTGCAGCTCGACCCGCCGGCCATCCTCCTTTCCCAGTGGCGGGAGAAGCGCCGTCAGCTTGACCACGAACCCTTCGTCACCGCGCGAGTCGCTCATCGAGTACATCGACCACTGGATCGGACCGAACCGGCGGTCGTCGCTTACCTCGAAGGCGTCGCCGTCCACCGTCCACTCGCTGAACCGGTAGCGGGCGCCCTCGCCCTTAGCGATCTCCCGGTCGAAGTTGCTGACGATCGCGACGTTCCCGACGACGTCCGCGGCCGGCACCGTATGAGTGAGGTTGCCCAACTCACTTCCGGAGGCGGTCCGAGCCGTCAGGCTGAGCTCACAGTCCTGGCCCTCGGTTCTGCCTTCAAGAACCAGGATGATCCCTTCGGCTGCCACGGCCTCGCCGTCGGCGGCTTCCGAGCTCGCCCCTCCAAGCACCAGCCGACCGTCGACCAGCCCGGCATCGACCCCAACGCCACGCGCGAAGCAGTTGCTCCGATGATCGTCGATCCGGTTGCGAACACCGATCCGGAACCCCACGCCACCGTCCCGCTCGCCAGCTTCCACCCGCCTGCAGCGGACCGACATCCGAAACCGCCCCCGCTCGCCAGTCAACCGATGCGTGATCAGGTGGACGTTCCGGTCACCGCCGGAGGTCTGCACTTCGGCCGCCCCATCCACCACCCGCCAGTCCTCCATCGGATTCGCCCAGAACCGATCACCGAGCCACACCCGGTCGTTGGTCCGGTGCCACCGGTCAACCCGGGTCCCGGAGGCCGCTCCTCGCCGCTCCTGCCGAGCCTCGACCCGCCCGACCCGCTTCGGCAGCGATACGACCGCCGCCAGCAGCCCGAGCAGCCCCCGCCGGCTCAACCCCTTCTTCGTTGAAGACTTGGTTCCATTCCGGACTTGCGGGAGACGCATCCGCCGCAGTATCGCACTGGTCCACGGACTCTGGGAAAGCCAAGCGAGGGCAGGTCGAGTTCGGAGCCAGCTCGACGCAGTCCAGCCCGCACAGGGTCCGAGGGGGGAGGGTCCCAGCGGGCTCGGAGCGAGCGACTCCCGAGATCGTTTCGGAAACCCAGGTCGAACCGAAGCGAGCGGAGTGAAGTGAGCGCCGACATCTCATCATCCGACCAAGCGCGAGCGTCCGCTGGGACCCTCCCCCCTCGGACCCAACGCGGGCGGGTGACACCACCGCCGTCACCGCGCCACCGCCGCCGCGCCAGCGCGTTAGCGCGCCAGCGGATCCGGCCGGATCTGGAACTTGACGAACTTGCCGCGCGTGCCCTTGCCGCCCTCGGTGTGCCAGATGTAGTTCGTGCCGTAGTTGGCCCAGAGGGCGCGGCCCTTCCAGCCGGCGTCGGGATCGTCGATGCGGCCGTCGAGGCCGCGGGAGAAGAAGCCGAGGGGGTAGGGGACCCGCAGCGTGGTCCATTCGCCAGTGTCGGGGTCGAGGACCAGCAGGCTGTCCGAGTTCGACCCGGTGGCGATCGGCGTGTTCTCGCCGAAGCCGCCGACGTCGTGCTGGTCGACCCAGTTGTAGTAGTGGAAGTCCGCCGGTACCTCCGACCCCTTCATCCTGGGGCCCTCGGTCCGGTGCAGGGTCCAGCCCTCGGGGCACTGGCTGCCGTCCGGGCTGTCCGGCTCGTCCCGCGGCTCGCACTTGCGGACATCCAGGCTAGCCAGGTGACTGCTGCCGGCCAGCGCCGTCCACACCACGCCGTCGCTCGTGATGTCGATGCCGCGCGGGTCGAAGCCCGGTTCGGGGACGCGGAAGATCTGCGACCGGCAACTGGTCGGCGGGTCTTCGCCGCGCATCAGGCGGATGATGTAGCCGGGATAGGTCTGGGAGGCCCCCCACAGCGAGTCGTCGACCGGGCTCGGAATGACCGAGTAGAGGCCGTAGGAGAGTTGCGTGTCGTACCTGGGGTCGGGCAGTGGCGTGGTCTCGGCCTCGCCCGCGGCGGCCCGTTCCTCCTGGGCCCTGACGGCATCGACGCGGTACGTGTAGCCGCCCGCCGAGGCGACCGCGACGTTCCAGGGCTTCGTGATCGCACCGTCGCCGTTCGTGTCGACGACCAGGGGGCACCAGCCGACGGCCTGCTGCTCGTCGCCGGTCTCGTCGAAGACCTTCGTGTCGACCCAGGAGAAGCCGGCGCCGCCGCCGTTGAAGTACACGGTCTCATTGGCGTCGTTGTCGAACTGCAGGTGGTGGGTCGAGAAGCAGGTCTCGATCAGCGTGAACTTCCGGGTCACCGGGTCGAAGAAGGAGGCATGGCGTCCGCCGGACCGCGGCGTCCACCAGGCCGCGTACTTGTTCTCCGGGTCGCTGCACCAGGCCGGCGGGCGGCGCGCGCCGCGGATCTTGGAGGTCAGCCAGACGCGGCCCTTGCTGTCGATCATCGGGTTGTGCGGGTCGGACGGGTTGTAGGGAGGATTGCCCCAGATGTGCTCATCGCCCCAGAAGAAGGACGGCCGCATCGGCGGCGGAAAGCGCGACGGAACCTCGCTTCGCGGTTCGCGGGTGGGGATGTTCCGCGCATAGCTCACGTTCTGGACGGGGTCCAGGACCACGAGCTGGCCGTGTCCCGAGCTCGCGGCGTAGATGGGGCCGCCGGGGTTGATGCCGGGGTTGTTCTTGTCGGTCGACACGAGGTCGTGCATGAACGTCTTGTCGCTGCCGACGTCCCAGAGCGTGAGGACGAGGTTGCGTTCCATTCCCTGGGGGCGCGGGGGCGCCTGCGGCAGCTCTCCCGCGGCGATGCGCTCCGTCCAGTCGGCGTAGACGTCGAGAGACGCGTCCATGCCCTGAATCCGGAGCACGTTGTACATCTGGTTACCGCGCACTCCGGTGCCCAGCCGCCACTCCCAGGCTTCCTTGTGGGTGGTGAGCTCCGGCTTGGCCTCGAACACATGATCGACGGTGCGGGTCTGGCGGCTGCCGAGCTGGTGGCAGAAGTTGCAGTCCGACTTCAGCGAGTCGAGCCAGTGGGCCTGGGACAGCATGCGGGTTCCCATGCCGTTGCCGTCGTCGCCGGTACCGGGGAAGAGACTCTCGTCCGGTGGCGCCATCAGGGACAGCCAGTAGTCGCCGGGATAGACCTTCGCGGCTTCCTCCGGAGTCGCGGCGTTGGTTGCCTGGAGCGTGACAGGCTCGGCCGTGGGCCTCATCTCGAGCGGCTCGGAGTCGACGAGCCCGTACCCCCGCACCCACACGGCGTAGCTCGCGTCGGGCAATTCCGGCAGCATGAACCGGCCTTCGTCGTCGGTGACGACGATCTTCACGAACTTCGTCGGCAGGTCTCCCGTTTCGGCGATCACCCAGACGCCGGCTTCAGGGCCCTGGGTGCCCTGAACAACGCCGCCGATGTAGCCCTCGGGAGCAGGGAACTGCGCTGTGGGGACGGTTTCGGTCGGCGTACAGGCAACGGCCACAAGAACGCCGGGGGCGACAACGAACTGGATCAGCCTGGAGGTGGTCATGGGAACACCTTAGCGTCCCCGGCTCTAATAGCAGGGCGACGGATCGCCACGATGGTCGGCCTCGGTGTGGGTGGCTACTCGCGGTGCCGTTCCTCCGCCGTCTGCTTGAGCGCCCTGCCGACGGCTGCGAAGCCGCGGTGCATGGCGCCGCCGAACAGGAGGCGGGCAACCGGCGCCAGCGGCCCTTCGAGGGTGTCGGTGTTGAAGTATGTACAGCTCGTCTCGCTTCGCTTCTCGAGTCTCTGTACGCGCAGCGCCTTGACGAGTCCGAGGGCGACGTTCGTGCTCCAGGCCAGGCGGGTCGGCGGTTCGATGATCGCGAGGCGCTCGGTCTGCTTCCGGTTGTAGCGGTCCAGCTTGACGTCGAAGTGGATCGTGGAGCCCACGCGGACATCGGTCTTCCTGTAGGTCCGGGCGAAGGGGTTCCACTCGTGGTAGCCGTCGAGATCGACGAGGAGGTCCCAGACCACCTTGATCGGGGCGTCGATCTCTACCGGCTCTGAATCGATGGAGTGCTTGAACATCGGGGACCTCCGGCGCCGCTACTCCTGGCCGAGCGACCGGACCCAGCGGTCCGACTCTTCCCAGAGGCGTCGCGACGCCGCCTCGTCCCGGGCGTCAGGGATGGGCTCGGCCTTGGCGCAGCGTTCATGGTAGTGGCCGCCCTCCAGGTGCGGATCCGTGGCGCAGTGGATCGTCGTCTGGGCGGCCTGCTCCGGCGTCAGGAGGATCAGCGGCGCCAGCGGCGTGACCAGGCGCTTCGTCCGCCTGAGCCACCGGGGCTCGTCCTGCCAGCCGAAGGTCATGTTCGAGTAGGCGGAGCCCGGATGCACGGCGGCTGTTCGCAGGTTCCCGTCCGAGGCGTAGCGGCGCTGCAGCTCAAGAGCATGGTGGATCAGGGCCAGCTTGGACTGGCCGTAGGCGGTCCAGGAGTCGAGCCTGTCCGAGGGCGCGAAGAAGCGGTCGTTGCTGCCCTTGTCGTGCTGGTGCGACGAGACGTTGACCACCCGCGCATCGCCGCTCCGCCGGCCGGACTCGAGCAGCATCGACAGCAGCAGGCGGGTCAGGTGGAAAGTCCCGAGGTAGTTCGTTCGCCAGTGGATCTCGAACCCGTCGGCGGAGACCCTGCGCTCGCGCCATCGCCAGAGCACGTCGCGGAGGATGCCGGCGTTGTTGATCAGCACGTCCAGGCGGCCGCCGAACGTCTCGCGGTACCAGGCGGCGAAGTCGGCGACGCTGCCGGCGTCGGCGAGATCGAGCCGGTGGGCCTCGATTCCGTTCGGTCGCTGCCCGGCGTCCCGCAGATCCCGCAACAGGGTCTCCCTGGCGGTTGCGCTGTCGCGCGGGCAGGTGACCGCGACGTCGGCGCCCCAGGCGGCGAGCGTTCTGGCGACCTGGTAGCCGATCGACCCGGGCGTTCCTCCGGTGACGATCACCTTTCTGCCCGACATGTCGACCCGCTCGGCCATCGGCTTGCGCGAACAGAGCTCCCACATGTGGTGGAAGGCCTTCGAGATGCCGGATCCGGGTCGGTAGGCCATACCGCGCTAGTCCGGTGGCGCCTGCGTCCGAACCAGCGCCTCGCTGGCCTGCCACAGCCTGGCGCCGTTGGCCGGGTCCGTGGCGTGCTCGGACGGGCGCTTCTCGCGCAGCATGTGGAGGTAGATGCCGCTGCGCTTGCCGGCGTCGTCGGCGCAGCACAGGTAGCTCACGGGCCGGGCGGCCTTCTCCGGCGTCAGGAAGAAAAACCTCATCATCGGGACCACCAGGGGCTTCAGGAACCACGGCGCTTCCCGCGCGATGGCGGTGTTGACCGGGCCGGGACAGAGCGAGTGGACCACGACGTGTTTCTCGCCGTCGCGGTTCAGGCGACGCGAGAGCTCCGTCGCGTAGGTGCAGAGGACGAGCTTGCTCGCGCCGTAGTGCTTGATCCCGTCCCGGACGCCGTAGTCCGTGAACTCGCCGAATCGGTCGAAGTCGATCGGCTCGGCCGAGCGGTGGGCGTCGGAGGAGACGATGACGATGCGGGGCGCCTCCTCGATCCGGTTCGCCGGGCGAACCGTCCCGTCCGTCAGCCAGCGGTCGGCCAGGACCCGGTTGGCGAGGAAGTGGACGGCGAACATCGTCTCGAAGCCCTGCGGCGTGCGGCGGGCGCGACGCGGCATGAGGCCGGCGTTGAGGACCCCGATGTCGATCGTCGTTTCCCGGTCGCGTAGCTCGTCGCAGAGGCGATGCACCGAACGCATGTCGGAGAGATCGACCCGCAGCATCTCGACCCGGTCGGAGCCGGAAGCGGCCCGGACCTTTTCGCCCGCTTCGGGGTGACCGCTCCGGCAGGCCATCAGGACGTGGCCGCCGCGCTTTGCGAGATCGATGGCGACGGCCTTGCCGACGCCGCTGTTGGCTCCGGTCACGAGGCACGTCTTGCCGTCGATCCGAACGGAAGCCGGCAGCGGCTCGATCTCCGGCCGCTCTGCCGCCCGGTCCCGGACCGCCTTGCGGAGCACCTTGAAGAGTTTCCTCATGCGGCTCGTCAGCTTACTCACGGGGAATGGAGTGCCGTTTCCGATAGGCCGCCATTCCCTGCTCGATCACTTCCCGGTTCAGGCCGAAGCTCTCCGGTTCGTAGACATGCCGGCCGTAACGGTGCTGCACGTTGCGGCTAGCGGTCCGCTCGGCGGCTTTCCGTGCGTCCGGTCCGAAGGGGATGCCGGCCCGTTCGTAGACCTTGCCCAGCACTGCCATCGGATCGCTTACCAGGTCGACGTAGGAGACGTCGACGAAGCGGCGCGGGTCCGCGGCTTCCCGGACGCGGGCGGTCAGTTCGACCAGGCGGCAGGTCTTGGCGAACCAGTGCGCGCCGATCTCCTTCGGGTCCACCCGGTCGCTGAACAGGCCGCGGCCGTGGGCGACCATGCTGCAGAACGACGGGATGGACTTCAGCGGATCGCGATGCGTCCGGACGATCGTGGCGGCCGGGAAGGCCTCGAGAACGAGGTCCAGGTACTCCATGTGGTGCGGCGTCTTGAGCACCCAGTGACGTCGAGGTCGTTGCCAGTGCAGGACCTGAAGCAAGGTGCGGAACTCCTCGTACGTGCGCGTATGGTCCTGGTCCTCCAGCCAACGCGCATAGGTGGGCACGTGCATGGTCGCCTCCGGCGACTGGCTCATGAAGGAGACGTCGAGCAGCAGCACGTCCTCCTCCGGAGCATCGTGTTCGGCGGGATGAACGGCGAAGAAGGCGGGGGCCAGGTAGGCGATCGCCCGCTCCGCGATGAGCGCCCGTCGGATCCGGGTGTGAGGATCGCCCGGCTCCTCGCGCGGCAGGGGTAACGGATTGAGTCCCTCCCAGGCCTCCACGGCGCGCATCTCGGGATGGGAGGCGATCAGCCGGTGCAACGTGGTCGTGCCGGTCCGTTGCAGGCCGGCGATCACGACGATCGGGCCGAGGTCGATGTTGCAGATCTCCGGCCGGCGGCGGAGGAGCTCCTCGACGCGCAGGCGTGTACCCAGCGCTCCCTCGATTCGCCGCTGCTGGATCAGCCGGCCCAGGAGCGTGAGGGCGGCCTCCTCGTTGATCGAGCGGGCGAGGACCGACAGCGGCTCCATGAACCACTCGTCGCCGAAACTGGACAGGCCGGTTCTCCTTCGGGCCTTCGCGACCATCCTGTCGACGTCGAGTCTGCCGGTTGCGCCGAGGCGGCTCGCGGCCCGCCCAACCGCGTTCAGCAGCGCGACCGGAAGCGGCCGGTACGGCCGCTCGTAGTCCGTCGGCGTTTCGGCAACCCGCTTCGCCATCGGGTCAGCGGCGTAGTGCCGACAGCTCGGCCAGCTTGACGACCCGCGTCCCGGGCTCCGGGTGCTTTTCGGCCCGGATCCAGCGGAAGCACATCGTGCCGGAGGTGTGACCGGCGGTGTCGAGCCAGTTCGGGAGTCCCGGGTCCTCGTGGGCCACGATCAGGCGCACGGAACCATCCTCCTCGTACTCGGCGAGATGCTTGTTCGTGTGGATCGTGTGGTAGCGGTAGTCGAGCGATTCCATCCAGTAGTTGTTGAGCTGAAAGTTCCAGTGCTCGCACTCCGGCGGCGTGGCCTCGATGACCAGCGCTTCGTCCTCGGCCAGCCGCCAGTGGGAGTGGTAGTAGGCGATGTTCGGGTCGCCACCGGCCTGGTCCGAGGTCTCCTGATCGAAGCGGGGCAGCCTGTTCGAGTGCTTCTGGAAGTCGCGCGCCCACTTCGCGAACAGGAGCGAGGCGCCGGCGACCAGGGTGCTCGCCGAGCGCAGCCCCTCGTCGACCTGGGTCGGCGTCAGGGGCGCCGGGCGCTTCTCTTCCGGGGCGCAGTTGATCCGCTCGATGTGCAGCTCGGCCGGGATCTCGGTGCGCCGGTCGAGGAAGGTCTGGCGCACGATGAGCATGCCCGTGTCGGGCTTCATCGGCAGCCAGTTGCCGTCCTGCGGCTCGCAACTGAGGATCAGCTCGAAACGGCCCTCGGCGTCCACCTCGAGTTCCGCGGCCTCGATGTAGCCGGTAGGCGGCAAGCCGCCGCCCTGGCCGTAGTGTCCGGCCTGGGTGCCGAAGCCCAGGTAGGCGACCGTGTTCCGGCGTCCGGTGATCCGGTACTCGTAGGCGCCGGAAAGTGCGGCCGTCAGGTAGTGGTTGTCCGGGTTGTCGGAGCCGAGCTTGACCGTCTCGTTGGCGACCCGGTGAAGCACCGGCGCCCGCGGGTCGGCGTGTTCGATGAAGGCCATGAGCCCTGCCCGGGCCAGACGGCTCAGGTAGCGGTAGCCCTC
>JAPOVF010000325.1 GCA_026708285.1 Acidobacteriota bacterium
CGTCGATGAAGTCCGTTACGGCCCGCAGGAGAACTCGGTCCGCCAGGTTGCCGATGGCCCCGCCGAGTACCAGTGCGAGGGAGAGCAGGAGGAGGGGCTCGCGCTCGGACGTACTACGGAAGTACAGAGAGACGACGATCAGCGCGGCGCACCCCAGGGCAATGAGCAGCAGCGTGCCCGCGAGCTCACGGTCGGCGGGAAACAGTCCGAAGGCAATGCCCGTGTTCTGCACGTGAACCAGATCCAAGAAGCCCGGCACGATGGGTGATCGTCCGTGGACTTCGAGGCTGGCTTCGATCCACAGCTTGGTCCATTGATCGAGTGCCAGCACGAAGGCGGACACGACGAGGAGTCTCGCTTTCACGGGGGTGGGAGCGTACCAGTCGCTAGCGCCCACGCCCTGGCAAGAGCGGCCGCCGTATCGGGCTCGGAGAAGGCGCGGATCGCAGCCACGCCATGCGCTCCGGCGCGCACCAGGTCGGGTGCGTTCGAGGGATCGACACCGCCGACGGCGAGGATCGGGACGGGACCCTGCGCGGCCCGCTTCAGGCGTTCGACGCCCTGGGGCGCGCCGAACCGGAGCTTCTCGGGCGAGGCAAAGACAGGGCCGAAGAGAGCGTAGTCGGCGCCGGCAACGGCGGCCGCTTCCAGCTCCCGGCGGCCGTGCGTCGAGACGCCGAGCAGCAGGCCGCGCGCCTGGATCGACGGGGCGATTTCAGCCCACGGCTGATCCGACCGCAGGTGGACGCCGTCGGCCCGGCAGTCGACTGCCACATCGAGACTGCCGTTGATGATGAGAAGACCGGAAACCGCCTCGCGCAGGGTGTAGCCGATCTCCGTCCGTGCGGTGGGGTCGAGGTCCTTCTCGCGTAGCTGGACCGCGGCCCCGTCTGGCAGCGAGCGGGCCCAGCGTTGCAATCCGGATGCTCCGCCGCACAGGCGCCGGTCGCTGATGGCCAGCAGCGTAGGGACTTCGGGCCTTCGACTCATCCAGCTCGATCGGGTTCTGGAATCGGAGCTTTCGCTTCCGCTCGACGCCTGCTGAGGAGGATGCGTTCAAGGTCGTGAATGCCCCAGATGAGATGAACGAACCCGAACCCGGTCACCGCGCCGCGGACCCACGGCAGCATGAGGAAGGTGCCGAGATGCGCCTGCGAAAGCGCCGACCTGGTCACCAGCAGGCTCCAGAACTCCCGCCATGGAGCGATGACCAGGAAGAGTCCGGCCTCCACGCAGTAGATCACGAAGAGAACGCGGAGCAGGCTGGACCAGGCTACACCCCAGCGCATGAGTCGCATTCTAGGGGGTGGGGACTGGGTCCAGACGCCGAGCCTGCGAGGCGTTTGCCGGCGCGAGGTCGCCGCGCCGGGACCTAGGGAGGTGTGCGGCCTGGGTTGCTGGGCGCGGACGATGGCGGCGGAGACGACCTGGGCGCGGAGTTGCCCGACGGCCTCGAGGGCGGCGCGTAGCTGCGCGACGGCGGCGACGAGCGTGGCGAGGAAGCGCGGGGCGTGGAGCGGGTGCGGGTGGGGGTCGACCTCGGCGTGGACGCCTTCGGTGGCGTGGAGCGGGTCCGTGTGGGGGTCGACCTCGGCGTGGACGCCCTCGGTGGCGTGGAACGGGTCCGCGTCGGGGTCGACCTCGGTGTGGACGCCCTCGGTGGCGTGGAGCGGGTGCGGGTGGGGGTCGACCTCGGTGTGGACGCCCTCGGTGGCGTGGAGCGGGTCCGCGTGGGGGTCGACCTCGGTGTGGACGCCCTCGGTGGCGTGGCGCGGGTCCGCGTGGGGGTCGACTTCGGCGTGGACACCCTCGGTGGCGTAGAGCGGGTCCGCGTGGGTGTGGACTTGGGCGCGGATGTCCGCGTTGGCGTGGAACGGGTCCGGGTCGGGGTTGCCGTCCGCGGAGCGGTGACGCGCTCAGGCCGTCTTGATGGAGGATTCGCCGTGCGCGGGGCAACCGGCACCGCGTCCCGGCCGCGGATGGCGTCGAGGACGCGGCGGGCGGGCGTCGGTCTCCGGGTGCGGTCGAGCGCGTCTCCGTTCGCCCGTGGTGCCGCGACTCGAACCGGTGCACTGTCTTCGGCGCCCTCGGACTCTTCAATGGTCGTCGTCGACGTGGGGGTCGCCGTCAGACCTCCGGAACGGACGCGTACGGGTTTCGGGGCTTCGGCTCGCCGAACGTCATCGAGGGATCCCCGCCGAAGCGTGACGCCCGTGCGGGACTCCCTGTCGGCAGCCGCTGTCGGCGAGTTGGAGCGTGTCCGGACGCCGCCGGCGGTCACGCCGAGCAGACCGGATCGGTTCCCCACCGAGGGGCCGCCGCCGACTCGCACCGTTCCTTGCTGGTCCGGTGCTCGCGTCAACCTGACTTTGAGCGACTCGCTCAGGTCCGCCCTTCGGGCGACGAAGTCCGTGACGTCGGGCAACTCGCTTTCGGAGAAGCCGCGGCGTTTGCCGAGGAGGACCTGCTGTACCGCCTCGGGATCCCGCCAGTTCCGATAGTCG
>JAPOVF010000283.1:0-1866 GCA_026708285.1 Acidobacteriota bacterium
GGTGCTGTGCTCGGTGATCGGCGAACCGCTGTTCAGGCGCTGGGTCGACCTGATGGCCGAGGACAACGGCGCCGGAGGCGAGGGCGAAGAGATCGACTGGCTGGACGATCCACGCTTCGCCGACGATCTCTCGCGGGGCGACCACGGCGACGTAATCGGCAAACGGATGTCCGCGTGGTGCGCCTCCCGGTCGACCGGGGAAGCGGTGGAGACCCTGAACGCGGCGATGATCCCGTCGGGGCCGGTGTACTCGATGCAGCAGACGCTGGACGATCCGCACATCGCGGAGGTCGGCTCCTTCGTGGAGCTCGAGTATCCGGACATGCCGCGGCCTGCACCGGTAGCGCAGCCTTCCGTGCGCCTGACCGAAACCCCCGCCTCGATCCGGCACCGTGCGCCGACCCTGGGCGAGCACACGGACGAGATCCTCGGCGACCTCGGCTACACCGCCGATGAGATAGCCGCATTCAGGGCTGAACGGGTCGTGTAGTGCGAGGTCTCCTCGCCCTGTTGGTCCTGGCTGCGCCGGCCGCCGGCCAGGAGGGCGCGGCCGACCTGCCGCCGCCGAACATCCTCTGGGTGTCGAGCGAGGACAACGGTCCGCATCTCGGGGCCTACGGTGACGACTACGCCACCACGCCGAACCTGGACCGCCTCGCCGCCCGCGGGCTCGTCTACCGCAACGCGTGGTCGACCGTGCCGGTCTGCGCTCCGGCGCGCACGACGATCATCAGCGGCCTCTACCCGGCGTCCACGGGCGCCCAGCACATGCGCAGCCAGTCCACGCTGCCGGACGGCTTCCGGTTCTTCCCACAGGTCCTGCGCGAGGCGGGCTACTACGTGACGAACAACTCGAAGGAGGACTACAACCTCGAGAAGCCCGGCGGCCAGGGCGCCGTGTGGCACGAGTCTTCCCGCGAGGCGCACTGGCGGAACGGCCCTGAGGGGATGCCCTTCTTCTCCGTGTTCAACTTCACCGTGACCCACGAGAGCCAGATCCGGCGCCGTCCACACACTCCAGTCCACGACCCTGCCGGCGTTCGCGTGCCGGCGTACCACCCGGACACGCCCGAGGTGCGCCAGGACTGGGCGCAGTACTACGACAAGCTGACCGAGATGGACGTGCTCGTCGGGGAGCGGCTGGCGGAGCTCGAGGTGGCCGGCCTCGCGGACGACACGATCGTCTTCTACTGGGCAGATCACGGTCCCGGCCTGCCGCGCGGCAAACGCACGGCGCTTCAGACCGGTCTCCATGTGCCGCTCATCGTCTCGGTGCCGGAGAGGTACCGGCACCTGGCGCCGGCGGACTACGAGGCGGGCGGCAGCACGGACCGGCTGGTCGGCTTCATCGATTTCGCGCCCACCATGCTGAGCCTTGCAGGGATCGAACCGCCACCGCATCTCCAGGGCCGTGCCTTCCTGGGCGCCCACGAGGCGGAGCCGAAGGACTTCCTGTTCGGCTTCGCCGACCGCATGGACGAGCGCTACGACCTGGTGCGGAGCGTCCGTGACAAGCGCTATCTCTACGCGCGCAACTTCCTGGTCGACCGGCCCTACGGCCAGCGTCTCTCCTACCAGATGGAGACCCCGACGACCCGGGTCTGGCTGCGGCTGTTTCAGGAGGGCGAACTGAACGACGCGCAGGCGGCCTTCTGGCGGCAGAAGCCGAGCGACGAGTTCTACGATCTGGCGAATGATCCGGATCTCGTGAACAACCTTGCCGGTTCAGCCGAACACGAAGCTGAGCGGGAACGGCTGGCCGCGGCGTTGCGGCGGCAGCTCCTGACCATTCGCGATCTCAGTTTCCTGCCCGAAGGCGAGATGCACCGCCGGGCGGCGGACATGGGTGGCGTGCCCTGGACCTAC
>JAPOVF010000283.1:1902-2498 GCA_026708285.1 Acidobacteriota bacterium
CGGCCAGGGCGGCTACCAGATCGAGCGGGTGCTGCCCGCGGCCGAACTCGCCACGGATCGGTCGAGATGGGGGAGCGAGGATGTCGAGCGGTTGACCCGCATGCTCGAAGACCCGGACTCTGCAGTACGCGCCTGGGCCGCAATCGGGCTGCGCACTCGTGGCGAGGAGGCGGTGCGGTCGGCCGCCGCCGCACTGAGGGCGGCGCTCGACGACCCATCGCCGCCTGTGCGCATTCAGGCTGCAGAGGCTCTGGGACGTTTCGGCGAGGACACGGACCTTGCGCCCGCGGTGGGACTACTCCTGGCCTCAGCCTCGATCACGGAGAACGACTTCTTCGACGCCCTGCTGGCGCTCAACGCGCTCGACTACCTCCCGCCGGATGTCCTCGGTGGCGCTGACACACAGGGTTGGCGGGATCGGGTGAGCGGCCTGCCGAGCGAACTCGAGGGCCTCGACCGCCGCTTCCGCAACTACGTGCCGCGGCTGCTCGAGGCGATCTGGCTCGACCTGGACCGGGCGCCCTGATCAGCCCTCGCTCGCCGGCGTCTCCGGTGGCCAGCCGAACGGCAGGTCCTCCGGCACCACCTTGATCTCG
>JAPOVF010000373.1 GCA_026708285.1 Acidobacteriota bacterium
CCGTACAGTTCGTCCTCACTCGCCACCCTGGAGTCGATCGCTTCGGTGTCATCTACGGGCGGTCGCCCGAGCGCGTAGACCTTGACCGATCTTGGCCAGCCGCCGGCGAGCAGCAGCATCACCTTGCGGCCGCGCTGGTTGGCGAATCGGCGCATCGTGGCCACGGTCGCCAGCACCGAGCGCTCCAACTGTTCGGCCAGCTTCTCCTGGTAGTAGATCTCCGCCCTGGACGCGAGTGAACTCAAGCCGCGTGAGATCGTCAGGCTCCTCTCGAACTGCTCTACGGAATTGCGGTCGCTGTCGACCATCCGCAGTTCGCTTCGGCGCTCCAGGCCGTGGGCAGGCCGCCCGCGCGCCCGGTCGAGCGCTTCCCCTAGCTGGCCCGGCGAGTTCGTCCAGGCGGTGAGGGTCTCCACGCTGCTGCCGTCGAACGCGACGGCGGCCACCCGGTCCGCCGGACCGAGCTCCCCAAGGTCCTCTTCCAGGCGGTCGAGCACCCGGTTCCGGTCGCGTTCGATGGAGAAGAAGTCGTCGACGTAGATCAGGAAGTTGGTGGCGACGGGCGTGTCCGGGTCCAGACTCGGCACGGCGGCCACGTCTCCTTCGCCCGGTTCCAGAGCGAAGCCGTCCCTGATCTCCGTGAAGTAGTCGATCGGCGTCGGCTCGCCATCCACCAGGAGTTCGAACTCCGAGGCCTTCAGGCTGTGGACGCGGTTCCCCTTCCTGTCCGTGACGACGACCTCGATGTTCACGACCCGGACGTCGACGACCTCCGAGAACACCTCCGGCAGGTCTTGCTGCTGGCCCGACGCGGCGGCGGCAAGCAGCATGGTCACCGCGAGAATCCGGGAGATCCTCAAGAGTCGGTGGCGCCGTTGCATGGCCGGTGGCCGTTCGCTTCTCGTCACCAGGGGGAGCCTAGTTCGGACTGATCTCCCCGGTCGCGGTCAGGCTCGTTCCCGTCAGGGGGTCGTACACGGCGACCACATAGGTGTGCTCGCGCCGGCGGAGTTGCAGGTCGGTCTGGTAGTAGAAGACTTGGCCGGGTTGCGGTTCGCTCGGTCCGGCGATCGGAACCTTGTCGACCGACACGTCGGCTCGGTTGCCTTCCTGATCCATGGCCGTCACGCGCACCTCCAGCTCGTTCTGCCACACGCCGGCCACCGGAAGAAGCTGGATTTCGTCGAGAGGAATCGCCACTTCAAGGGGCACCGACATCCTGCGGCGCGCTGCCCGAACCGGTTCACCGATCCGTACGTCGAGGGGTGTGGCGCCCGGTGGATCACCGAACATCAGCGCGGCTTCAACCGCCATCTCGATCTCGCGGTCGCGGGACCGGTCCACGTAGCCCTCGCGCGTGCGGACCGTAAGGTCTGTTCGGCTGACCGGCCGCACCACGATCTCGTGGAATGCCTCGTCGTCGCGCCGTTGCGGTTCGAAGCCGAGCCAGTAGTAGGACCGTGTGTCGGAGACCACCGCGGCCAGGGCCGCGTCCCGCTCGGCGTTGATCATTGGAACGCCCCCCGTCGAGCGTGCCAGCAGTTGCAGTGTGCTGTGGAGGCTGTCTTCCCTTTCCGTCGAACCCGGTAACGCGCGAACGTCGCCGTCCCGGGCGTCGGGGCCCAACCCTCTCGACGCGTCGCCCCTGAAGCCCCTCGCGGGACCTGGCAGGTCCACTGGATAGAGCGAGAAACCGATCAGGTTCGCTGTCGACACCAGGGGGCCGTACAGCCTGTCCTCACTCATCGCCCGGCGATCCGTCGGCAGACGGTCGGGGGACAGGGTCACTTGCGCGTAGATCGCCACGGATCTGGGCCATCCGCCGGCGAGCAGCAGCATTACCTTGCGGCCGGGCTGGTCGGCGAATTGGGGCATGGTTGCCACCGCCGCCAGCACGGAGCGCTCCATCTGGTCGCTCAGGGTCTCTACGTAGGAGACTTCCGCATTGGATGCAAGCGCACTCACGTCGCGTGGGATCGTCAGGCTCCTCTCGAATTGCTCTACGGAATCCCGGTCGCTGTCGACGATCCCCAGTTCGCTTCTCCGTGCCAGGCCCTCGGCGGGCCGTCCGCGCGCCCGGTCGAGCGCCTCCTTCAACTGGCTCGCCGAGTTCGTCCAGGTCGTCAGGGTCTCCACGCTGCGGCCATCGAACGCGACGGCGGCCACGCGGTCCGTCGGACCGAGTTCGCCAAGGTCTTCTTCCAGGCGGTCGAGGACCCTGTTGCGGTCGCGTTCGATGGAGAAGAGGTCGTCGATGAAGATCAGGAAGTTCGTGCCGACCAGCGCGTTGGGGCCAAGGCCCGGCACTCCGGCTACGTCGCCGTCCGTCGAGTCCAGGGCGAGGCCCTCCTCGATCTCCGTGAAGTAGTCGATCGGCGTCGCTTCACCGTCGACGAGAAGTTCGAAGTCCGAGGCCTCCAGACCGTGGACGCGGTTGCCCTGCCCGTCGGTGACGACGACTTCGACGTTCACGACCCGGACGTCGATCACCTCCGAG
>JAPOVF010000005.1:0-1944 GCA_026708285.1 Acidobacteriota bacterium
TCCACTGCTCCACCTGTCACCAGATCACCGCGGTGGATCCCTGCTCGATCTGCAACGACCCGCAGCGCGACCAGACCAAGCTCTGCGTCGTCGAGGAACCGTTCAACATCGAACCGATCGAGCGCACCGGTGAGTTCCACGGCCTCTACCACGCCCTTCTGGGCTCTCTTTCGCCCCAGCGAGGCGTAGGACCCGACGAGCTGACGGTCGCCTCGCTCCTGGAGCGTCTCGACGGCATCGAAGAGGCGATCCTGGCGATGAACCCGAACGTCGAAGGCGAAGCAACGGCCCTCTACCTGGCCAACCTCCTCGCCCGCCGCGGCGTCCGCGTCACCCGCCTCGCCTTCGGCCTCCCCGTCGGCGGCGACATCGACTACGCCGACCAGGTCACCCTGGCGCGGTCCCTGGCTGGCCGCCGGTCTCTGTAGCCGGGCACCCGCCCGTCCGGGGCCCGCGGGGAGGGCGTTGCGTGGCACCCGCCCGTCTTGGGGCCGGAGGGGTCGCATGTGATCCGCATGTAGAGAAGTCCGCCTAACCAGAGCCGTTCTCTGGGTGCGCGGACCCGTTGCCGCGGGTCTTCTGGCCCGCGGGGAAGACGCACCGGAGGCGGCCGGAAACACGCGCCGGCCGTCAGGCCGGCTCCGCTCTGGCGGCCTGGAAAGGCCAGATCCGGTGGAGGGCGCTAGCCTCGGATTCGGCATGGCTGTTCCTCGTTCGCGTCGACTCGCTAGCGGCGATCAACTGCCGGATGTCCGAACGTCGCTTCCGGGGCCACGCGCCCGGAGGGCGGCCAGGCGGCTTGAAGGGGCCGAGGCGCCAGGGATCAACACCCTGGTCGCCGGAAGCACCGCGATGCTGTGGGAGGAGGCGCTCGGCAGCAATGTGCTGGACATCGACGGCAATCGCTATCTCGACCTCACGGCTGGGTTCGGGGTCGCCGCGGTTGGCCATCGGCATCCGGCCGTCGTGTCGGCGGTGAAGCGGCAGGCGGATCGCCTTCTTCATGGACTGGGTGACGTGTTTGCGCATCCTGCTCGCGTGGAACTGAGCGCACGGCTGGGTCGGCTGGCGCCGCTTCGCGAGCCGCTGGTGTACTTCGCCGCTTCGGGAGCCGACGCGGTGGAGATCGCGCTCAAGACGGGGCGGCTCTACAGCGGCCGTCCTGGAGTCCTCGCGTTCACGCCGGCTTACCACGGCACGACGTTGGGCGCCCTCCAGGCTACTTCGAGGCCGGCCTTTCGGGCTCCTTTCACCGAGCCGCTGGAGCACCAGGTTCACCGCTTGCCGCATGGCGCCGGAAGCGAAGCGGTGCGGCGACTGCTGGAACAACAGCCGGAGATCGGAACCTGCCTGGTCGAACCGGTGATCGGCCGTGAGGCCACCCGGTGGCCACCTGGCGGCTGGTTGGCCGGACTGGCCTCGGCATGCCGCGAGCGCGAAGTGGTCCTGGCGGTCGACGAGATCTTCACCGCGTTCGGCCGCTGCGGCGAGTGGTTCGTGAGCGCGGATATCGAGCCCGATCTGATCTGCTGCGGCAAGGCCCTTGGCGGCGGTCTTCCCATCGCAGCCGTGCTGGGTGAGAAGGAGGTCATGGCCGCTTGGGAGACGGAGGGCGAGGCCCGCCACACGGCCACATTCGTCGCGCATCCGCTTGCCTGCGCTGCGGCTCTCGCGACCCTGGAAGTGATCGAGAGTGAGGGCCTGATTCGGCGGGCCCGGAAGATGGGACGACGCTTCGGTCAGAGCGTGGAACCGCTCAAGCAGCACCCCGGCATCGTCGACGTGCGCGGCACGGCGATGCTGTGGGGCCTGGAACTCGATAGTCAGGAGCGCGCGGCCGGCCTGTGCCGGCACCTTATGGAACGCGGCGTGATCGCCCTGAGCGGTGGTGCAACCGGCACGGTGCTGCAGATCGCGCCACCGCTGGCTATCACCGAAGTCCAG
>JAPOVF010000005.1:2039-2494 GCA_026708285.1 Acidobacteriota bacterium
TTCGCAGCATCGCGCTCGATGCGGACCAGAAGGTCCGCGCACCCAGAGAACGGCCCCGGTGTAGCGGACTTCTCTACATGCGGATCACATGACGCCGCTTGCGGGCGTTTGCAGGTCGGTGCCCTCCCTCTCGGCAACGACCGCCAGCCCAGTCGGGTCCGGAGGGGTCAGCTCCCAGGTGCCTCTGAACGAGCGACGGCCAACGACATTGCATTCACCGACGCCCAACCGGAGCGAGTGAAGCGGAGTGAGCGCAACCCCCTAGCATCTCCTCTCAAGCGCTCACGTCACCCTGGGAGCTGACCCCTCCGGACCCAAGACGGGCGGGTACGTCCGACGCGAGGCGGGTGCAGCCGACGCCCCCGCGGGTGCAGCCCGACGCTAAGCGGTCGCGATGGGCCCGCAGATGCGGTCGAGCGTCGACTCGTCGAGGTAGGGGTGCATGGGCAGGCTGA
>JAPOVF010000186.1 GCA_026708285.1 Acidobacteriota bacterium
TGCGCTCCTTCGCCGCCGAGCGGGAGCAGCGCACGCTGGTGCTTCTGCTGACCTCTCCGGCCGGCGACTGGCAGGTCGTCCTCGGCAAGTACCTGGGCGCTCTCGGCTTCGTGCTCTGCACGGTGATCGCCGCGGCCTACATCCCGGCGATGGTCTATCTGAAGGGCAACCTGGAGTGGGGTCAGGCGGCCGCCGGCTATCTGGGTATCGGACTGGCCGCGGCGGTTTGCACGGCGATCGGCATCTTCTGTTCCGCGGCGTCGCCCAATCAGTTGGCCGCCGGCGTCGCCGCGGGCTTCCTGGTCACGCTGCAGGTGCTCTTCTGGCTCCTCTCCGGCATCAGCGATCCGCCGCTGGACGGCGTGTTCGCGGCGATGGACCTCTACCGCGAACACTTCGAGCCGTTCCAGGACGGCGCTGTTCACCTGAAGACCCTGGTCTACGCGCCGACCGTCTCCTTCCTCTTCCTGCTCGGCAGCGTGCGCGTGCTCCAGGCACGGAGGTGGACGTGATCGGGCAGCCCTGGCGAGCGGCGCCGGTGCTGTGGCTCGTCGGTTCCACCCTGATCCTGGCAGGGGAGCGCTACGCGGCCTCGGACATTCTGGGCGGGCTCTTCCTGGGAATCGGGACCGCGCTCGCGATCACGGCCGTCGGTGCCTGCGCGGCTGAGTTGCTGAATGCGGACCGGGGGTCCGCGGCGCGGACCCAGGCGCGGCGGTCGCTCGGGCTCTACGGTCTCGCGGCGCTGGGCCTGCTCCTCTATCCGCTGACCTGGACGGGTGTCGTCGACCGGCTCGGGTTCGACGACGACGGCGCCGGAACCTGGCGGGCGGTGTGGACGGTCGCCTGGTTGCTGGCATGGTGGGTGGGGACCATGGCGGCCATCGGCGGGGACTGGACCCGCTACCGGGGCGGCGGCGACCTGGAACCGCGCCGGGTGCGGGCCGCGACCGCGGCCGCCGCCAGCCTGGCGCTCGCCGTCGCGTGGGTGTTCGCCCTGAACTACACCGCCCGCGAAGGGGACCGGTTGTGGGAATGGAGCGCCCGTAGCCGGGCACAGGTGTCGGAGGCGACGCTGGAACTCGTGGGCGCCATGCGGGAGCCGGTTGAGGTCGTCGCGTTCTTCCCGCCGGCGAACCAGGTTCTGCGACGGATCGAACCGTTCCTCGACGAGGTCGCGGCGGCCGGGCCCCTGGACGTGACGGTGCTCGACCAGGCGCTCGAACCGAGCCGGGCCGCGGAGCTCGGCGCGCGCGAGAACGGCGTCCTGTTCCTCCTGCGGGGGGGCGATCAGCGCAGGATCGAACTCGATGTGGACTACGAGCGGGCCAAGCGGAGTCTGGGCTCCCTCGACCGGGAGTTCCAGGAGGCGCTGCTCGAGATCGCCCGGGAACGCCGGACGTTGTACGTGACGGTGGGCCACGGCGAGCGGGCCGAGTACGCGAACGATGCCGGCGAACCGGGCCTCGGGAACGCGTACGGCATTCTGCGGGCGCTCAACGTCAACACCCGGAATCTGCCGGTGGCCGACCTGATCCAGGACCTGCCGCCGGATGCCGGCGTGGTGGCCGCGCTCGGCCCGACGCGGCGCTTCCTGCCCGAGGAGGTCGACAGCCTGCGCCGCTTCTGGAAGCGCGGCGGCTCGGTGCTGCTGCTGCTGGAACCGGGAGTCGACGCTGGCCTGGAGCCGCTGCTCGAGGAAATGGCGATTCGGCGGCTCGAAGGCACGGTCGCGAACGACCGCTACCACCTGCGGCGGGATGGCGGCGCGAGCGACCGCCGGCTGGTCCTGACCAACCGCTTCGGCAGCCACGCGACGACGAGCGACCTGTCCAGGGCGGCGAGCCGGATCGGCCTGGTACTCGAAGGAGCGGCCGGATTCGAGGGCGTGGCCGGCGGTCCGGCCCGCTCGACGGTCCTGGTGCGTCCGATGACCGGCAGCTGGCTGGAGCTCGACGGTGACTTCGAGCGCGACCGCGACGCGGAGCCGGATGCGATCGAGGCCTTGGCGATGGCGTCGACCCTGCCGGTGGAGAGTGCGGGTGAAAGCGGGGAGAGCCGGGCCGTCGTCATCGGCGACGTCGACGCGCTGAACGACGACTACGTCTACGTCACCGGTCCCGGCGCGATGTCGGCCAACGCAAAGCTCCTGCTCGACGCGTACGTGTGGCTGGCCCGGGAGGACGAGTCGGCGGTCGCGAGCGTTCCGGGGGACGACGATCCGGTTCTACAGCGGACGCGCGGCGAGTCGATCCGCTGGTTCCTCGGAACGGTCTTCGGAGTGCCCGCCCTGGTCCTGGCCACCGGCTTCGGGTACGTCCGTCGCCGCCGTTCTGGCGGCTGGCGGCGGGCCGCGAGGGAAGGGTCGTGACGAAATCGCCCTGGCGATCGACCCGGCTCCACTTCGCCCTGCTCGTCCTCGCGCTGGCCGGTGCCTGGCTGTCGTTCGAACGACCCTTCGCGGACACTGCCAACGGCGCCCCCGCGGGCGCGGTCGTCGTTCGGGCGGCGGAGGGCGAGGTCGAACGCGTGGTCTACGACCGTGGCGAACAGAGCCTCGAGATCGAGGCCCGGCAAGACGACCTGGGTCGCTGGTTCGCCGGCCGGGAGGGAACGGACACGGTGTTCGTCGGCGGCCGTCAGGTCGAGGCGGCGTGGCGGGGGCTGGAGCCGCTGCGGGCGGTGAGGGTGCTCGAGGGCGTGGACGGGACGAAACTCGAGGAACTCGGCCTCGCAGGCGGCGAGTCGCCACCGGAGCGGCTGACCCTCACCGTGCGGGACCACGAGGTTCGCTATCGGCTCGGCGGCAGGCCCTTCGGAGGCGCTGACCGCTACGCCCGCCGCGAACCCGGGCCGGATGGTGAGGGTGACGCGGCCGGCACGGTGCTGGTGCTGCCGTCCGAAGTCGTCTCGAGCCTCGGCGGCGGCGCCGAGTTGCTGATGGAGAGGCGGTTGCTGGCGTCGTCGAGGCCAGAAGTGGAGACCATGTCCCTTCGGCGACCCGGGGCCGGGGTGAGCGAGCCGCTCCGAATCCTCCAGCGCACCGGCGCGAACCTGACCGACACCTACTGGACCGTAAGTGGATCGGACGAAGCTGACGCCGACATCGGCACGTGGGTCGACAAGTTCTTCCGCCTCTCGGTCACCGGGTACCGGAGCGGCGAGCCGGGCGCCGACTGGCGGTCTGAGGCCGTCATCCGGGTCGAATCCCGTGAGCACGGCGCGTCCACCCTCGAGATCTGGTCCGCGCCCGCCGGCGAAGGCCGGGCCTGGTTCGCGCGCTCGCCGTTCACGCGACTCGTCGTGGAACTCTCCGCGTCTCTCGCTGAGGAAGTCTGCGCCGACCTGGACGGCCTGCTGTAGCCGTTCGCCACAACCGCTACACTGCGCCGCCTATGGACATCGGCATCTTCATGTTTCCCACCGGCGACGCGATGCGGCCCGACGAACTCGGCGCCGCGGTCGAGGCGCGCGGCTTCGAGTCCCTCTGGTTCCCGGAGCACACCCACATCCCGACTTCCCGGCGGACGCCATTCCCCGGGGGCGGTGAGTTGCCGCCCGAGTACTCCCGTTCCCACGACCCGTTCGTCGCGCTGACCGCGGCCGCGATGACCACGAAGAGGATCCGGCTCGGCACCGGCATCTGCCTGATCATCGAGCGCGACACGATCACGACCGCCAAGACGGTGGCGAGCCTCGACGTGCTCTCGGGCGGGCGCTTCGTGTTCGGTATCGGCGGCGGCTGGAACCGGGAGGAGATGGAG
This sequence comes from Acidobacteriota bacterium, assembly GCA_026708285.1. Taxonomy (GTDB): domain Bacteria; phylum Acidobacteriota; class Thermoanaerobaculia; order Multivoradales; family Multivoraceae; genus Multivorans. The sequence continues at coordinate 3,765 of JAPOVF010000186.1, forward strand.
CACCACGGCACGGACTACCCGACCCGCTTCGCGAAGCTCGAGGAGCAGGTGGCGGCGTTCAAGACGATCTGGACCGAGGACGAGGCGGAGTTCCACGGCCGCCACGTCGACTTCGAGCCGATCTGGTCCTGGCCGAAGCCCGAGCAGAAACCCCACCCGCCGATCCTGCTTGGCGGCGGCACCGGCTACACCCGGCAGCGCGTCGTCGATCGCTGCGACGGCTGGCTGCCGATCGGTCGCTCGACCGAGGCGGTGCTCGACGGCATCGGGGACCTGAAGCAGCGCGCGGAGCGGGCCGGCCGCGCCATGGACACGATCTCCATCAGCGTCTTCGGCGCGCCTCCGCAGCAGGAGGTGCTCGATGCCTACGCCGAGGCCGGCGTGGACCGCGTCATCCTGCCGCTGCCGCCGCAGGGCCGGGACCGGAACCTGCCGCGGCTCGACCGCTACGCCACGCTGCGGTAGCCGCCGCCTCGGCAAGGACGTCGCTGCGTGGCGCCAAACGTTGGTCTGGCCGTCTAGTTTCCTAAACAACCGGCAAAATGGAAGTGCGATGGACATAATGAAGGCATGATGCTGAGGTCAAGAGGTCGAACGTCGTCCACCCCCGCGACCTGAGCGGCCTCCGCGCTTTCGCGGCGGACTATCCGGAGGTCACGCCGGTGCTGCTCTATGGCGGTCGTCGCACACTCACGAACGGCATCCTCTGCCTGCCGTACGAGGGTTTCCTTCGCAGTCTCGTTCCCGGCCGTTCGCTCGACGACATACTGACCGCGGTCGGTGACTCGGATAGGCCCGGTTAGCAGTCCGCGGCCAGGTCGGCGCCGGTCTCCGACACCAGCAGATCGACGACTTCCCGCAGGGCCTCCTCCTTGCTCGCCCCTTCCACGAGACGCAGCCGGTAGAGATCGAGCTGGCGGTCGGCGCTCGAGCCTTCGCGCACGATCGTCAGGCTGCGCCGGAGTTCCTGTTCGCAGCCGAGAGCGCGGGCATCGCCGGCGAGTTCCTCGACGACTTCCTCCAGTTCATCGGCGATGTCGATGCGGCCGCCGCGCCGGGTGTCGCCCAGGAACGCCAGCAGGCCGTAGCGCTGCGCCAGCCACTTGTTCTCGACGATGATCTCGGTCGGCGGTTCGAGAGGAAGGGTGCCCTCGCGGTCCCGCCGCGCGAGCATCCGGATCAAGGAGGCGTAGAGGGCCACGATGCACATCGCGTCCTCGATCGCCGGACAGGTGTCGCAGATCCGCAGCTCCACGGTGGGGAACTTGTGGGAGGGCCGGATGTCCCACCAGATCTCGCTGCCGTCGGTGATGAACGCCATGCGCTGGTACTCGCCGACCAGCGCCTCGTAGTCCGCGCGGGAGTCGAGCGGCCCGGGGATGCTGGTCCGGGGCATCGCCTCGAAGAGATTGAGCCGGTTGCACTTGAACCCCGACTCGCGGCCCTCGCCGAATGGCGAGGAGGCGGACAGCCCGATGAACAGGGGCAGGTAGCGCCGGAGCGCCGTCATGACCCGGACGCGGGTATCGAAGTCGCCGAAGCCGGCGTGCACGTGCATGCCGCAGATGACCAGGCGGCGGACCGTCTCCTGGTACGTGGAGGCGAACTGGCGGTAGCGTTCCTTCGGCGTTGGAAGTTGCGCTTCCCAGGCCGCGAACGGATGGGCCGAAGCGCCGATCACCGCCGCGCCGTGCGCTTGTGCCGCCTCGATGACGAGCCGGCGGGACGCCTTCAGGCCGTCGCGCACCCCGGCCACGGAGTCGTGGACGGCCGTGTTCGTTTCGATCTGGGAGCGAAGGAACTCGTGGACCACCTGCTGGCCGCCGCCGGCCGCGCTGCAGGCTTCAAAGATGCGCGGGTCGGGGTCGCTGAGGAGATCGCGCGACTCGGGGTCGACGAGGAAGAGTTCCTCCTCGACACCGAGCGTGATCGTGACGTCGTCGCCGTTCGGGGAGGGGCTCATCGTAGGCGCACTCTACGCCCCGCCGGTACCTAGTAGTGCAACTCCTCGCCCTCGGATTTCGCGATGACGGCGGCGCCGACCGAGTCCGAGGTGATGTTGACCATCGTTCGGAACATGTCGAGCGGGCGGTCGACGCTGAGCATCAGGCCGGCCAGGGCATAGGCCTCCGGCGTCGTCAGGTCGATCGCCTCGAGCACGATGAAGATCATGACCAGGCCGGCCGAGGGAATCGCGGCGGCGCCGACGGAGGCGAGCAGCGCGGTCAGCACGACGACCAGCTGGGTATAGAGCGAGAGTTCGACCCCGAGCGCTTGGGCGATGAAGAGCGCGCCGACGATCTCCAGCAGGGCCGTGCCGTCCATGTTGACCGTGGCACCCATTGGTGCCACGAAGCTGCTCACCCGGTTCGAGGCGCCCACCTTTTCCCGCAGGCACCTCATCGTAACCGGCAGGGTAGCTGCTGAAGAACTGGTCGAGAACGCCATCGCCATGGCGGACGCCATCGCCCTGTAGTGGTGAAGGGGGTTCTTGCGGGCGAGCAGGCTGAACAGCAAGGGCAGGACGACAAACAGGTGCAGGGTGAGACCGACCGCGATGGTCAGTATGTACTTGCCAACCTGCTGGAACACGTCTAGGCCCATTTCGCTGACTGCGCGGGCGAGCAGGGCGAAGACGCCGATCGGCAACAGGCGGATGACCCAGGTCGTCACCTTCATCATCGCTTCGAAACCGGCGCTGAAGCACTCGCGGAGCAACTCGCCCGTCTTGCCGGTCATCACGCCGATCGCGGCGCCGAGCACGATCGAGAAGAAGATGACTCCCAGAATCTCGCCCTCGGAAGCGGCGCCGACCGGGTTTTCCGGGACCAGCCGCAGGAAGATGTCCAGAATCGAATCGGGAGTCTGCAGGTCCTCGGGGCTCAGTGGCTCCACATCTTCGGGCATGACCAGCCCGCGGCCGGGTCGTATGCTGTTGGCGAGGGTCAGGCCGACCAGAATTGCCATGAAACTACTCGCCCCATACCAGAGGAGTGTCTTGCCGCCCAGACGCCCGATAGACCTTCCGTCGCCGATACTGGACACCCCGTGCACGATCGAGGTGAAGATCAGGGGCACGATGACCATCCTGAGCAGGCGCATGAAGAGGTCAGCCAACCAGGGGATCCAGCCCACTTCGCCGAAGACCAGGGCGAAACATAGCCCCGCCGCCATTCCGATCAGTACCTGCCAGTGAAGAGCGAGTTTCATGACCCGGCAGGGTAGCACGCGCAGACGGCGCGCCCGGCGCGTTCGCCGGCGGGTCCTGGCGGTCGCCGCGGCGCTGGTTCTCGCCGTTCTCGCGGCGAGTTGCGGCAGCATGCGCTACTACTCCCAGGCGGTGTGGGGCGGCGCCGACGTACTGGTCAAGCGCAAGCCGATCGCCCGTCTGCTCGAGCCCGGGAGGGCGGAGGTTCTCTCCGCCGCCACCCGCGAGCGCCTGGAACTGACCCTCGGGATCCGCGAGTTCGCCAGCGGCGAACTCGGCCTGCCGGACAACCGGAGTTACCGCAGCTACGCCGACCTGGGCCGGCCCTACGTGGTCTGGAACGTCGTCGCGGCGCCGCGCCTGAGCCTGGAACCGAAGACGTGGTGCTATCCGTTCGCCGGCTGTGCGGCCTACCGCGGCTACTTCAACGAGCGCGCGGCCAGGCGCTACGGCGACCGCCTGGCCGACCAGGGCTTCGACGTGCGCGTCGGCGGCGTGGCGGCGTACTCGACGCTCGGCTGGTTCGCCGATCCGGTCCTGAACACGTTTCTCGACTACGCCGACGCCGATCTGGCGGCCCTCATCTTCCACGAGCTCGCCCACCAGGTCGTCTACGTCAAGGACGACAGCGCGTTCAACGAGTCGTTCGCGACCGCGGTCGAGGTTGCGGGCGTGCGCCGTTGGCTCCGGTCGCAGGGCCGGAACGAAGAGCTTGCGGTCTTCGAGCAGGGCCGGGAGCGCCGGCGGGACCTGAACCGCTTTCTTCTGGAGGTCCGGCAGGAGCTGGAGGCGCTCTACGCGAGCGACGACAGTGACGAACGGAAGCTGACGCTCAAGGCCGAGGTCTTCCGGTCGCTCGCGGCGCGCTACCGGCGGGACCTGGTCCCGGCCTGGCGCGCGGCCGCAAGCGGTGGCGGTGAGTCCGATCTGGGCGAATGGTTGTCGCGCATGAACAACGCGGACCTGATCTCGGTCGCTACCTACAGCGATCTCGTGCCGGCGTTCCTGGGCCTGCTGGAGGCGTCCGGCGGGAGCTTCCCGGTTTTCTACGCCGAGGTGGAGCGTCTGGCCGGCCTGGAAGCGGTGGAGCGCCAGACCGCGCTGGATGGCCTGGCGTCGGGCGACTAGGGCTCGTCCACCACTGCCCGCGCCCGGTCCGGAAAGTCGGTGAACACGCCGTCGATGCCAAGGTCGAAGAGGTAGCGGCGGAGCTCCGCCTCATGGCTGTCGTAGCGGTCGGGCACCTGGTCGGCGCGGAAGGTGTACGGGTGGACGGTGAGCCCGGCATCGTGGGCCCAGCCGATCAGTTCCGGCTGCCGCTCGAGCATCGTCTTCGCCGGTCCGATGCCGGTGGCGAACCCGGCGACGCCGGCGAGTCCCTCGGCGCTCAGGAACGAGCGGTACTGGGCGACCTCGGCCATCAGGAACACCTGGCGCAGCTCGGAGCCGAGGGCGCGCAGGCGCTTCAGGCTCTCGGCTTCGAAGCTCTGGACGAAGATCGGCGCGCCCTGTTCGACGTAGCCGTAGCGACCGACGACTTCGAGCAGCGATTCCTCCATGGGTAGTCCCTGGGCACGATGCCACTCGGGCGCCTTGAGTTCCGGGTAGATCCCGACCGTGCGGCCGGTCCGTTCGTTCAGGCCCTGAACCAGCTCGATCATCTCGGTGAAGGCAGGCACGACGAAGCGGCTCCTGCCCTTCGGGAAGCGGTTGCCGAGGCGTTCCTCGGCCTGGAGCTGCCGGACCTCATCGAGCGTGAAGTCGGCGGCATACCAGCGGCCATCATCGCGAGCACGGTCGGGGAAGACCTGCTCGACGTCGGTCGTCGCCTGCAGGTAGATGTCGTGCAGGCAGATGAAGTGGCCGTCGCGGGTCAGCACGAGATCCGGTTCGATGTAGTCGGCGCCCATGCCGTGGGCCAGGGCATATGCCGGCAGCGTGTGCTCGGGAAGGTAGCCGCTGGCGCCGCGGTGGGCGATGACCGTCTTGGACGGCTGGGACGCGGCGTCCACGGGTTCGTCGTCGGCGGCCTCGACAGCGGATGCCGCCAGAGCACAGACGAGAGCGCAGGCTGCGAGCGGGACGCCTAAGGCCACGGCGCGGCTCAATCGGCCAGGGCCTCGACCTGGACCCGGGCGTCGTTGAAGCAGGCCCCGGCGCCGATGTCGGTCAGCGTGTCCGGCGCCAGCGAGCAGGCGTTGGTTCCCGATTCCGTGCTCTTGGCCCAGACCCCCTTGGGAAGCAGGACGACGCCCGGCTTGAGGTCCGGGTTGAGGCGCATGGGGCAGCGGACCTCGCCGTACTCGTTGAACACCCGCACGCGGGGCTTGCCGGGGCCGAGCCCCCGCTCCGCGGCGTCGTCCGGGTGCATCTCGAGCGGCACCAGGCCGGGCCGCAACTGGCCGAAGGTGGAACTCACCGTCTGCGGCACGGAGGGCGAGATGAGCGCCAGCGGATACCGTCCCTCGCCCGGCTCAGAGTGGAAGGCATAGAGCCCACGGGCCGACTCGGTCTCCAGCGAGGGCGGGCAGAGATGGACCTTGCGGTCGGCCGTGTGGGGGAACACATCGACGAACTGGATCGGACGGCGGCCGGTCGCCGGCAGCACCACGCCCTGCTCCGCGAGCCGCCGCTCCCGCTCGCCGCCGAGCACCGCCTGCCGCCACTCCGCCTCCGAGCGCGGGTCGCCGTCCCGGAGCAGCCCGAGGCGCGCCGCAAGCTCGCCGAACACTCGGAGGTTGGAACGGGCCTCTCCAGCCGGTGTGGCCACCGGCTTCGTGTCGTGCAGCACCATGGCGCCGTAACCCATCGCCAGGTCGTCGTGCTCGAGGAAGGTGGTCGCCGGCAGCACGACGTCGGCGTAGCGGGCGGTGTCGGTCAGTACCTGGTCGAAGACGACGGTGAACAGGTCCTCGCGCTCGAGGCCGCGCCGTACCAGCGCCTGGTTCGGCAGCGTGGCCAGCGGATTCGCGTTGTAGACGAACAGCACCTGGACCGGTGGTCCGGCAATCGCGTCCGCGTCGGTCAGCACGCGGCCGACGTGGTTCATGTTGACGATCCGGGTGCCCGGCGACGGCTCGCGCCGGCCAACGTCGCGGAAGGCGGCGCCGTTGCTCATCGTGTAGCCGCTGGCGCGTACCCCGAACTTGCCGGCCACCGCGGGCAGGGCGAGGATCGCCGCCACGGCTGAACCGCCGTTGCGGTTGCGCTCGACCCCCCAGCCGCAGCGGATCACCGCGGGCGAGGACCCGCTGTACCACTCGTAGCAGCGGGCGATGTCGGCCCTTGGAACGCCAGTGACCTCGGCGGCGCGCTCGAGGGTCCAGGGTTCGGCCCGCCTGCGCAGTTCCTCGACTCCGGTGGCGTGTTCGGCCAGGAAGTCGAGGTCGGCGTCGCCTCGGCGGAACAGCTCGCGGTGCAGCGCCAGGGCGAGGCACAGGTCGGTGCCGGGCCGCGGCTGCAGGTGGAGGTCCGCCTGTTTCGCCAGTGGCGTACGCCGGGGATCGACGACGACGAGCTTGCCGCCCCGGGCCCGGGCCGCCCGCAGGATCGGCACCAGGTGGATACCGGTGGAGGAGGGGTTGGCGCCCCACACGATGGCGAGCGAGGCGTGCTCGTAGTCTTCCAGCGCGACGCCCGCCATCTTGCCGTAGAGGCCGAGCGCGGCCGCGGTGCTGGGGGCCGCGCAGACGGTGCGCGCGAGTTGGGACGCGCCGAAGCGCCGGAACAGGATCGCGTCCGCGGTGTCCTGGGTCAGGAGGCCGTTCGAGCCGCCGTAGCTCAGCGGCAGGATGGACTCGCCGCCGAAGGCCGTCTTCGCCTCGACCAACCGCTCGACGATCCGGTCGAGAGCTTCGCTCCAGGAAACGCGCCTGAAGTCGCTTTCGCCCTTGGCGCCCGTTCGCACCGCCGGATGGAGCAGGCGGTCCTCGCCGTAGAGGTGGCGCGAGATCCGGCCGACCTTGGAGCAGATGAAGCCGCTGGTCAGCGGATGGGCGATCTCGGGCGGCGCCGCCCGGACCTTGGTGACCCGGCCGTGCTCGACCTCGACCTCGAGCGAGCAGGAGTCGGGGCAGTCGAGCGTGCAGGCGGTGTGGTGGATGACCGCGTCGGCGGTCGCGGCGCGCGCCGGCTCTGCGATCGTCATGCGTGGAAGCGTACACCGCGGGACCTGGCCGAAGCGGCGCGGTCGCGGTTGTCGGTGCGCCGGCCTTCTGGCCGGCACTCCGAACGGCTGCGCATCCTTGGTACAACCGGGTTACGATTCGCGCTCGCCGACCGGCCCCGGTTCGGCAGCCACGCCTGCCCGCCACGATGACCTCAATGCTCGATCGACAGACCTCGACGGAGCAGGCGCTGAGCCAGCGCGTCTTCAACTTCTCCCCGGGTCCGGCGGTGCTGCCGGTTCCCGTTCTCCAGGAGATCCAGCGCGACCTGCTGGCGCTTCCGGGCGCCGGCAGCTCGGTGCTCGAGATCAGCCACCGCTCGGAGTCCTTCGACGCGATCCTGGCCGAGGCCGAGGCCAACCTGCGGGAACTGCTGGACGTGCCGGAGGGCTACCGGGTGTTGTTCTTGCAGGGCGGCGCGCTGCTTCAGTTCTCGATGATCCCGATCAACCTGCTGGGCGGGCAGGGACTCCCGGCGAGCTACATCGTGACCGGAACCTGGGGCAGGAAGGCCGCGGTCGAGGCGCGCCGTGAGGGCCGTGTCCATGTGGCCTGGGACGATGCCGACGGCAACTACGTTCGCGTGCCGAACGCAGGGGAACTCGACCTTCCCGAGGCGTCGTCCTACGTCCACTACACCTCGAACGAGACGATCCAGGGCGTCCAGTTCCGCCGGCCGCCCGAGGCGGGCGGCTCGCCCCTCGTGTGCGACGTGTCGTCCGACTTCCTGTCGGGTCCGGTCGACGTGAGCAAGTTCGGCCTGCTCTACGCCTGCGCCCAGAAGAACGCGGGACCCGCCGGGCTGACGGTGGTCATCGTCTCGGACTGGCTACTCGAACGCTCCGGTTCCGACCTGCACTCGATGCTCAGTTTCCGGCTTCAGGCCGAGAAGGGCTCGCGTCTCAACACCCCGAACGTCTTCGGCGTCTACGTGTTCCTCCTCGTGACCCGCTGGTTGCGGGACGAGATCGGGGGTCTGGCGGCGGCGGCGGCCCGGGCGGAGGCCAAGACGGGCTTGATCTACGAGGTGCTGGACGCCGATGGCGGCGAGTTCTACGTACCGCACGCGGAGCCTGCGAGCCGTTCGCACATGAACGTGACCTTCAGGCTGCGGCGCACCGAGCTCGAGCCGGCGTTCGTCGCCGCGGCGGCCGACAGGGGTCTCGTGGCGCTCAAGGGTCACCGCAGCGTCGGCGGCTTCCGCGCGTCGCTCTACAACGCGATGCCCATGGAGGGAGCCGAGCGCCTGCGCGATTTCATGCTGGAGTTCCGCGCCACCCACTGACTTCCACTGGGTGCGCCGGCCTTCTGGCCGGCATCAAGCGCGATGCCGCGAAGCGGCGAGCCCGTATCGCTACCGACGGCTCGTCAACAGCGCCGATCCCGCGATCACCAGCAGCAGCAGCACGCCACCTGCGCCCAACAGGATCGGCGACGTGTCGCGGTTGACGTTGTTGGTGACCACCTCGTCTCCCGGCTGGTCGAAGATCGAGCTGGCTTCCCTCGCCGCTGGCGCAGCGGCCGCCATCGCCGCCTCGTCCTCCGGTTGCCCCAGACCGTCGTCCTCCATGATCCGCTCGACGGTGTGAACGAGGTCCCAGATCTCGTCCTTGCTGTAGGCGTCGCGGTATCCCGGCATCGCCGTCCCGTCCATGCCGAGGTAGAGGCGACTGTAGATGGCGTCACTGCTGTTTCCGCCCTTGAAGATGCCGCCGACGAGGTTGGTCGGCAGGGTGTGATTTCCCTCGAAGTCGGGCATTGGGTCGTTGCGGAGCCGCCGGCCGTTCGGTCCGTGGCAGGAAGCGCAGGCTTCCAGGTAGAGCCGCTCGCCGCGGGCCCGTCGCTCGTCGTCGAACGGCGGCTCGGGCGGTATCTCGATGGGCGGACCCGGGGTCGTCCGCCGGGCGAAGTCGGCATCGGCCTCCGCTGCGCTCAGTTCGCCGGTGGCTACCCGGCGGTCGAGTTCCTCCCTGATGGCGTCCAGGCTGAAGCGGCGCGTGTAGCGCGCCATCGCCGCGATCTCGCCATCGGGGACCTGGCCCCAGGCCGACATGCCGGTACCGGGCATGCCGCGGCGGATCGTCTCCTCCAGGTCACGGTCCGACGGGATCGAGTTCTCGGTCGTCGCCAGCTTGAAGCGCCCTGACTGGAAGCTGCGGGGCCGCTCACCGGTCGTGTAGCTGAACTTGCCGAGACCGTCCCCGGCTTCGCCGTGGCATTCCCGGCAGTAGCGGAGGAAGGCCTGCCGCCCGAGGTCTTCGTCCACTTCGGCCATCGGCGAGGAGGCTTCCTCGGTGTTCCCCTTCTGCCCCTTCGCCGCGCCCGCGGGGACGATCGACACGAGTGTGCAGAGAAAGGCCGCGAGCCACCAGATACCGGGCTGATACGTTGCCGTCGGAGGTCCCATGTCCGACACGCGATCCGGCCCCAAGACCGGTTTCTTTGGCCCGATGAAGGGCCTCGACTCAGTCCGGCACAGGGTGGAGCGCCTCTCCGGCGGCCGTCTGCGGGCCTCGATCGAACACGGCACGATGAAGGGCGTCTCGCCCGAGATGCTGCGCTGGTGGTTCGAGAACATCGATACGTGGACCCGCTACAACGGCAGCGACTTCACCGGCCCCCTGGTGCCGGTCTACCGCTACTGGCACCCCTTCGACCACATCACCGTCCGCTGGCGCCGGCGAGTCTATGTCCGCGGACGCCTGGGCCCGGGGAGCGTGATCGAGATTCATGAAGATATTGGCGGCAAGCACCCGGTGCGGGCAAGAGCGCGCGTCTCGAAGTTCGACGACGAGGCCTTCAACTTCGACCTCCTGCTCGGCGGCCTGTTGCGCGTCGGCTCGCTCGACCACCTCTACGCCGAAGTCGAGGGCGGCTGCTCCTTCTACACGGAGGCCCGGGTCGGCGTCCGAGTGCCGATCATCGGCCGACTCCTGAATTGGATCATCCGCCGACAGTTCACGGAGGAACTGCTCCGGGACTGGATCGTCCACAACGTCGAGGAAAGCGGCGAGACGGAGAAGTTCGTACCGGCGCTGTTCGAGGAGGCGCTTCTTCGCGCTAGCCGAGCCGGCGACGACGAGGGGCATCAAGACCGACGCCCCTCGTCACGCGCGGCGAAGCGTGCTCCAGCCGCCCTCGCGGTCATCGGAAGAGGCCGGTCGTAGAGGGAAGGCACGCTTCCCGCTACGGCGTCGCGAACATTCGCGGTTGGTTCTCGTCTTGGTCGATGACGACGATCTGCGGTTGAGGTGTCTTGAAGTACGAAGCATCCCGGGCGGCGGAACTTCTCCAGCTTGGAACCGGATTGACTCAAGCGTCGTTCCGGCGCGGCCAGGAGGAGGCAATCCAGCACGTTGCCGAAGGGCGCGGCCGGCTACTGGTTGTGCAACGCACGGGTTGGGGGAAGAGCTTCGTCTACTTCATCGCGACGAAGTTGTTCCGCGAGGCAGGAATGGGGCCGACCTTGCTGGTGTCGCCGCTGCTCGCGCTGATGAGGAATCAGATCGCCGCCGCCGCACGGATGGGAGTGCGGGCGGCGACGATCAACTCTGACAACGCGGCGGACTGGGAACAGGTCGAGCGCGACGTGACCGCGGGCCGGGTGGACATCCTGCTCATCTCGCCGGAGCGGTTGGGGAACGAGCGCTTCGTCTCACGTGTTCTGGCCACGGTGGCGTCGCGTATCTCTCTGCTCGTCGTCGACGAGGCTCACTGCATCTCCGACTGGGGCCACGACTTTCGGCCGGACTACCGGCGGATCGGCAGGATCCTGCGCGAGCTGCCGCCCAATCTCCGCCTGCTGGCGACGACGGCCACCGCCAACGACCGCGTTGTCGGAGACCTGGATGCGGTGCTCGGACCGGATCTCTCGGTCCGTCGGGGCGGCCTGCATCGACCGTCGCTGAACCTGCAGACGATCCGACTGCGCAGCCAGGCCGAACGGCTCGCGTGGTTGGCGGAGCAGGTTCCGCGGATGCCGGGAAGTGGCATCGTCTACACATTGACGATCCGCGACGCGGAAGTGGTTGCGGATTGGCTCCGCAGCCGGAAGATCGAGGCGGAGGCCTACACGGGCCGCACTGGCCCCGACCGGCCGGCCCTGGAACAGGCGCTGCTCGACGACCAGGTGAAGGTCCTGGTCGCCACTTCGGCCTTGGGTATGGGCTTCGACAAGCCGGACCTCGGCTTCGTCATCCACTATCAGGCCCCTGGATCCGTCATCGCCTACTATCAGCAGGTCGGTCGGGCCGGGCGCGCGCTTCGGTCGGCCTGGGGCGTTCTGCTCGGCGGCCAGGAAGATCTGGACATCACGAACCACTTCATCGACACCGCGTTTCCGAGCCGCGATCAGGCACGGGAGATCCTCTCCGCGCTGGGGCAGGCGCCGGAAGGGTTGTCGAGGTCCGACCTCCTGCGCCAGGTCAACATTCGAGTCGGCCGCCTGGATCAAGCGTTGAAGATCCTGTCGCTGGAGTCGCCGGCGCCAGTCGTCAAGGAAGGACGCCGCTGGCAACTGACGGCGGCGGAACTCGGCGAGGAGTTCTGGGAGCGGGTAGATCGACTGACAGCCCTCCGTCGCCGGGAACAGGTGCAGCTCCAGGAGTACCTCGACCTGGAGTCGGGGCACATGGCCTTCCTGATCCGCGCCCTGGACGGCGACTCGAACGAGGTCGGCGAGGCGGTCGCCGCCGCCGCGCCACTTCCAACTGATCCCGGCCAAGGCACCGTGCGCGAGGCCGTGAGCTTCCTCAAGGAAGCGTTCTCCGTGATCGAACCCCGCAAGAAGGGTCCCAGGAAGCTCATTCGGCCCGAGCACAGGGCGGAAGTTGGCCGTGCGCTCTGCCACTGGAACGATGCGGGGTGGGGACGGCTGGTTAGAGGCGGAAAGTACGAGTCGGGGCGGTTTGCAGATGAGCTCGTGGAGGCCTGCGCGGCAATGGTGCGCGACTGGCCCCGGGCGCCGGAACCGGAGTGGGTCACGTGCGTGCCGTCCCTCCGTCATCCGGACCTCGTGCCCGACTTCGCGGCGCGGCTCGCCGGTGCCCTGGAACTGCCGTTCGCCCCGGTCCTGGTGAAGACGGAGAGCCGGCCCGAACAGAAGATCATGGAGAACTCGGCCCAGCAGGCGGCGAACGTCTGGGGTTCCTTTGCCGTGGAGGTCCTGCCTTCGTCGGCGCCGGTTCTCCTTGTGGACGACATCGTTGATTCCGGCTGGACGTTCACCGTCGCCGCGTGGCTGCTGAGGAAGCGCGGCAGCGGCGAGGTCTGGCCGCTGGCGCTGGCTCAGGGTTGAGGGAGCGGATGAGCGGGTCGCTGTCGGCGAACACGAAGGCCATCCTGCTGCTGACGGCGCCGCTCATCGTGGGCCGCCTCGCTCCTGGGGACCGGTCCGTGGAGCCCCTCTCGCTGAACCGCGAGTACAACCGGTTGGCAAAGCGGCTGCGGGAGATCGAACGGGCGCCGGCTGACCTACTGGGAGCAGACGCCGGGTCGGTGCTAGCCGAGTGTCTGGGCGGGGGCGATTCGGTGGCTGAGAGCCTGGACCCAGGGAGGATCGAGGCCTTGCTCGGACGGGGAATGCAGTTGAGCCTGGCAGTGGAGAAGTGGCAGGCCCGGGCGATCTGGGTCTTGAGTCGAGCCGATGACGGGTACCCCAGCCGGCTGAAGGCGCGGCTCCGTGAGAAGGCGCCTCCTGTTCTCTACGGTTGTGGCCACCAGCATTTGATGGACAAGGGCGGTCTGGCGGTCGTCGGCCCGCGCGATGTGGGACTGAATCTGATCGACTACGCGCACGAGGTCGGTGCCTTTGCAGCCAGTTCAGGCCGGGCTGTCATCTCGGGAGCCGCAAGAGGGGTTGACCGGGCGGCGATGGCGGGCGCGCTCAGTGCCGGCGGCTGGGCGGTGGGTGTCCTCGGCAACGACCTTGCCCGGGCCGCGACGCACCGTCAGAACAGGAGTGCTCTGCTTGATGGCCACCTCGTAGTGGTGTCGCCGTACGATCCGGCGGCGCGTTTCGTGGCCGGCCATGCGATGGCGAGAAACCACTCGGTCTATGGTCTCGCCGACGCGGCACTGGTGGTTGAGGCGCTGGTAGACCGGGGCGGTACCTGGGCTGGCGCCACGGCGCAGCTCGAAAGACGTTCTGCTTGTCCGGTCTATGTAAGGTCGACGTTGGGCCGCTCGAACGGGCTTGCTGCGTTGGAGGCTCGAGGAGCTCTTCCGTGGCCGAATCCTCAAACCGCCGAGGAGTTGGGGGCGGTTCTCAACCACGCTGTGGCCGAACCTCCGGCGTCCGCTGAACAGCGAACCCTGGTCGCAGCTTCCGGCTCTTCGATTGTCGCGGAACCGCGGATGCTGCCTTTTGATCAGCGGGCGGACGATTCGGACGGAGAAGCGGGCGACGGCGACGAAGGCTGAACCCGCTCCAGGTACACGGCCTCCAGCAGGTCGAGCCTGTCCTTGAGCACGCCCGGCGTCGCTTTGGGCTCCGGAGCGTCTAGGACCATCCAGGTGTCGTTGTCCGCGTCGTACTCCGGCCACTCCGGGGCGCCGTCGCCGTTCGGGTCGCCGGTGGCGGCGAAGCGGGTCCAGTAGCCGGCCATCACGTCGCCGAGGGTGGCGCCGTCCGCGCCGGGGTAGCGCTCGGACTCGGGATCACCCGGATCGCCGAAGACGTAGGACACTTCCGAACCGTGCGGAGCGCCGGGGAACGTCCCACGCTGCGCCTCGGGGACGAACTGGAAGTAGTAGGTGCGGGCCGGCGAGGAGACGGTCTTCATCTGTTCCGCGAGGTAGCGGGCGGAGATCACGTAGCGCTGGTCGCCGAACAGGGTGGCGGCGGCGATCCGTTCGGCGTCGGCTTCGGTCTCGCCGTCCGCGCCGTAGAGGGAGCGGGCCTGCCCTTCGCGCTCGCCGAAGATGGCCAAGTAGTCGCCCGGGGTCATGGCGAAGGCGCGGAAGATCGTCCCCTCGAAGCTGTTGCCGCCGGTGATGTAGGGCACGTCGTGCTGCTCGCCCCGGGCGAACACGATGCCGGGCTCGTCCGGGAGTACGGTGCCCGTGATCGGCACCCAGAAGCCGGTGCCGAGGTTGATGAGTTCCTCGTACGGAAGCGCGCGCAGGTCGGCGGCCGAAGGCTCGTCTCCGAGATCGAAGGCGTCGGCGATCAGCGCTGCTCCCTGCTCGAGGGCGGAAGGCAGGCCCCAGCGCGCCTCGCTGAGGTGGGGCAGCCGCCAGGTGCCGTAGCCGCTCTGGGCGATCGCACGGTGGAACAGGCCGGCAGCCGCGGGCGTGCTCATCAGGGTGTTCACGGCCATCCCGCCGGCCGAGACGCCGAAGATCGTCACGCGGTCCGGATCGCCGCCGAAAGCCGCGGCGTTCCGCTGCACCCAGTCGAGGGCGGCGATCATGTCGAGCACTCCGTGGTCGCCTTCTGATTCGCCGGGGATCACGGCCACCTTGGCCAGGGCGGGGTGGGCGAAGAAGCCGAGGGCGCCGAGCCGGTACTGGATGCTGACCACGACGACGCCACGGCTTGCCAGGCCGGCGCCGCGGCCGGTCGCTGGAGCTTCGCCGAGCCGGCCGTTGCCGGCGCGGAAGCCACCGCCGTGGATCCAGACCATCACCGGGAGCGTTTCGTCGCCGGCCCGTTCGGTCGGTGTCCACACGTTCAGGTACAGGCAGTCCTCGCTCTGAGGGAGCTGGGCGCGGCTCTGCGGGCAGATGGAGCCATAGTCGCTTGCCTGGAGAGGCTCCGTCCAGGGCTCGACGGCCACGGGTGGACGCCAGCGCATGTGGCCCTCGGGGGCCTGCGCGAAGGGAATGCCGAGAAAGGCGGCGATGTCGTCGCTGCCTTCGGGGGCGAAGCCCTGGACGGGGCCGGCGTCGGTCTGGACGAGGAAGGGGTCGGACGGTTCGGCGGCGCAGGCGAGGAGGAGAGGGAGGACGACGGCGAGGAAGGGGGTGGATCGGGTCTTCATGGTGGTTCAGTCCTGGCCGCCGGCGGTCGGGGTTACGCCGGCCGAAGTGGGCCCGTGGCCTGGCTCGACGGCGATCGTCCGCAGCAGGTCCAGCATCGTCTGCCATCCGTGCTCGACGTTGTGGACGGAGATCCGCTCGTTGTTCCCGTGCACGCCGCCCTGATCGGAACCCGGGATGACGGCCGGCGAGAAGCCGTAGGCGACGATCCCGAGGTCGCGGAAGAAGTGGCTGTCGGTGAAGCCGGCGGTGACCGCCGGCAGGACGGTGGAGCCGGGGAAGCGGCGGGCTGTGACGGATTCGATGGCGCGGTAGAGGTCCGTGTCGGTCGACGAGACGGCGGCCTTGAAGGACATGAGAATCTCGATCGAGATGGACGGCTGGTCGAGCCGCTTCCTGAGTTCCCGGATGAAGGCGCGCGGCTCCTGGTCGGGAAGCAGCCGGCAGTCCAGTTCGGCGGTTGCCGCGGGTGCGACGACGTTGATCTTGCTCGATCCCGCAAGCCGGGTGACGGCGCAGGTGTTGCGGGTGAGCGCGTGGAGCATCGGGTTCGTCCGGTGCAATGAGGCGAGGCGATCGGGTTCCGCGATCAGGCCTTCCGGGTCGGCGAGTTCGGCTGCCGCGGACTCGAGTTCGGCCAGGTCCCGGAAGAAGTCGCCGACCGGGGGCACGATGCGGGGGGCGAACGGGTCCTGGCGCAAACGTTCGAGCGCCTCGATCAGGTCGGTCACCGCGCTGCGGGTCGACGGGCTCGATCCGTGGCCGGCGGGTCCGACCGCGTTCAGCCGCAGCCACATCGGCACCTTCTGCGTCACCTCGACGCTGAACACCACGCGGTTGCCCAGGATCCGCCCGCTGCCGCCCTCGTTGAGCACGAGACCGACCCCTTCCAGCAGGTCCGGGCGGTTGCGCACGATCCAGCCGGCGCCGAGCCGCCCGCCCGCCTCCTCGTCCGCCGTGGCCAGGAAGATGACGTCGCGTACAAGGGGCGCCCCCGAGCGGGCGAGGGCCAGAAAGGCCTCCAGGTGCATGATGCCCAGGCCCTTCGTGTCGAGAGCCCCGCGGCCGTTGAGGTAGCCGTTCTCGTAGGTTCCTGACAGCGGATCGTGCTTCCAGAACCGCGGGTCGGCGGGCACGACGTCGATGTGGTGGAGCAGGATGATGCCCGGGGCCTGACCCCCTTCCAGCCGTGCCCAGATGCTGCCGCGGCCCGGCTCGGGCTCCACGGTCTCGTAGGCGATGCCCTCGCGCTCGAAGATGTCCGCGAAGAACGCGACGGCCTCGCTTTCATTGCCCGGCGGGTTCGTCGTGTCGATGCGGAGGTACTGCTGGAGCCGCCGCGAGGCCTCCGGCAGCCGTGAATCGCTGGAACCGTCCTGACCCACGACCGGCGCCGGCGCCAGAGCCAGGAGCGCGGCCATCGCCGGAACGATCACGGTGGCGGTGCGCATCGGGTTGGTCGTTGAAGCGTCCGAACGGTCGGTCGGTGAAGGGCAAGCATATGGCAAGCGGGGTGAACTCGCGGCGTCGGTATGATCGCGCGGCTGTGTAACGACCCAAGACGGAAGGACCGAAGGAGAGGCCCTTGACCAGTTCACAACGAAGACTCGCGACGTCGGTGCTGATGCCGGCGTGGCTGGCCCTCGCTTCGGCAGCGGCCTGGGGCCAGCACGGCGTCGGTGCCGGCGATTGGCCGTCCTACGGCGGCGATTTCGGCAGCACCAAGTACACCGCGCTCGACCAGATCGACCGGGACAACGTCGCCGATCTCGAAGTGGTCTGGGGTTGGGAATCCCCCGACAACGCCGAGCTGGCGGAGCGACCCCGGATGCTCAGGCCGGGTGCGTACAAGGTGACGCCTCTCATGGTCGGCGGCGTGCTCTACGTGTCGACCTCATTCGGCCAGGTGGCCGCGATCGACGGAGAGAC
Source organism: Acidobacteriota bacterium (assembly GCA_026708285.1). Lineage (GTDB taxonomy): Bacteria > Acidobacteriota > Thermoanaerobaculia > Multivoradales > Multivoraceae > Multivorans. The sequence goes on from JAPOVF010000186.1 coordinate 21,048, forward strand.
CGGCGCGCAGAAGTGGGTGTTCGACACGGAGGACTGGCGGCAGAGCCGGCCCACGAACCTGGGCTACAACCACCGTGGCGTCGGCTACTGGACGGACGGCGAGCAGGCGCGGATCCTGATGCCGACGAACCAGGCGTGGCTGTGGGCGATCGACGCGCACACCGGCGAGCCGGTCGGCGACTTCGGCGTCGAAGGCAAGGTCGATCTCACTCAGGGTCTGGGCCGGCCGGTGCAGCGGCGCATCTACTCGGTCATCTCCGCGCCCATGATCATCGGCGACACGGTGATCGTCGGCTCTTCCATCTTCGACGGGCCGACGCGCAAGGAGATGCCGCCCGGTCACGTCCGCGGTTTCGACGTGCGCACCGGCGAGCAGAAGTGGATCTTCCACACGATTCCCCAGGGCGAGGAGCCGGGCGTCGAGACGTGGGAGAACGAGTCCTGGACGTACAGCGGCAACACGAATGTCTGGTCGCTGATGAGCGGCGATCCGGAGCTGGGCTACGTCTACCTGCCGACCGGGACACCGACCAACGACTGGTACGGCGGCCACCGCCTCGGCGACAACCTGTACGCCGAGAGTCTGGTCTGCCTCGACGCCGATACGGGCGAGAAGGTGTGGCACTTCCAGTTCGTCCACCACGGCCTGTGGGACTACGACGTGCCGGCGGCGCCAAACCTGATCGACATCACGGTCGACGGCGAGGAGATCAAGGCGGTCGCCCAGATCACCAAGCAGGGCTTCATCTACGTCTTCGACCGCGCGACGGGAGAAGCGGTTTGGCCGATCGAAGAACGGGAGGTCCCGCAGACCGACGTGCCGGGTGAACGGACATCGCCGACCCAGCCGTTCCCGACCAGGCCGGCACCGTACGAGCACCAGGGGTTCGAGAGCGACGACATGCTGATCTCGTTCACTCCGGAACTCCACGAGGCGGCCAAGGCGATCCGCGACAGGTGGGTTTACGGCCCGCTGTTCACGCCGCCGTCGCTCCAGGGGACCCTGCTGCTGCCGGGCTGGGGAGGCGGCGCGAACTGGTTCGGCGCCGCGGTCGATCCGGAGACGTCCACGATCTACATCCCGTCGTACACGATGCCGATGGTGGTCAGGCTGCTGGAGCCGGACGGTGCCCGCTCCAACTTCCGCTACATCCGCGGCATGACGAGCATGGAGGATTTCGCGCTGCAGGGCCCGATGGGTCTGCCTCTGACGAAGCCGCCCTACGGTCGGATGACGGCAATCGACCTGAACACCGGTGAGCACACGTGGATGAAGCCGCTCGGTGACGGGCCGCGACGGCAGATCGAGCGGATCACCGGCGAGGATCCGGGTCCCCTCGGCGGTCCGCCGGCGGCCGGTCCGCTGCTGACGAAGACACTGCTCTTCCAGGCCCAGGGCGGCGCCCCGGGGCTGACCGGAGGTCCTGGCGGCGGCGACGTCGCCGTCCTGCGGGCGCACGACAAGAAAACCGGCGACGTGATCCACGAGATCGAAATCGACGGGGCCCCGAGCGGGACGCCGATGTCGTACGAGATTGGCGGCCGACAGTACATCGCGCTGGCGGTGAGCGGCCAGGGTGAGGGCGAGGGCGAAGTGGGCATCGTCGCGCTCGCCTTGCCGGCGTCCGGCTCGAGGGAGGGCTGACCGATGAAGCTCCTCTCCCTGCTGCGGAACGGTCAGGCCGCGATCGGCGCGCTGGCGGACGCGGAAACCGTGGTCGACCTGAGCGTCGCCGCGCCGGACCTGCCTCGCGGCATGTGCCGGTTTCTGGCCGTCGGCGAGCAGGCGCTGGAGGCGGCGCGGCGCGCGGTCGACTCGGGCGCCGGCCGCGTGGCCCTGGCGGAACAGACGCTGCTCGCCCCGGTGCCGCGGCCCCGCAAGTTCTTCGCCATCGGCCTGAACTACGCCGACCACGCGGCGGAGACCGGACAGCAGCTCCCCGAGTTCCCGACGGTCTTCAACAAGCAGGTCACGTGTGTCAACCGGCCGGGAGGGGACATCCACATTCCGCGGGCGTCCTCCGCGGTCGACTACGAGGGCGAGTTCGCCTTCGTCGTCGGCCGCCGCTGCCGCGGCGTCGCCGCGGCCGACGCCGGCTCCGTGATCGCCGGCTACACGATCGTCAACGACGTGTCGGTCCGCGATTGGCAACGGCGTTCGCCGACGATGATCCTCGGCAAGGGCTGGGACACGCACGGTCCGATGGGTCCCTACCTGGTGACCGCCGACGAAGTCCGGGACCCGGACTCGCTCGCAATCCGCACGTGGGTCAACGGCGAACTGAGGCAGGACTCGAACACCCGGGAGCTCGTCTTCGACTGTCCGAAGCTGGTCGAGACGATCTCCACGATGTGCACTCTCGAGCCTGGCGACGTAGTCAGCACCGGCACGCCCGCCGGCGTCGGCCTGGGCTACCGGCCGCCGAAGTTCCTGGTGCCGGGCGACGTCGTTCGGATCGAGATCGATGGTCTCGGAGCGCTGGAGAACCCGGTCGTCGCCGAGCCGTAGGCTTGTAGTTCGCGCTCGCTGCTTCGCAGCATCGCGCTTGATGCGGACCAGAAGGTCCGCGCACCCAGAGAACGGGCGTCGGGCGGCGACGTTCTTTACTGCAGCCTGACGGCCCCTAGCTGCGCCCGCGGCCGACCGTCATCCGGATCTCGCGCTTCTTGCCCTTGCCGGCCCGAAGCTCGACCTTGAGCGCCTGGACCTCCTGCTGCGTCAGCGGCGCGTCGGTGGAGTAGCCGAGCATGTACTGGCTCTGCAACTCCCGGCTGATGTGGGCGTAGGCGTCGAGCAGGCTCTCCATTCCGGCGACGTAGTAGACCCGGCCTCCGCTCGCCTTGGCGATCCCCTCCAGGTCAGGCTTGCGCATCCCGCGACCCAGAGGGCTGGCGTTCGCCATCGAGATGACGTAGATCGGTACGCCCGAGTTCCCGGCGGTGCGGAACGTCTTCCGGTAGCCGCTCCGGCTGCCGAAGTCGTCGCCGTCGGTGAGAATGACCAGGGCGCGGCGTCCCTGATCGCGGGCGAGTTCGACAAGGCCGAACTGCATCGCGTCGTAGAGAGCCGTGAGGCCGTCGGCCTGGAGTTGGTCCAGGTTGTCGATGAGTTGGACGACATCGTCCGTCAGATTGGCGATCATCCGCGGCCGGCTGTCGAAGTCGACGACGAAGGCCTGATCGATCCGGGTCAGGACGTTGCCCAGGAACTGTGCGGCGGCGCGGCGAACGTCGGGCATGATCGGCAACATGCTTCCCGAGGTGTCGACCGCGAGGCCGAGCACCAGGGGAACGTCCTCGGCTACGGCAAAGCGCTCGATCGGAATCTCGCGCCGTCCGGCTCGCAACACGAAGTCGTCTTGCGACAGGGTGGTGATGGGTTCGCCTTCCTGGTCGTTGATCACGGCGTAGACCTCGACCAGGTTGACAAGCGTTTCCGCCACCAGGTCGTCGGAGGAGAGGAACCGGACCTCTTCGACGACGCTGCCGTCCTCGAGGTAGACGGCGAGGCGTGCGAAGTCGGCGCCGGGTTGGGTGGGGCCCGGCAGCCGGGTACGCCAGGGCGGCCGGTTGAGCGTCGCGGCGAGCCGTTCGTTCCGGTAGAACTCGATCCGGTCGACTTGTTCGTCCTCGTCGAGGCGGACGTCGGCTTCGACGTCGAAACTGTCGTCCGGCCCGGCGGTGACCGTCTTGAAGGCGATCCGGGTTTCGGCCCGCGAGCGGTTGATCGGCAGCTCGTCCCGGCCCAGTGGCGCATCGGACCGGCTGTAGGCGATGGCCTGGATGACGCGCTCGGTCAGTTGCTCGCCCAGGTCGATCGTCGCGGAGAAGGGACGGCGCTTGTCGTCGGAGACGAGTTCGCCGTCGAGGTAGAACTCGACCCGGCGGACGGCGTCGCTCCTGGTCACGATGTCGAACGTCTTGCGCCCGCTAAGGCCCGAGCGCTGCCCGCGGGGCGGCAGGAGGCGAATCAAGGTGTGCGCCGGCTCGGATTCCTCGCCGTGGACTGAGCGCGGAGTGTCGGGGTCGTTCGTGCGTCCGAACACGTGCTCGCCGGCCCGGGCGTCGGCGATGATCTCGGCCTCGGTCCGCTGGGGAGAAGCGCCGGTGCCGTCGGAGGTCAGCAACTCGGTGTCGCTGCGTGCGTCGAGAGGTTGAGAGGCAGCCTGGAGGAACGCGACGCGCCAGCGGTCGGTCCTCAGATCCTCCACGACCAGGACGAGCTCGTCGATGGCGATCGGCAGGTCGATCAGCGTCCGGAACCTCCAGGCGCCACCGATGAGGTCGGCGCCGGCTCCCAGCCGATGCAGCAGCAGGGGCGGAGCGTCCAGCCCGCGTCCGTGCAGGGTCACGCGGAGCGCCTCGCTCGTTTCCGGCGCCCCGGCAGCGAAGGTCACGAGACCATCCACCGTGACCAGCTCGGAAGGGGTGCCGGCAGCTAGCGTCTCGATGTCCTGAGGTAGCAGGACGCCGCGAACGGCGAGTTCGTTGCTGCCCGGGGCGACCGCATCCTCGTTGTCGCTCGCCACCATGTCCAGGGCTCGACCGGCGCGTAGCGCGACCAGGTCGGAGGGCGCGGCGACGGTGGCCCAGCGGCGCGCGGCGACCTCGCTGGGCGGGCCGCGAACTCCGGAGGGCGAGATGCGCACGTCGACCGGGTGGGGCGCACCGTCGCGCATGCCCGTCGACTCGTACCGCAGCCGCCACGAAGGGGTCAGGCGTTCGATGGCCGCGGTCAGTCCGTCCTGATCGGTCACGACTTCGCCCGCACTCGCTTGAGCGAAGAGGGCCTGTTGCGCCTGGCGGCCGGGCAGGAGGCCGTCGACGCGCTCGTCCGGTGGAGCGATGAGCAGCGGAACGACGCGCCAGCCCAGTGCCGCGATCGTCCGGGTCAGGCTGCGCTGCCGTCGCTGTTCGTCGCGGGCCCTGGAGTCGACGGTCGTGGTCGGCTCGTCCAGGACGCGGCGGGCGAAGGCGCCCAGGTCCA
>JAPOVF010000090.1 GCA_026708285.1 Acidobacteriota bacterium
CTCCCCGACGCTTCGACGCGCGGGCCGCAGGCAGTCGTCGATGGTGGCCCCGAGGAGCCCGGCAAGCGTCGCATCCTGGAGTGGCCCGGTTCCGGCGACTGAGGCGGAGGCTCAGCAAACCGCTCCGCGGCCCGGGTCGCCTGCCTTTCCGAATTGCGGCTACCGGCCTCCTCGGGCTCATGGCCTCCAATGTGCCGCTGCCGGCCCAGGAAGCTGCGGAAGGAACGGTCACCGGCCCGGTGGCGATCCGCAACTACGAACCGGTTTCGCCGAAAGCGATGGCGGGTACCGAAATCGACCCGGAGGTGGAAGTCCGCGTTGCCATCGACGCCACTGGAGTCGTCACCGACGTCGAGGTTCTCGCGATCGAGCCCTCGTCCGAGTTCGACGACCTCCTTCGAATTCACGTCGAGCACGCACTGGCCCAATGGCGCTACGCGCCCGCCCGGGACGCAGAGGACAACCCCACGGATTCCAGTCTCTCGTGGCGTCTGAAGTTCAAGAGTCGAGCGGTAGGCGAGGAGGACATCGTCAGCCAGGACCTCGGCCCCAGATTGCAGGTGCTGATCGAGGCGGGCGGCCTGACCGCACCAGCCGAGCCGCTAACCTCGCGTCAACGCGCCCAATCCCTCAGCCGGGCCGTCGAGGCCGCGGAGAGATACATCGATCGCGACCACCGCCGACGCCGGGAAACGCAGCGCTTCATCCTGATCACGGACGCTGCGGAGGAGTCGACGATCGACGTGTTGGCGGGCAACATGGAGTCGATCTACGAGATCTTCCACTCCTTGTTCGATCCCCACATCGAGCCGCTCCCGGAGAACTTCAAGACTGTCGTGTACCTGTTTCGCCGTCAGGCGAGCCTGCTCTCACTTCAAACAGAACTCGGCAGCACCGGCTTCGGCGCCGGCTTCTACCGTTCGCCCGGCTTGATGGCCTTTCACCAGCAGGTCCAGACATCTGAGCAGCTGCTGCACTCGATGTTCCACGAGGCGTTCCACGCGTTCAGCGACAGCCACCTGACACCGCCGGGTAAGCAGCTTCCGCAATGGGTCGAGGAAGGTCTGGCAGAGTACTTCGCGAACTCCAAGATCGAGCGGGGGCACCTGATCCCGGGGAAGATAAGCGGCAGCAAGTACATCCTGTTCCACCGCCGAAGCAGGCAGCTACGAGGTACGGCGAGCTGGAGTCTGAAGGAAGCTCGCACGGCGTTGCGAAACGGCGAAGCACCGTCCGTAGCCGAGCTTCTCGAAGCGTCCCGAGACACGTTCTATGGCCTCCGCTACCAGTCCTACTACGGCTTCTCCTGGCTTCTCACGCACTTCCTGCGCCACGGCAGGGAGGAGTGGGACACTGCACGCCTCTTCGGCACCATGCTGCTCTACCTCGTTCAGGGCTACTCCGGACGTGACGCTATCGAGGCGGCCTTCGGCATGGACCCGGAAGAGCTGCAGCCGGAGTTTGAGCAGTACGTCAGGAGGATCTGAAGGGCTCTACTCGTCTCCGAGGGCATCGTAGGCAGCCTGGTGCCGAGCCGCCTCGTCTTCGCGACCGAGCAGCCTGAAGCCAACCCATAGCTGGTAGTGGGCCAGACGCCGCTCTGGATCAAGCTCCAGTGTTCGAAGGAGCCTGGGAATCGCCTCCTCCCAGCGCTCCAGTCTGGTCAGCGCCAGACCGCTGAAAAAGAACGTGTCCGCCCGCTGATCGTTCAGCTCGGAAGCACGGTCCAGCGCCTGCGCGGCTTCGTCCCAGCGTTCCGCTCGATACGCGGCGAAGCCCAGGTTGTACCAAACCGCCTCCAGGTGGCCCAGTTCTTCGGCCGCCCGCTTCAAGAGTGCGATCGCCCGATCGTAGTTGCCCGCGCTCAGTTGGTTGGCGCCTTCGTTCAGAAGCAACTGTGGATCCGTCACCTGCAGCCAGGCATCGGTCACCGCCTGCCGATGGGCGGCACGTTCCTCCGCGGAACCGTAGAGGTGAACGAGCGCCAACGCCGCCTCCCTGCCGACCCGCTCCTCCGGCGGCGCGTGTTCGTGAGCGAGCCGGAACAGACCCTCCGCTTCTTCGAAACGACCCGCATCGCGCAGGTTCCAGGCCGCGGCGAGGACCTCGGCCGCGAAGTCGTTCAGGCCGAGTTGATCGCCGCGGTCGAGCTCAGCGGCCACCAGAAGGAGTTGCTCGTTTGCCTCGTCTACACGGCCCGCTCGCGCAAGCGCCTGTGCGTAGCGAGACCGGAGCCCACGCGCGCCACCCTCCACCATCTCTCCGAGCAGGTCCGCTGCGTCGTCCCAGTTGGACAGGATGGTGAACAGCCTCAGCAGCGCCCAGGCAATCTCTTCGTTTCGCGGCTCGAGCGAGCGCAACTCCGCCAGCGTTTCCGCTGCCTCACGGCGCCGCCCCAGCCGCTGCTCGAGGAGCGCCTTCAGGCGCAGGAAGCGCGAAAGGTCCCCGCCGCCCAGCGCAAGCTGTTTCTCCACCAGCCCGAACGCGGCCCTCAACACCGACTCGTCAGCCTCGTCGCCCCGCGCGATGTGTTCGAGAACGCCAGGCGGCGGCGCGGATGACGGGTCGTCGAACGTCGCGATCAGGGCTTTCCGATACTCCTGAGCCTCGTTACCAGGCAAGGGGCGGCGGCCATGGGCGCGCAAGAGCGCGGTGAGGGGCGCCGCCGACTCGTTGCAGTCCCGCAGAGCCCTCTTCAGCCATTCGACCTCGGCCGCAGCCCGGGAGGACAACCGGGCCACTTCCGCACGACGCATGAGGCGAAGGCACTCCACGTTCGGTAGCTCGCCCGTAGCCGAGACCGGGGCCTGCGCGAAGGCCGCGGGCAAAGGAAGGAGCGAAGCGACCAGGCAGCATGCGAACAGGGCCGCACCCACCAACCGACAGCTCGACGGTCGCCCAGACGTCCTTCCGGACTCCCCGTCCATCAGAGAGCCTCCACCGCGGCCGCCATCCGCTCCACGATCTCCTCGAGGATGGCCTGCGAGGTAGCGAAGTTGAGCCGCGTACAGCGCTCGAAACCGAGCGGCGAGCCCGGCGGACCGAACTCCGCTCCGTCGTTGAGCGCCACCTTCGCCCGCTTCAGGAAGAATCGCGACGCTGGCATCGGCAGGTCGAGATCGCGGCAGTCCAACCAGTAGAGGTACGTCGCCTCCTGCGGACCGTGGACGATCCCCGGCAGGCGCCGGTTCAGGAACTCCGTCAGGAAGGCACGGTTGGCGTCCAGGTAGGCGACAGCCTCGTCGAGCCACGGCCCACCGTCCCGCCAGGCAGCACGTGCCGCCTCGACCCCGAGGATGCCGGGGTGGGCAAGGACGAAGTGCGGCAGTTCGTCGAATCGTCGCTTCAGCTTCTCGCTGCCGAAGACGAGCAGCGCGAGTTCCAGCCCGGCGAGGTTGAACGACTTCGTCGCCGACGTGATCGTGAGCGTGCGCTCCCTGACCTCGGGCCCCAGGGTCTCGAACACCGTGTGCTCGTGCCCGGGGAACACGAGTTCGTTGTGGATCTCGTCGGCCAGAACGATCAGGTCGTGCTCGATCGCCAGTTCGGCCACCGCCTCCAGCTCGCTCCGAGTCCACGAGCGCCCGCTCGGGTTGTGTGGGTTGCAGAGCATGAACAGGCGGGTGTCCCGGTCGATCGTCGCCCGCAACTGATCAAGGTCCATCTCGAAGCGGTTCGGCCCCCGCCGGAGCGGCGATTCGACGAGTCGCCGGCCGGTCCCGGAGACCGCCTCGAGGAACGGCGGGTAGATCGGTGTCTGGATCACCACCCCCTCGCCCTTCCCGGCGCTCAGCATGACCGAGAGGTCCAGCCCCTGGAGCGCGTTGACGAGGAACCGGATCCGCCCGGGCTCCACCGTCCAACCGAGCTGCTCCTCCATGCGCTGGCCGAAGATCTCCGGCAGGTTGCCGATCTCGGGCGGTTCGCAGTAGCCGAGGTCGGACGTCTCGACGAGACGCCGCACGACACGCTGGATCGGCTCCGCGATGGGGTAGTCCATGTCCGCCACCCAGGCCGGCAGGATGCCGCTCCCGTTCGCGGTGTAACGGCTCCACTTGAACCCGGTGCGGGCCTCCAGGTCCCCGATCCGAAGCGAGTCGAACTGGTCCCTCACCGACACAGCGCGCAAGCTATCAAGGGCTGCTAGGGTGCGGCCGCCATGGCACTCAAACTCGGACTGCAGCTCGGCTACTGGGGCGCGGGACCGCGTCCCGACTTCCTCGACATCGCCATCGAGGCGGAGGCGCTCGGCTACGACTGCGTCTTCACCGCGGAGGCGTGGGGCTCCGACGTGTTCACGCCGCTGGCCTGGATCGGCGCCCATACCTCCAGGATCCGTCTCGGCACCGGCATCGCCCAGATCTCGGCGCGCACACCCGCGTCGACGGCAATGCACGCGATGACACTCGACCACCTGTCGAAGGGCCGCATGATCCTGGGCCTCGGGGTCTCCGGGCCCCAGGTCGTCGAGGGCTGGTACGGACAGCCCTTCGGCAAGCCGCTGTCCCGCACCCGCGCCTACGTCGAGATCATCCAGAAGATCCTCGCCCGCGAGGAACCCGTCACCCAGCACAGCGAGCACTACCCGCTCCCCTACACCGGCGAAGGCTCCTGGGGACTCGGCAAGCCGCTCCGATCGATCGTCCATCCGCTGCGCTCCGATCTCCCCATCTTCCTCGGCGCCGAAGGGCCGAAGAACGTGGCTCTCGCCGCCGAACTCTGCAGCGGCTGGCTGCCCCTCTATTACTCGCCTTACCGGCCCGAGGTCTATGCCGAGTCCCTGGCCGGCAAGCGCGACGGCTTCGAAGTCCCCTACGGCGCCCGCCTCCGCGTCCACGACGACGTCGCCGAGGCCCTGCTGCCGATCAAGCAGTCCCTCGCCCTCTACGTCGGCGGAATGGGCGCGAAGAACCGGAACTTCCACCGCGAACTCATGGCCCGAATGGGCTGGGAGGAAGACTCCCTGCGCATCCAGGAACTCTTCATGACCGGCAAGCGCGAAGAAGCCGTCGCCGCCGTCCCCGACGAGTTCGCCGACGAGATCTCCCTCGTCGGCCCAGCCGAACGGGTCAGGGACCGCCTCCAGGCCTTCGAAGGCAGCGACGTGACGACACTGATGGTCGGTGCCGCGAGCAAGGCCGAACTGCGGCAGGCGGCCGAGATCGTGCTGGGCTAGAGCCTCACACACTGGGTGCGCCGGCGTCCCCGCCGGCTACCGCCGCAGGCGGCCAGAAGAACGCGCCGGCCGAGAGCCGGCGTCCGCCCTTGCCTCAGGCCGCAGCTCTAAACAGCTCGAAACGCTGGGCGAGCCGATCCCGGTCGGGACGATCCTCCAGCCGCCGGGGCAATCGAATCCTGCCACCATGCAACTTCTTCAGGGCCTCGAGCATCGGGCCGTCCTTCTGGCTCAGAAGGCGCTCGGCGACGTGCAGGCGATAGTCCGGGTCTACGCCAATCAAGTGCCGGTCGAAGGCTGCATGGTGGAGCTTCGAAAGCGGCATCCCGTTCTGAACCACAGGCTGCCCAAGTAGCTCATCCCGGTCCGAGATGATGTGGGCGGCGTCAAGAAGAACCGGTTCAGCCAACTTGGATACAGCGCACCGCCCGCTGTAAGCCGCGATCACCGCTTCGCGGAACGAGGTCTGGTGGAGCCGTTGCTTCACCAGGCGAAGCGCATAGCGCCGCTCTACGGCACCCTGAGGCGTCGCAACTTCCTGCTGATCGGGAAGCCCGAAAACCAACTTCGCCGTTAGCGCACCACCATCCCAGCCCGCAACGAACGTCGGCATCAGCGCCTGGTAACGACCCGGAGCCACTCCAAGGAAGTAGATGACCGGGACGTGGCTCTCGAATGCCTCACGGAGCCATTGATTGTCCGCTGCGTTTGGGTTCGTCCCCATGACGCAGCCGGCTGTGAACCCACAAGCAGCCACCTGGTGGCCACGCCATTCGGCAGCGCACGCATGCGCTGGGCTGCGATGTCAGCCGCGCAGTTCTTCCGCGAGCGCGCGCACGCCGATCCCCTCCACACTCTCCGAGACCGGAAACCGATCGTCACCCGCATGGACGATGAAGGCACGACTGGCGCCGATGTCCGCGCATGCAGTGTGGAAGCCGCGTCTCGCCCTGGCGCTCAGGCTGCGCTTGATCTCGATCGCCCAGCGCTCGCCGTCGCCGTGTTCGATCACGAGGTCGATCTCGCCTCCTGCGCTCGTCCTGTAGAAGAACGCCGATGCCCGCCACGGGAGAACGGCGAGCAACGTCTCGATCACGAAACCCTCCCAACTGTGGCCCACGACGGGATGACCGGAGAGAGCTGTCAGCGTGGGAATGCCGAGCAGGGCGTGCACGAGTCCGCTGTCGCGAATGTAGACCTTCGGTGACTTCACTAGGCGCTTCCCGACGTTGGCGGCAAGCGGCGGCAGGCGCCGCACCAGCAGGAGGTCGACGAGCAGGTCGATGTACCGGGTCACCGATTGAGCGCTCACTTCCAGCGCGCGGGCAAGCGCCGACGCGTTCAAGAGCGTTCCCTGGCGATGGGCGAGCATCGTCCAGAGTCGTTCAAGGGTGGCGGCTGGAACGCGGACGCCGAAGGTGGCGATATCGCGTTCCAGGTAGGTGCGAATGAAGTCCTTGCGCCAGGCGAGGCTGGCTTCCTCGCCGGCGGCAAGGTAGCTCTCGGGGAACCCGCCCCGCTGCCAGAGCCGTTCGCGCTCGGCCTGCCGATCCCCCACCTCCAGGGCGGTCAGCGGAGTCAGTTCGAGCATCGCTACCCGACCGGCCAGCGATTCCCCCGTCTGACGGAGCAGGTCGACGGAAGCCGAGCCAAGAATGAGGAAACGCCCGACTCCCTTGCCGGCACGGCGGCCCCGGTCGATGATGCCGCGCAGCGGCTGGAAGAGCTCCGGCACGCGGTGGATCTCATCGAGAACGACAAGATGATCGTCGAGCGCCCCAAGGAACAGCGCCGGTTCCGCCAGGCGCCTGCGGTCGTCGGGATCCTCGAGGTCCAGATAGACCGACCTGCGCTGCGCTGCCACCGCAAGTGCGAGAGTCGTCTTACCCACCTGACGCGGGCCGAGAAGCGCCACGGCCGCCTGTCGCGATAGCGCCCGTACAAGCTCCGGCATCACCTCTCTGGGCAACATAACCTTGTAAATTATCTATGGCGCGGACAAATTACAAGGGAAAGCCCCATCTCTCCGGCGACCGGTCCCGCCAAGGGGAGACTACCGACGCGCCGCCTGGCAGGCGGCGAACTCGGCTCCGACATCCGGGAGTTCCGCCTCCAGCAACGGCAACGACTCGAGGTCCGGGCCGGCGCCGTGCTGGCCGCTGGCTAGTCGCGTGTTCATGTTCGTGAACGTCTCGAGCAGCGTCTTCGCGGTGCGCGGCGTCACGACCCGGGCACCCATGCCGAAGGGAGGTTGCGGGTCGCTGACGGTTTCCTGGACGACGTGGATCGTTCCATCTTTCTCGCCCGGGGTCAGGAGCCAGCGGGTGCGCATGCAGAGCACGCGCTTGCCCTTGAAGGCAGGCGTCTGGTCGTCCGCGCCGACCATGTCGCCAACAACGTGGCCGTCCGCGGTTCGCCACCACGCCGCGGTGTTCATCGAGATCCGCCGGGTCATGCCCTTGCCCGAAACGCGCTGGCGGAGGGTCTCGAAGGGGCCGTCGAGTGGCTGCGCGGTCTCTTCGGTGCACATGGCCTGCCAGTCGGGGCACGCCGCGGCATCGTCCAGAAGCGCGATGACCGCCGGCATGGAGCCGGGAACCGTCATCTCGGCACGCACGAGGGGGTAGTCGGCGTTCTCGATCGGACAGGACTCGACGGTCACCGGGCCTTCGGCTTCCAGGGGCTCGCATTCGGCAACGGCGGTGGCGGGCAAAGCCGCAAGCGCGACGAAACCAAGGAGCAGTCTGCAGCGTCTCACATCAACCTCCCATCTCGGATTCCGGCAACGCAAAGGCGACCAACTCATCAGGAATCCGGCGGTTGCGGGCGCCGCCCCCGGCGATGACGATGTACTGCCGGCCTTCGTGCATGTAGGTCATCGGCGGACCGTGCAGCCACACATCGGTCGCCACTTCCGCAAGCACCTCGCCGGTTGCCTTGTCGTAGGCGCGCAGCAAACCGCCGCTGCTGGTTCGGGGGTCCTCTTCGTCCCGCAGGGCCAGGAAGCCGATCAGCAGCGTGCGGGTGACGAGCAGGCCGCCGTCCGCCGGCATGCCGATGTAGGAGGTGCCCATATCCGGCAGGTTCAGGTGGGCGATCGCCGGGTGATTCTTGGGGCCGGGACCGACGGGGACCTGCCAGAGGTGCTCGCCGCGATTCAGGTCGATCGCGGTGATCGTCCGGTAGGGCGGCTTGGTCAGGGGCAGGCCCTGGGGACCACCCGTATTGACGTAGGCGATCACGTAGCGCCAGTCGGGGCCGCGGGCCCGATCCGGCTCGATCAGGGACATGCCCGTGGGGCGGTGCTGCGACTCGACGAAGAGCACGCCGGTCATCGGATCGACGGACGCTCCGGGGTGGTTCGCGCCGCCGGCCGCCCCCGGCACAACCATCACGCCCTCCTTCCCCCCCTCGCCCTTGACGATCAGGGGCGGGAACATCGGCGCCAGCACCAGCTTCCCGGCAATCTCGAGCGCCTCCTCCCGCAGTTCCGGCGTCCAGTCGATCAGGTCGTCCTCGCTGACGCCCTGCCGCTCGAAGGCAGGCGGCTTGGTCGGAAACGGCTGGGTCTCCGCCAGCTTCTCGCCCGGCACCGTCGACTTGTGGTTCACCGGCCGGTCCTCGATCGGCCAGACCGGTTCGCCGGTGGCACGGTCGAACACGTACGTGAAGCCCGTCTTCGAGACCTGGGCGACCGCCTTGATCAGCTTGCCGTCGACGACGATGTCGAGCAGGTTCGGGGCCGAGGCGATGTCGTAGTCCCAGATGCCGTGGCGGACGGTCTGGAAGTGCCAGATGCGCTCACCGGTGTCCGCGTCGACGCAGACCAGGCTCTCGGCGAACAGGTTGTCGCCCGGCCGGTCGGCCCCGTAGTAGTCGTTCGACGGCGTGCTGGTCGGCAGGTAGACGTATCCCAGTTCGTGGTCCGCACTCATCGACGTCCACACGTTCGCGTTGCCTGCCGTCCGCCAGGATCCGTTCTCCCAGGTGTCGACTCCGTACTCGTCGTCCCGAGGGATCGTGTTGAAGCGCCACTTGAACTCGCCCGTGTGGACGTCGTAGGCGCGGACGTGGCCCGGCGGCGCATCGCTCCTGATCGAGTAGTCGAAGATCTTCGAGCCGACGATCACGCTGTTGCCGACGACGATCGGAGGAGCGCCGTGGGTGACGTGCCTGATCGCGTACTCGCCCGGGCCAAGATCCTGCGCCAGATCGACCACGCCGTCCTCGCCGAACGCCCGGTCCGCCAGGCCGGTGGCGGCATCGACCGAGACGAGCTGGCGACCGATCGTGGCGACGAACAGGCGCTCCTTCTCTCCGTCGGTCCAGTACTCGATGCCGCGAGCGCCGACCGGCCGCATCGTGGTGCCGCCGCGCTCCCAGGTCCTCGGGTTGTACACCCACTTCTGCTCTCCGGTCGCCGGGTCGAGCAGCGCCACCTGGCCCAGGCTGGTCGGTGCGAACAGGCGGCCGTCGATCATCAGCGGAACGGAGCGGTAGAACCCCGTGTCGTAGCCCGGCAGCACATCCAGCGGCACGTCGTGGTCCGCCGTGCGCCAACGCCAGGCGATCTCGAGCCGGCCGAAGTTCGAGCCGTCGACCTGGGTGAGCGGCGAATAGCGGCTGGACGTGTGGTCGCCGCCATGGTGCTGCCACTCTCCGGACAGGGACCGGCCCTGCTCCCGGGTCTCCGCCACGACGGGCACCCACATGAGCCCGATCGACCAGGCGATGCCCAGTCCAACGATGCGAAGCAGGTTCATCGGATGCGCTAACCTAGCGCACAAAGAACCTGACAGAAAGGCGATTCGTTATGCCCGAACAAGAGATGACCCGCCGCAGCGTGCTCGGCGCCACGGCCGCAGGCGCGGGCCTGATGATCGTTCCCCGCCACGTTCTCGGCCGCGGCGAGGAGGCGCCGAGCGACAAGCTGAACATCGCCGCCATCGGAGCCGGCGGCAAGGGCCGCAGCGACATCGAAGGCGTGGCGAGCGAGAACATCGTCGCCCTCTGCGACATCGACTGGAAGCGCGCCGAACAGGCAATGAACGCGCATCCCGATGCGCCGCGCTACCACGACTACCGCGAGATGTTCGACCGGCACGGCGACGAACTCGACGCCGTTCTGGTGTCGACCGCGGATCACACCCACGCCGTGATCACGGCGGAGGCACTCAGGCGCGGCCTTCACGTCTTCACCCAGAAGCCGCTGACGCGAACAATCTGGGAAGCCCGAATGCTCGGCGAGATGGCACGCAAGGCGGGAACCGCCACCCAGATGGGCAACCAGGGCCACGCGGGCGACGGCACGCGGTTGATCCGCGAGTGGATCGAGGCCGGCGTGATCGGCGAAGTGAACCGGGTGGAGTACTGGACGAACCGACCGATCTGGCCGCAGGCGATGCAGCGGCCCAAGGAAGTCCACGATGTACCCGAACACGTGAAGTGGGATCTCTGGCTCGGCCCCGCAGCCGAAAGGCCCTACCACTCCGACTACTACCACCCGTTCGCTTGGCGCGGCTGGTGGGACTTTGGAACCGGCGCCATCGGCGACATCGCCTGCCACGCGATGGACGCGGCCTTCTGGATCTTCGACCTGAGAGATCCGTCGTCCATCTACGCCGAGTCGACGCAGTTGTTCAGGGAGACGGCACCCGCCGCGACCCGGATCACGTTCGAGTACCCGGCGCGCGGCAACCGCCCGAAGATGACCGTCGTCTGGCGCGACGGCAACCTGAGGCCGGCCAAGCCGAAGTTCTACGAAGGCAAGTGGCCCCCCGGCAACAGCGGCCAGTTGTTCGTGGGCACGAAGGGCGTCATCGTCGACAACATGTACGCCAGCAAGCCCCAGCTCCACCCCGCGAAGCTGCACGAGAAGATCGAGAAGAACCCGCGGCCCGAGCAGTACGAGCGGACCGAGGGCCACTACAAGCAGTGGCTCGCCGCAATCAAGTCGGGCACGACGAATCCGGACGGCTCGAACTTCCCCGATCACGCGGGTCCGATGACCGAGACCGCCCTGCTCGGCAACCTGGCGGTCCGCTCTCAGCAGGAGATCGTCTGGAACCCGAAGAAGCTGAAGGTGACGAACGGCGTCGACGTGCCGCGGGAGTACATCCAGCCCACGTATCGCGACGGCTGGGCGCTGTAGCGGTTCGCGCCAGCCCGGGCGTCAGCCGGCCTGCTGCACCGCGGCCACCGCGGCGTCGCGATCGGCCACGATGTTGACGATCAGGCTGAAGCCGCTGACTTCGAACAGCTCCTTCACCTCGTCGTTCAGGCCGCAGACGGCGAAATGTCCGTCCTTCGCCTGCAGGGCCCTGGCGACCACCAGCACCACACGAAGGCCGGCACTGCTCATGTAGCGGGTCCGGCTCAAGTCCAGGACGACGTGCACGCCCCCTTCCCCAATCTTCGCCGTCATGGCCTGCTCCAGGTCCGGCGCACTGGAGGCGTCGACGCGCCCCTCAGGGGCCCAGACGACCGCATCCCCGATCTTCGTGCTCTCGATCACGCCAAGTACTCTCCCGGTCTCAATAGAAGGGGTGGTGGGCCGTCGCCGTCGCGGCGGCGATGTCCTGAACGGACTTCTGGATGGCCCGGCTCATTGCCTGGCCGATCAGATCGAAGCCGCGGACCAACTCGATCCGCGCGGCCGCGTGCCGGAGTTCCTGCGGGCTGAGAATGACCTGAAAGGCATTCGATGCGTCGGCCAGACAGATGAGCGCCACGTCTCTCGGCGCCGGTATCCGGTCGCTCAGGAGAACATCCAGGATCCGCAGCTTGACTTCCTGCTCCTCGCGGTGGTCGACCATGGGGTAACGGCGGCGGCCGAACACCCAGAGGAAGCTCCGGTCTTCGACGCGGAGGATCTGACGCTCGACCAGGCGCTTGAGGGCCGCTTCCTGGATCTCCTTGCTCCGGGCCGAGAGCCTGACGACCCAGGTGCGGGGGTCGGCCTCGTCGTCGGAACCGGCGATCTCCGCCAGCGGACCGTCGAGGATCTCCTCGCCGACCGGCGTCGGATCGACAACGACCATCTTCTGCAGGTCGCAGTCGACGCGACCGCGCAGCGCAAGGTCCATCAGGATGGCGCCGGCGATGAGCAGTTCCATCACGTTCGGCGCAACCCGTTTCATCGCGCCGGTGTCATCGTCCAGGAGAAGGAGGAGGATCTCCTCGACGAACGTCAGGTGGGGGCTCTCAGTCAATTCGCTCGTACCGTTCCGCGGTCTGGCCTACTGGCGCCCGACCGCTACCGTCCATCCTACAATGCTCCCGGGTCCCCTCAGATTCCCGCCGGTTCCACGTGCCCGCTCGGTTCCCTGCTGTCGCTGCTCACGGCGACCGTGAGCACATCCGTGTCGTGATACTGCTGGTGCTGAACCGATGACGCGAAGTGACGGAGCAGCCGCAGAGACAGCTCGTTCTCGATCGGTGCCGGCGCCTCGGGAGTCATCAGCACCATCCGATCCTCGATGTTCCTCCCGCCCGGAGCCGCCACGAACTCGAGTTCGGCCGACTGGCGGTCGACGCGCGCGAGGAGGAGCAAACGACGCTTCGCAGCTCGCTTCGCTATCTCGTCTCCGCCCACCAGACTGAGCAGTGCCTCCTCGCCCGCGGAGAAGAGGCGCTCAGCGGCCTCCTCGCCCCACTTGGCGCGCGCTGCCTGGACGCGTAGAAAGCCGCCGATCCTGGCGGCGGCCGCGGAGCTGACCTCGGTTTCCAGACGCCTGCGACGCGGCCTGGTCGACTCGAGGAACGCGGTCAGGCAGATCGCCGTGAGTCCACCCGCGGTCATGCCGTTGCCCAGAATGGACGCCGCCCAGCCACCGAGCTGATCGGCGAAGATGAGGTCGTTCTCGAAGCCGACGCCGATCCAGAAGGACACGCCGATCACCAGCGCCTTGCGATAGTCGATCCCCCCGTGACCGGCGATACGGGCGCCGAGCACGAAGAGGATCGCGATCAGCACCAGCCCGTAGGCGCCGACGACCGGACCGGGAATCGCGAGGACCAGGGAGAGTGCCTTGGGCAGGAAAGCCAGACCGAGGAAGATGATCCCGATCCACATCCCTACCCGGCGCGAGGCCACGCCGGTGAGTTCCGTGACCGAGATGCTGCTTGAGTACGTCGTGTTCGGCACGGTGCCGGCGAGGCCCGAAAGCAGGTTACCGAGCCCGTCGGCGGCGACCGCGCCCTGCACGGCCCGGTAGTCAGGTGCCCGCGGCGTCCGCCAGGAGACGCGCTGGATACCCACGGCATCGCCGATCGTCTCGACGGCTCCGATCAACGTCACGATGACGAAGCCCGGCAGCAACGCCCAGAAGGCCGGCCCGAAGGACAGGTCGAACCCGGGCCAGCCGCCGGCGGGCGCACCGATCCACGCCGCCGCGGCCACCTGCTCGAAGTCGTAGAGCCCGAGAAACGCGGCAACGATCGAGCCCGCCACGACGCCCGCGACCGGCGCCCACAGCCGCCCGATGCCCCTGGCCCGAAGGCCAAACCCGGCCATGACCACGATGGCCACGACGAACGTGATCGGACCGGCGGCACGGGGCGCATCATCCGGAACCAGGGTCAACTGGTTGAACATGATCGGCATCACGCTGACCGAGATCAGCATGATGACCGTGCCCGTGACCGTCGTCGTGAACAACCTGCGCAGCAGCAGAAGCCGCGCGGAGAGCAGGAACTGGAACAGCGAGGAGACGATCACCAGCTTGGCGAGGAGCATCGGACCGCCAGCGCTCAGGGCCGCGATGCTTACGGCGATGAAGGCGCCGGACGTGCCCATGAGCAGGATGTAGCCGGCGCCGATGCGCCACAACCGCACCGCCTGCAGGATCGTGGCGACGCCGCTGACGAAGATGGCCGCGAACACCGCCCATGCCAGGTACTCGTCGCTGCCCCCGGCGGCGCGGACGATGATCGCCGGGGTCAGTACGATCCCCGCGACACACAGGGTCGCGTACTGGAGGCCCATCGTCGCGGCGAGTAGCGTCGGCGTCCGCTCGTCCGCCTCGTAGCGAACCCCCGCTCCCGGAGCCCTGGCCGCCGCGCTCATGACTGGTACAGCGCCGCGTCGGGCCGCCACGGAGACCGCTGGCCGGCGTAGACCGGCGGGCCGTTGCGGAAGTGCGAGGCCTCGTCGAGCGTTTCGACGAAGGGCATCTGCCGCGGGTAGAGATCGACGTCGCCGCGCGGCCGCGGCCCGGCCTTGGAGACATGGCCCCAGAGCGGATGACCGACGACGTCCTCCGCGATCCAGGCGGCCTCGATCAGCTTGTCGAGCCTGTAGCCGGTCTCGATCCCCAGCTCGTGGCAGAAGTCGACGAAGTCCTCCGTCGGTACGTGCCCGGCGGCCCGGCCGTTGCCGCAGTACGGGCAACCTCCCATGCCGCCGATCGAGGTGTCGAACTCACGCACACCGAGCTTCAGCGCCTCGTAGTAGCTGACCATCGACGCCCCGCGCGTGTTGTGCAGGTGGCAATGGAAGTCCGTGATCTCGGGCCAGCGCTCGCGGATGGCGACCAGCGTCTCGCGCACGGTGTGCGGCATGTTCCAGCCCATCGCCTCGATGATCGAGCAGCGCGTGACCCGGAAGCCCGCCTGATGCCAGCGGTCGATCATCAGCGCCAGCAGGTCAAGCCGCTGCGCAAGCGAGAACGCACCCTCGAAGTTCGATCCGAACGGGTTGCCGATCGCCACGGCACCGGTTTCGAAGCCGCGTGCACGCGCCTGTTCGATCATCGCCGGAATCCGCTCGATCTGCTGAGCCTGGGTGACGTTGTAGTTGCGGCGGGCGAACGTGTCGCACAACTCGACGTGGGTGCCGATCCGGCGCTGCCTGACATCGAGCTTCGGGTACCAGCGGTCCGCGCGCTCGAACCCGTACTTGTTGAAGATCGCCGCCGTGTATCGAACGCCCGGCTTGGGCACGAAGCGCTCGGCAATCTCGTCGATGCACGCCATCTGCGGAGTCCACTTTGGATGGGCATAGGAGCCGATCGAGATCACCTTGGCACCGGTCTCTCCGAGCGCATCGAGCAGCCGCAGCTTGTCCTCGACCGGAATGTCCGCGCTCTCGATCTGCAGACCCTCCCTCATCGTGTCGTCCGTGATGGTCACGGACTTCGGCAACTGACTCATCGGCTGGCACCTCCGCCTGGTTCGAGACCGGCACTTCGTGGAACGGGAAGCAGTTACCTTATCCCCGGCCCGCCGAAGGCGCGTCGGCAACGGGAATCACTGTGTCAGGATCCTCCCCGTGCGAGGAAACCGGCTTGCCTACCTGATCCTCGCCGCCGCCGCGATCGCGGCACTGCTGCCCGGCATCGGCAGCCGCGACCTCTGGAATCCCGACGAGCCGCGCTACGCGGAAGTCGCCCGGGAGATGCTCGAGCCGCCACTCGCACTGGAGCACTTCCTGGTGCCCCGCCTGAACGGCGAGACCTACACCCACAAGCCGCCGCTCCACTTCTGGAACATCGCGCTCTTCGGCGCTCTCAGGGGTGGCGTCGACGAGGTCGCGGCGCGCCTTCCGTCTCTCTTCGCCGGAGTCGGCGCCGTCCTGGTCGTGTTCGCGCTTGCCGCGCGGCTCTTCGACCGGACAACCGCCTGGCTCGCGGCGCCGATCTTCCTCACGTCGGCTCTCGTCATGTGGAACGGCCGGGTCGGCCAGATCGACATGACGCTCACCTTCCTCGAACTGCTGGCGATCCTGTGCTGGTCGCGCGCACGCTTCGGCTCTTCCGGCGGAGCCGCCCCAGGCGGCGGCGCCCGTGGATACGTTCCCTTCTTCGCGTGCACTGGACTCGCCACCCTGGCGAAGGGCCCGGTGGGACTGGTGGTGCCCCTGCTCGCCATCATCCTTTTCCTCGCCTTCGAGCGCGACCGTGCGGGCATCGCCGAGCTTCGGCTCGGCCGCGGACTGCTGCTCTGGGCCGTCATCGTCCTGGCCTGGTTCGGCCCCGCGGTGTGGCTGGCAGGGCGGTCCTACTTCGACGCCCTCGTGCTCGACCAGACCCTGTCGCGCTACGCTGGCGCGACCTACCATCCGAAACCCTGGCACTACTACTTCCAGACCCTTCCAGGCACGTTCGCACCCTGGACACTGCTGGCCCCGGTCGCGACCTACGCCGCCTTTCGCCAGTCCCGCGAAGAGCCTCGGAATCGTCAGAGTCAGGCGGTCCGTTTCCTGTTGATCTGGATCGCCAGCACCTTCGTGTTCTTCAGCCTCTCGGGCGGCAAGCGAACCGTGTACCTGCTGGCCCTGTCAGCGCCCCTGGCGATGCTGACCGCCCACGGCGTGCTCCTCATCCGCGACCGCTGGCCCCGCTACCGGGCGGCGTTCCTGACGTCGGCGGCGGCAGTGCTCCTGCTGTTCGCCGTCCTGGTCGCGGCGGTGCCGCCGGCCGCCGGCGACCTGCCCGAGGGCACGATCTCAGCAGGCACGCTCACGGAACTGCAACTGGTGGCCGCCCTGCCCCTGATTGCCGGTGCCGCCGGCCTCTGGTTCGCGTCGCGTCGCCGCCCCGATCTGCTGATACCCTGCCTTGCAATCGGCCTCGGACTCGCCATGTCGGTCACCGCGGTGCGGTTGCTGCCGCTGGGCGACGCCTTCAAGTCGGCGCGGGCACTCTCGCGCGATCTCGTCCAGTGGGCGGAACCCGAAGAGCCGTACGCGATCTACCCTGTTCCCGATGCCGCGTTCCTCTTCTACACCCAGCGTTTCGCCGTTGATCTGCACGGCGGCACCCAGGTCCATGACCAGGGGGACGAAGAAGCTCTACGACGGTTCGTGGCCCGCACCGACAAGAACGTCTGGCTACTCATCGAACGGGACAACCTGGACGCCCTGGATCCGCCGCTCGGGCTGGTAGAGGTGAGCCGGGACCACGATCCACGTCAGGGCCACATCCTGCTGACAACTCCGGAAGCCGCCGCCCGTCTGGCGGACTCGAAAGCGCAACCATGAACGACACCGACAGCCTGGGTCTGGCCCCTGACCTGGCCTCGGATGCCACGGTGCCGCGGTTGGTCCAGGGCAGCGGCGCCGAGGCACAGGCCATCGCTCCGCCGCGGCCCGAACCGCGCCACCGCTTCGGCCCACTCAGCCGCCGGCTCGCGGACCAGGGCCTGTTCCTGTTTCAGCACCGGGGGCTGTTCGTCGTCTTTCTGCTGCCGCCGGCGCTGCTCGCGGTACTGGAACGGCGATCCGCAGCCCTTCCCCAGGATCCTGGCCTCGGTTGGCTCGCGGCCTGCCTTGCGGTCTCCCTGGTCGGCATGGCCGTGCGAGCAGCCGCGGTCGGATCGGCTCCACCCGGTGCCTCCACCCGCAGCCTCAGAGCCCCGAGCGCCAGCCGCCTCAACACCTCCGGCATGTACTCTCTCAGCCGGCATCCCGTCTACCTCGGCAACCTGTTCGTGCTGCTCGGGTTCGCGCTCGCGGTCAGGTCGTGGTGGTTCGTGCTCACCGCCGCTCTGGTCTACTGGCTGCTCTACGAGCGCGTCATCGCCGCCGAAGAGCGATTCCTCGTCCAGCGTTTCGGCGTCGCCCACCGTCGCTGGGCCGAGCGCACACCGACGTTCTGGCCCCGGCCGCACCTGTGGCGGCCGTCGGAGACGCGCTTCAGTTGGCGCACGGTTCTACTGCGCGAGTACAACTCGTTTCTCTTGATCGCCGCGATCCTCGTGTTCCTGCGCTGGGTCGACCAGGTGATCGTCCGCGAACTGGCCGCCGGCGTCTGGTTCAGGCAGGATCTTCCACTCACCGCCTCGGTGCTGGCGCTTGCGGTCGTCGTCGCCGTCATGCGGCGGATCCGCAAACGGGGGCGCTCCGGGCACTGACCCCTTCGGGCAACCGGCGTCCAGCCGATGGAAGCAATGACGGCCGGAAGCCGTTGACGTACATGACCGTAACGCCGATGACCGTCTGCCTCAGAATCGCCGCCCTCACCGTGCTCCTGCTGGTCGTCGCTGGCGGCGCGCCGTTGGCCGACGAGACCGGCGACTCCGCCCCGCCCGAGCCTCTCGATGTCCAGTTCGTCCGCTGGCTTGAGCGCGTCGGGCCACTGATCAGCGAGGAGGAGCGGGAGTTCTTCATCGGCCTCCCCGAGGACTACCGGCGCGAGGCGTTCATCCAGGCCTTCTGGAAGGCCCGCGACCCGGATCCCAGAACACCTCTGAACGAACTCCGCGTGCTCTGGGAGGATCGAGTGGACGCGGCGCTAAGCCAGTGGGGCACGCTCGAGGATGCCCGGGCTCTCTTCTACCTGCTGAACGGCCCGCCGGGACGGTTCGTCCTGCCCGACGGGCGCACCGCGTCCTACTGCCTCTCGCGGGGCAACGAGCTGGAGATCTGGTTCTACGGCGGCAGCGACCGCACACCGCGCCACTTCGTCGTCATCTTCGTGCGCACGAGCAGGAACCGGCCCTACCAGTTCTGGCACAAGAGCCCGGTACGCCGACCGACGACCCGTCGCGGCCTGCCCACGACGAACATCAGGGTGCTCTGCGCGGACGAGTGGTTCGGGTGGGCCGCGCAGGCGCTCCAGCGCGACCTCGCCAGCACCGGAGTCCTCGAAGAAGTCTCGACGCCTCCCGAGCCTCCCGCGGAGTGGCTGGCGACCTTCGCCGCCTTCAACACCGACGTCCCGGCCGGTGCCCCTCGCTTCGACGTCGACCTCGAGTGGGACTTCCCGGGCCGCAACCAGACCCGGACCGTGACGCACGGACTCGTACTGGTTCCGAACGCGAGCGCCGGCCGCAGGACCTTCCAGAAACGCGAATACCACAGCTTTCACATGACCGGCGAAGTGATCCGGGACGATCACCTGTTCGAGACCTTCCGCTACCGCTTCGAGCTTCCCGCCGGCGGCGGCGAGCGCCAGGACGAGCGGATCCCGCTCGTCTTCACCCGCTACCTGCGTCCGGGCGAGGTTCAGATCCGGCTCAAGATCGAGGATGTCTTCGGCCAGCAGTTCGCGGTCGTCAACGACACGGTCGACGTACCGAATCTCGAGCAGGCGCAGTCGCTGCGCAAGACGATCCTGGAGACGTTCCCGGCGCTCGCCGAGGCGAACGAGGCGGCGGCCCGCGGCGAACGCCTGCTGCGGCTGGTGCCGCCGCGAGACGAGCGTCTGCGCGTCGGCATGGTCCGCTTCTCGACCCACGCGATCGGCGACTTCGACGCCGTCGCCTTCTCGCTCGACGGCCGCGAGATCCTGCGCAAGCGCCGGCCGCCTTACGGCGTGGAACTGAACCTGGGTTCCCATCCGACCGAGCACCGGATCCGGGTGGAAGGCCTCAAGGACGGCGAGGTCGTCGCCTCGGACGAGATGTCCGTCAATCGCGGCGGCCAGCGCTTCCGCGCCCGGTTCATCGAGCCGCGCTCCGGCGAGCAGTATCTGCAGAGCACCCGCGCCGTCGTCGAGATCGCGGTGCCGGACGGCGAGGAGATCGAGCGGCTTGAACTGTTCCTGGGCGAGGAACGGATCGCCACGCTCTACCAGCCGCCCTGGGTCCAGCCGGTCGTGCTCGACGGACCAAGCCTGACCTACCTGCGAGCGGCCGCGTTCCTCGCCGACGGCAGCAGCACCGAGGACGTCGTCTTCATCAACAGTCCGAATCCGATCGAGCGGATCGACGTGCAGTACATCGAACTCTTCGCCAGCGTCGTCGACGAACGGGGGCGACCGGTACCCGGACTGGAGCAGGGTCGTTTCGCGGTCACCGAAGACGGCGTTCCGCAGACGGTCCGCCGCTTCGAATGGGTCGATGACACACCCTTCCACGCCGGCCTCCTGATCGACACGTCCGCTTCGATGGAGGACTCGATCGATGAGGTCCGGACCGCCGCGCGCCGATTCGTGGACACGGCTCTTCAACCCAAGGACCGGATGGCGATCCTCACCTTCGCCAACCGCACCCAGGTCGAGAGCCGGTTCACGAAGGACACGGGCCAGCTCGCGCGGGCGCTCTCGGGCCTCAAGGCGACCGGCACCACTTCGCTTTACGACAGCCTGGTCTACGCCCTGAGCTACTTCGACGGCATCAGCGGCCAGAAGGCGCTGCTCCTTTTGTCCGACGGAAGGGACGAGAACAGCTCGTTCACGTTCGAGAGCGCCCTGGAAACCGCGCACCGATCCGGGGTGACGATCTACGCCATTGGACTGAAGAAGGCGGCAACGGACAGAACCACCCGTCGAGTCCTCGAGCGCATCGCGGGAGAGACCGGTGGCCAGGCGTTCTTCATCGATCAGGTCAGCGAACTCGACGCGATCTACCGCCAGATCGAACGGGAGCTCCGGAACCGCTACCTGCTCACGTACCAGTCGACGAGCACCAAGCCGGACAGCGAGTTCCGCGTGGTGCGGGTCGAAGTGGACCGCCGCGGCGCCGACGTGCGGACGATGGCGGGGTACTACCCGTAAGCGGCCTGGCAGGGCTCTACGCCGCCAGCGCGTCCTTGCCGAACCGCTCCATCGCCTCCAGCGTCTCCCGCACGTCGTCCCAACCCGTCGAGTGGTTGATGATGCAGAGCCGCAGCGCGAAGGCCCCATGGAGCGACGTCGATGAAACGAACGCGCGGTCATCCCAGAAGAGTCGCGCGAGCACCTCGCGGTTGACCGCCTCGAGAGTCTCTTCTTCCAGACCGGCGCTTTCCGGGTTGACCCGCATGCAGACCATGCCGAGCGACGCCGGTGTCTGGAGTTCCAGAACCGGGCTCCGTCGGACGTACTCATCCGCCCGCGCGGCGAGCTCCATTCCCTTGGACACGGCGCGCCGGAATGCGGACATCCCGAACGTCTGGATCGACATCCAGATCTTCAGGGCCCGGAACGAGCGGCTCAGTTGCAGGCCACGATCGTTGATGTTCGGGTGGTTGGCACCCCAGATCGTGTCCTGAAGGACCGTGGTGCCAAACGCGAAGACCTTCTCGAGCTTGCGCGCGTCCTTCACCAGCAGGCAGCCCACCTCGTAGGGCTGGAACAGCCACTTGTGCGGGTCGAGCCCGATCGAGTCGGCGCGCTCGATACCGCTCAGGGCCTCCCTGCCCTTCTCAGTGATCGCCGCGAAGCCTCCGTAGGCCGCGTCCGTGTGCAACCAGATGTCCTCCGCCCGGCAGTAGTCCGCCATTGCCCGAAGTGGATCGATCGCCCCGGTGCTGGCAGCGCCCGCGTTCGCGCAGATGGCGATCGGCTGAAGCCCCGTAGCGCGGTCCTCAGTCACGGCCCGAGCGAGCGCCTTCATGTCGAGACGGTAGTCCCCGTCGGTCGCGACCTTGCGGACGCACTCCGGCCTGACGCCGACGATCATCGCGGCACGGGCCTGGGCACTGTGGCTCTGGTCGCTCATGTACACGGTCGGACGTTCGGGATTGCCGGCCGCTTCCCGGGCGGCGACGAACGCGTCCACGCTGGCGGCGGAACCACCGCTGGTCAGCAGCCCACCCGAGCCCTTCGGATAGCCGAGCCACTGCCAGAACCAATCCAGGACAGTGAGTTCGACCTGGCTCGGACCGCTCGCGACGAGCCAGGTGCAGGCGTTCACGTTGTGGGCGGAGGCCAGGAAGTCCGCGATCACGCCGGGCCAGGTCGGCTCCGACGGAACGAACCCGAAGCAGCGTGGGTGGTCCAGTCGGGTCGTCATCGGGAGGATGTCGTCGACGGCCCGCTGCAGGACTTCCTCGGCCGGACGGCCATCCTCCGGCGGACTCTCGAGTAGCAGGCGCTCGAGCCCCTCCTTGAACTCTCCGTCCCAGGCATTCTCGCCAGGCAGGCTCTCGATCCGGGCCACCGCGAGCTCCGCTGCTTTCCTGGCAAGTGCCAGCATTGCGTCCGGCGACATCTGGAGGTCGGAGCGGCGTGGTCCCATGCGTGTCGATTCTAGGCTGTCGGCGCAGTCCGCTACCGGAATGCCGGCGCGACCTCCTCGATGAACCGGTCGAGGACCTCCTTCTGGCGATCGCTGCCACCGAGATTGAACGCCGGCACAATGAACTCGTGCACGCCCGCCTCTTCGTAGGCGCCGACCGCCTCGGTGATCTCCGACACGCCGCCAACGTTGGCCGGCATGGCGGTGCCGCGTCCGCGAACCCTCGCCAGAAACGCCTCGTCGTCGCTCAGGAACAGGAGCGCCACCGCCGATCGCTCGATCTCCGCCGGGTCCCGCCCCACGTTCTCGCAGTGGGCGTCGAGTACCGCCATCTTGTGCTTGAGAATCTCCACCGTTCCCCAGACGTTCCATTCGTCGGCATGCTGGGCGGTGATCCGCAGGGTCACCTTCTCGCCGCCGCCGCCGATCATCAGCGGCAGCGGGTCCTGGACCGGCTTGGGTTCGAGTGGTGCAGCGACCAGTTGATAGGCATCGCCAACGTAGTCCGCGCTCCGACGTCCATAGAGCACCTTGATCACCCGGCACGCCTCGTCGAGTCGGCGCAGTCGCTCGCCCAGAGTGTAGAAGGGGATGCCGTAGGCCAGGTGCTCGTTCTCCTGCCAGCCGGCGCCCAAGCCCAACACGACGCGGCCACCGGAAATGTGGTCGATCGTCGCCGCCATCTTCGCCAGCACCGCCGGATGCCGGTAGGTGTTGCCGGTGACCAGGGGGCCGAGACGCACGCGCGGCACCACCGCCGCCAGAGCCGCGATCGTGGTCCAGCTCTCCGCCCACGGCGCCGACGTGTCCTCGCCGTTCGGCATGAAGTGGTCGGCGTACCAGATGCCGTCCCAGCCGGTTGCCTCGACGTGCCGGGACATCTCCAGCAAGTCGGACCAGGGCATCGTCGGGGCGGGCCAGTAGCTGAATCGCATTCGCGGGACTCCGTGCGGTTGCGTGGGCGGTGAGGCCGCGTACCCTACCGCGCATCCTCGCCTCAGAAGCTGTACTTCATCCCGAGGCTGACGCCCCACATACTCAGGTCGCCGGTCGACATCACATAGGTGACATCGGCCCCGCCGGGGCCGCGGCTCGAGTGGTGGCTCCGAAGCTGGTCCCAGGGCAGGCGACCGGTTTCGAAGTCGCCGTACTCGACCAGGCGCGCCTTGATGCCGAGCGTCACCGAGTCGTTCACCGAGAAGTCGACTCCAGCCAGCACCTGGTAGGCCGACACGCTGTCCTTGAGCTTGGTGTTCGCGATCGTCGTCGTTCCCGCGACGATCCGCCGCAGGCTCTCCTCGTCCGGATGACCGGCGAACGTCGTGATTGCGTCGGGATCGCCGTTCCGTTTCCACCGGTTGAAGTAGTCGATCGACGCGTCCGCCGTGCCGAGGCCGAGGCCGACGTACGGCGAGACTCTCGCGCCCGGCGCGAAGTCCCAGTAGGCGTTGGCGAAGAAGCTCTCGTACTGCACAGTCTCGATCCGGGTTTCCGCGATCTCGAGTTCCTGCTGCGCCTTGTCCACGGTCACGTCGTCGGTCGCAGCCAGATCGGCGGTCGCGTCGTAGGAGAGCGCCGAGTGGGTGTATTCGAGCTCGGCGCGGACGTTGCCGAAGCGATAGCCGACCGCGAGGCCGCCCATCATCCCGGAGTCGCTGCCGCCCATGTCCGAAGACCATGCCGAGGGCGGAGGATCGCAGCCCGCGTTCGTGCCGTCGATCGGCACGATCCAGCCGTCACAGGTGGTCGCGACGTCGTTGTCCGTGCCGTCCAGGGTCATCGACGCGCCGTTGCCGATGCCCAACTCCAACCCAAGGTAGGGACCGTT
This sequence comes from Acidobacteriota bacterium, assembly GCA_026708285.1. Taxonomy (GTDB): domain Bacteria; phylum Acidobacteriota; class Thermoanaerobaculia; order Multivoradales; family Multivoraceae; genus Multivorans. Next base: position 23,886 of record JAPOVF010000090.1, read on the forward strand.
CTGTGCCTCGGCGATCCCCGTGGAAGCGGTGCCCAGGAGTGGCGGCAGCAGGCACATGACCGCCCTGATCCAACTGCTACATCTCATTCTCGGTCCCTCCAGTGACTCACGCGCACCCTACCCGTCGCCCTTCCGCCGCCGACACATACGCTGCATACAGCACCCGCACGACCTCCAGGCCAAGCTCGCCGTCCGACTCGGCGGCGACGCCGTCCAGCAGGTTGGCGGCGAACGCCTGGCACATGCCGAGCTGGCCCGATGTCCAGTCCTCGTCCGGCATCGGCGTCGTCCAGCCGGCGCCGGAGTCGATCTTCTCCATGATGTAGGCGTCGTCGAAGACACTCCCGTCGGGCGTGTATGCGCGGAGCATGTCGTTCGGGCTCAGGCTGAGCCGCAGCCGACAGCTGCTGGCAAACAGATCGAGGCCGCTTTCCATTCCACCGAGGACGTGATCGCCTCCCCAGGCGACGGCGCGCGAGCCGTCGTCGAAGCCGATGGTGGCGCAGCCCCAGTTCTCGACCTCGCCCCATTCCCCGGCGATGCGGAGTTCGTCCGCAGACACGCCGGCAACCGCGCTCAGATCGGCGGTCTCCGCGCTGACCCAGGCGGGTCGCACCGGCTTGCCCGACCGCCGCGACCCTTCCACCCGCTTCAGGTGGATCATGGCGCCGACCGGATGGGCGGCAAGCCGGATCAGCGCGCCGCCGCCGGTATGCCGCCAGACCCGCGAGTAGGGAGAGTGGGAGCCGCTGTGACACTCGCCGCCCCGCATCTCCAGCAGAACCGCGTTCGCCTTCTCCAGCAGCCCGAGAGCGCGGCGGAAGGCCGGAGCGTAGATCCAGTTCTCGCCGTAGAGAAGCTGCACGCCGGCCCCCTTTGCCGCCTCGACCATCGCCCGCGCATCCGCTTCGGCGACTCGCAGCATCTCGCGACGGTCGCGGGAGGCGACCTCGGCGTCGCTGGCCGAGACGGCCAGATCCTGGCCCGTGTAGGCGGTCAACGGTTTGGTGCAGATGACGTGCTTGCCGGCAGCGGCCGCGGCCTCGGTCATCTCGCGGTGCAGGCGGTTGGGCACGCAGAGATCGACGACCTCGATCGCCGGGCTGGCGAGCATGGCGTCGAGGTCGTCGAACACGGCCGGGATGTCGAAACGTTGTGCGTAGTTCTCGGCATGCTCTTGGCGGCGCGAGACGACGCCGGCGACGCTGGCCGAGACGACCTGCTTCCAGCAGCGCGCCCTGGTTTCGGCGAGGAACCCCGCGCCGACGATGCCCACTCGCAACTGCCGCGAATCCCCCATCGACTCGCCGGGAGCATAGCCGCCGCACGGGCCTCTGCTACGGTCAACAGCCGATGCTGGATCGGACAAGGTCGCCGCTCGCCTTCGTCAACGCCCTCGCGCTGACGTGCGCCATCCTGCTCACGGGCGTCTGGGACGCGAACAATCACGGCCACGACGCCGTCGAGACGAACGCTACCCACTGCTCGGTCGATCACGACGCCGAAGCCTCGGCAGCCGCGAGCCACGCCACCGTCGGTACGGCCGCGGCAACGCACGACCATTCCTGCATCGCCTGCCAGATCGGCCGCGCCACGACCAACCAGATCGGCAAAGGCCTCGGCGCGAAGCCCCTGGACGTTTCGTCGGCCGCGCCGAGGCCGGAGAGCGAAGGCGGGTTCGCGAGCGGCGAGCGCAGGCCGCAAACCGCCCGCGGACCGCCCACGGGCTGAGTCGACACCGGACTCCGCCTCCGACCCTTCTCGCATCGCGAGCCGAGTCGGGAGTCGGAGACCAACAGAGCAAGAGCCCCTCCCGCCGGGGCCAGCGGCCTGACGGCCGCCACCTGCAGGCTGACCTTGCTGCGCCGCAGGGGGCGCACCGCCGATGGCTCGGTGCACTTTCGGAGAGCGACAACGTCTGGCACGGAGAAGGAGGAGGAGAATGACCGAATCGCAAGGATCGAACACTGGGCCCACGCCGCTTCTCGAAGCCCGCGGACTGACCAAGGACTACGGCGACACGCGAGCCCTCGACTCCCTCGACCTGGCGATCGCGCC
>JAPOVF010000297.1:0-1364 GCA_026708285.1 Acidobacteriota bacterium
CGAGTACAGCGTCGACCATCTGGGAGAACGCTTCTTCATCCGCACGAACGACGAGGCCCCGAACTTCCGCCTCATGTCGACCGCCGAGAACGCCACCGGACGTGCTTCCTGGCGGGAGGAGACACCGCACCGCGACGACGTGCTGCTCGAGGGGTTCGAACTGTTCGACCGCTTCCTGGTGCTGGCAGAGCGTCGGGAGGGGCTGCGGCAGCTACGGATCGAAGAAGTGGGCGTCGACGGAATCGAAGATCACGACCTGGACTTCGGTGAGCCGACGTACTCGGCCGGTCTCAGCGTCAACCCGGACCCGTCGTCCCGCACGCTGCGCTACGTCTACCAGTCCCTGACGACGCCCCGGTCCGTGTTCGACTACGACCCGGCGACGCGGGAAAGGACCCTGCGCAAGCAGGACCAGGTGCTGGGCGGGTTCGAGTCGGCCGACTATCGGACGGAGCGGCTGTGGGCGGTCGCGGCGGACGGTACCGAGGTGCCGGTTTCCGTCGTCTACCGGCCGGATCTGCGTCCGGCCGAGGGCGGCAGTCCGCTGCTGCTCTACGGCTACGGTTCCTACGGCGCCAGCATGGACGCGGGGTTCAGCTCGGAGCGATTGAGCCTGCTGGATCGCGGTTTCGTTTACGCGATCGCACACATCCGCGGCGGCGAAGAGATGGGGCGTTCCTGGTACGAGGACGGCAAACTGCTCCACAAGAAGAACACGTTCACCGACTTCATCGCCGCCGCCGAACACTTGAAGAACGCGGGGTACGCGGATCCGGCGCGGGTCTACGCGATGGGCGGCAGCGCGGGCGGTCTCTTGATGGGCGCGGTGTTCAGTATGCGGCCCGACCTGTGGGACGGCGTCGTTGCGCACGTTCCGTTCGTCGACGTCGTGACCACGATGCTCGACGCGACCATCCCGCTGACGACCTTCGAGTGGGACGAGTGGGGCGATCCCAGGGAGCGTGAGTACTACGACTACATGCTCTCGTACTCGCCCTACGACAACGTGGAGGCGAAGGACTACCCCAACATGCTCGTGACGACGGGTTTGCACGACTCCCAGGTCCAGTACTGGGAACCCGCCAAGTGGGTCGCCCGCCTGCGGGCCACGAAGACGGACGACAACCTGCTGTTGCTGAAGACGAACATGAGCGCGGGACACGGCGGCGCCTCCGGTCGCTACGACAGCTACCGCGAGACGGCGCTCGTCTACGCCTTCCTGCTCGACCTGGCCGGGGACTAGCGGCTCGCTCGGGAGCGGAGACCGGGAAGCGAACATGGCGATCGACTTCGGCGACCGGCGCGAGAAGCTCAGGCGGCAGCAGGCGGGCAGCCTGCGCTTCGTGCGCGTCGTGGTGCGGCTC
>JAPOVF010000297.1:1414-2471 GCA_026708285.1 Acidobacteriota bacterium
GCTCCTGGCCTGGGGCGCCAGCCTTCCCTTCCTGCTGCGCGCCGTTCTGCGCCGAGTGCGGGGGCTCGACCACCTCGAAAGGTGGCAGCGGCTGGCCCTGATCTGGACCGCCGCGTTGATCCTGATCGGGGGTTTCGCCGTTCTGGCGCGGTACGTGCTGCTGCCGACTCCGGCTGGCTGAATGGACTTCACGCTTTCCGGACCGCAGCGCGCGCTTTGTGAGGGGATCGCCCGCACCTGTGCGGGTTTCGACGACGAGTACTGGCTCGAGGTCGACAACGAGGTGCGGTTCCCGAACGAGTTCCACCGCGCCATGGCGGAGTGCGGTGCGCTTGGTATCGCGATGCCGGAGGAGTACGGCGGTTCGGGCCTGGGCGTCACCGAAGCCGCCCTGGTCATGCACGAAGTGGCTCGCGCGGGCGGCGGCATGAGCGCGGCTTCGGCAATCCACATCAACATCTTCGGGCCGCACCCGATCGTCGTCTTCGGGACGGAGGAGCAGCGCCGCCGCTTCCTCCCCGAGTTGATCGAAGGTCGGGCGAAGACGTGTTTCGCGGTCACCGAGCCCGATGCCGGGCTCGAAACGACGGCAATCACGACCCGCGCCGAGCGGCAGCCGGATGGCGGCTACATCGTTCATGGCCGCAAGATCTGGACCACGACCGCTCAGGAGGCTGACCGGGTCATGCTTCTGGCGCGGACGACGCCCAGGGCCGAGACCGGGAAGGCGACCAAGGGCCTTTCGTTGTTCTACACGACGCTCGATCGGACCAGGGTCGAGGTCCGGCGCATTCCGAAGATGGGCCGCGCGGCGGTCGACTCGAACGAACTGTTCATCGACGGGCTCGAGGTGCCGGCTGAGGATCGGATCGGCGAAGAGGGACGGGGCTTCGAGTACATCCTGCACAGCCTGAATCCGGAGCGGATCCTGATCGGCGTCGAGGCGGTCGGCGTGGGCCGCAACGCGCTGGAGCGGGCGGCGGACTACGCCCGCGAGCGCAGGGTCTTCGGCCGGCCGATCGGCCAGAACCAGTCGATCCAGCATCCGCTGGCGGAG
>JAPOVF010000027.1 GCA_026708285.1 Acidobacteriota bacterium
ATCCTCCTGGACCGTTCCGAGCCAAGCCGGCTTCCGGGCGAGTAGAGCGCGGCGTTTCGGTCATGTTGACTCCTCAGCCCCGGCAAACACCGGAAACGGGTTCGGGAGTTCTGCCCAGACCTCGCTGGCAGCGGCGGCGACGCGTTCGTCGAGCAGGCACGCGTCGAGGCGAGCGCGCATTGCCGCTTCCTGCATCCGCTGGCCGATGAAGACGAGCTCCTGGGTACGGTCGCCGAAGCGCGGATGCCAGTCCGGCCGTTGGTCGGGCCGCTGACCCTCGGGGTGCGCCCAGTGTTGGCTCGGCACGGCCGCCCACCACAACCCACTGGGCTTCACATCGCTGACGCCGCCGGCCTGAGCCCACTCGTAAGCGACGCGATGGTCGGCGGCGACCCAGAAGAAGCCCTTCGAGCGGAGCACGCCGCGCCAGTTCGCGTCGTCGTGCAGGAACTCCCACAACTTCTCGGCGTCGAACGGCTGCGGCGTCCGGTAGGTGAAGCTCGAGATCCCGTACTCTTCGGTCTCCGGCGTGTGCTCGCCCTGAAGCTCCTGAATCCAGCCGGCGGAACTCGCCGCCTTCTCGTAGTCGAACAGGCCCGTCTCGAGCACGCATTCGAGCGGGACCTGTCCGCGCGTCGTCCCGAGAATCCTCGCGCCGGGGTTGAGCGCCTTCACAATGGCCTCGACTTCGAGAGCCTGATCGGTGCTCGCGAGATCGAGCTTGTTGAGCACGATGATGTCTGCGAACTCGATCTGGTCGATGAGCAGGTCGGTCACCGTCCGGTCATCTTCCTCGCCCAGCGACTCGCCGCGGTCCTGGAGCGCCACGGCGCTGTTGTAGTCGCGCAGGAAACTCGCCGCGTCCACGACTGTGACCATCGTGTCGAGGCGCGAAACCTGGCTCAGGCTCACACCGTTCTCGTCCTCGAAGGTGAAGGTCTGTGCGACGGGAATCGGCTCCGAGATCCCCGTGGACTCGATGAGCAGGTAGTCGAAGCGTTTCTCCAGCGCGAGCTTCGAGACCTCGGCGAGCAGGTCGTCCCGCAGGGTGCAGCAGATGCAGCCGTTCGACATCTCGACCAGCTTCTCTTCGGTCCGCGAGAGTTCCGCACCGCCGCGCTCGACCAACGCCGCGTCGATGTTGACCTCGCTCATGTCGTTGACGATGACCGCGACGCGCATGCCCTCGCGGTTTTTGAGCACGTTGTTGAGAAGAGTGGTCTTGCCTGCGCCGAGAAAACCGGACAGGACGGTAACGGGAAGTCTCTCTGCCAGGGGCACTTTCGTTCCCTCACTCAAAGGGTGATGACCAAATCGGGCGCGGCGGGGGCGAGTGCGGCGTAGAGCTGCGGGAAGCAGCCGGCGCTCACGCCGGCCACCAGGCCCTTCGCCTTGACGTCGCCCGATCCGCACTGCTCGAAGGTGCCCTCGGCGAGGTTGCGCCGCACAGCGCACTGATCGCAGACCATGAGGAGGATGTTCTGCTCCGCGGCGACCTTGGCCAGGCGCTCGCCTATCTCGTCGCCCTCGCGCAGGCAGAACAGGTTGTCGTCGAAGAAAAACATGCCGACGACGTTCACCCCGTGGTTGCCGGCTTCAAGTTGCGGCAGGATCATGGTGCCCAGCTTGTAGGTCGCCGACATATCGGTGGCGAAAACGTATGCGATGTTCATCCTTCAGGTTCCTCCTCACGTGCGTCTCTCGACTGGTGGATGATGGCCCTGCTGGCCCTGTTCTTGAACGAATACCACGCCCTGCTTGTGCGGCCGGGGCGCACCTGCCGCCGTCCGCCGGAATGCGAGGAACCTCCTCTCCGCGCGGTCTGCCCGCACCCTGGCGCCGACTAAAATTCAGCGGCCAGCTGTAGGGTGAACGTGTCGGTGTCCTCGCCGGTTCCGCCGTCATCGACGTCGTAGTCCGTGTTACGCGCCCATTCGACGCCCAGCGAGACCCCGTCCATCACCTCGGCAGAAAGACCGACCAGCACGCGTTTTTTCGGCAGCTCAATCGCAAGCGCTTCATCCGTCGTCTGGTAGCTTGCGGCCAGCGTCGCCTCCTTGCCGGCCAACTCGAACCCGTAGGCCGCTTCGAGCATCCAGGCTGAGGGTTTCGCGCCGTAGTCGCCGAACGCGACATAATCCGCGCCGAACGTATCCATTGCTCCCAGATACTCGCCGAGCACCGAGACGCTTCCCATCGTCAGCATCGCGCTCGCCGAAAGGCCTGCTGTGCGGCCCATGAAGCCCCCTTCAAACGCGTCCGAATCGCCCAGGTCGTTGGTGTAGGAGAGGTTCAGGCCGAGTTCGAAGCTCTCCGTCTCGACCGAATAGCCCACCGCGGCGCCTATGCCCTGGATCCTGTCGTCGCCGTCTATCTGGTTGTCCCCCTTGAAGACGAAAACCGACCCGCTCAGCGCGCCGGCCGAGGCGTCGACCTGGAAGGCCGTCTGTTTCGTCTCGCCGAGTTC
>JAPOVF010000032.1 GCA_026708285.1 Acidobacteriota bacterium
CTCCTGGGCGTCGCCCTGCTCTCGATCGCCTTCAGCTTGCTGACTCTCTGGCGCGGCAACATCTGGCCCGCCATCGCCGCCCACTTCCTCTTCGACGCGATTCAACTGCTCCTGATCGTCCCCGCCGCGGCAGGCGCTGCTCCCTAGCGCGACGACTCGGCGTACGGCAACGGTCGCAACGCGGTACCGCCGGCGCCGTCCTCGATCGCGTAGATCTCGACCCGACGACCGCCAGCCGGCAACCACCGCTCGTGAACCAGCGCCGAGAAGCGGCTGGCGCCACGGTGCGTGAAGGTCTCGGTCGTGGCGCGCACGATGCCGTCCACGGCCACCGCCAGCGCCGTTCCGTCGGCGACAGGGGGTTCCATCCGACCGCCGACCAGACTCGGCACGAAGCCGCTCTCGGGCCTCACGTCCTCGTAGGCGTCTCGCGCCGTGAGGAGCGCGCGAACGTCCCGGAAACTCCCACCGTCCCTGAGGTCCCCGAGAAGGTCGGCGGCCGCGCGGCCCAGGAGATCCGGTCTCGGTCCGGCCGCGAAGACACCATCGAACGGGTCTCCGGAACCGGCCGGCGACGCGGCCTCCGCGCCGAACAACCGGTGGAGCCGATCCAGTGTGCCCTGACGCCTGACCGGATCGGTCCGGAAGCTCAGCGTCGCCGGGGTAGGCGGCGCGTAACAGCACACGGTGAGCTTCCGTTCCGACGCATCGCTCAGGAGCCTGCCGTCGACTTCCCACGGCGGCTCGGCAGCAAGTGCGGCGCCGATCGTCGGCAGGATGTCGATCGTCTGCACCACGTGCTGGACGACCCGTCCCTCCTGCTGGCCCGGCCGTTTGACGAACAGCGGAACCTCCAGAAGTTCCTCGAAGTCGGCTTCCCTGGCTGCCCGGCGCAGCGCTCCGGCACGGAAGCCATGATCCGCCGTGACGACGATCAGGGCCCGATCGTAGAGGTCGATGTGCCTGAGGCGGTCGACGATCCGGCCCAGGACGCGATCGGCGTAGCCCACCTGGAGCAGGTGCCGCTGGAGACCCTGGATGTAGAGCCACTCGTCCTCGAGTACCTGTGGATCGTCGAGACCCGGGGGAATCACCGGCGCGCCGGCGGGAACGTACTCCCTGCCGGAAGGAAGGTACCGGAACGGAACATGGGGCAGGTTCAGGTGCAGGTAGTACAGCGCCGGCGTACCGCTCCGATGGTGTTCCAGCTCGAGGAGAAAGTCGTCGACGACACGCGGAACATCCTGGTGAAGTCCCCGGCGGCCCTCCTCTTCCGCCTGCCCCGCCGATCGGCGCCGGTCACGGAATCCGGTCCAGGTCTGGTCGACCTCCGGCAAACCGGTCCGGAGCGCCGGCGGCAGCAACAGGTGGCCGTACACGACGGCGAGGTCGTCAGCCACGGCGGCAAGCCGCTCTTCGGGCCTGACTGGCGGCGGCTCGTCGCAGACGACCGGCGGACAGAGGAGGGTGAACGCTTCGTACGCGACCACCCGGTAGCCGCCCCGGCCCAGCCAGGAGAAGAGGTTCGCCGGATGCGTGCTGTAGTGCGCGTTGGCGTCGGGCCGGGGCAACTTGCCTGTCAGCAGGGTGGGAATCGCCTTCTCCGTCTGGCTGGACGTGGTCAGGGCCAGCGGGTACCAGTCGGCGCCTGCCGCCAGGGCGGCGAAGGACGGGTGCCGCCGGTCATCGATCGAACCGTCCGGAAGCTGAATCGAACTCGTGGGCAATTCGTCGAAGACCACGAAGACGATCGGCACCTTCGACGGAACGGCTGGCGCCTCGGCGACCTGGGCGCCGGGGTCGGCGGAGGGTCCGGTCAGGAGCAGATCGCGAACGCCCGGCCGGAGCAGGAAAACGAGCGGCGCGATGATCGCCGCGGCAGCGGTCACGCCGACGAGGCTCGAGAAGGCGCGGTAGCGGCGCAGGCAGAGGGCGGCGCCGGCGCCTCCGGCAACCGCCAGCACCAGGGCCGCCGCGACCGGCAGCCGGTGGCTCAGTTGGAGCAGGAACGCCGCCGCAAGCAAGGCTCGAACGCCGTCCATCCACACGAGCCCGAGGCGGCTCCCGCTGACGGCGGCGAAAGCGAGCGGCGCCGCCAGGATCGCCGGGATGCCGACCGCGAGGCCGAGGGCCAGGGCAGCGAGCGGAAACCCCGTCAGCCGGTGAGCCACCAGGAAGCCCGGTTCTCCGCCGATCAGGTCGAGGACGGGTTGCGCTGCGGCGAACGCCCACAGACCGAACACCTGCGCGATCGGGACGAGGCGGCCCGCGTCGTCCTTCCGCTCCCGCGGAGCGCGCAACGCGACCGCCTCAGATCAGCAGGCCGGCGATCGTCGCCGTCTGCAGACACGCCAGGGTCCCGGCGATCATCGCTCTGAGGCCGAGGCTGGCGAGTTCGCTCTTGCGTTCCGGCGCGATGCCGCCGATGCCGCCGATCTGGATCGCGATCGACGAGAAGTTCGAGAAG
>JAPOVF010000079.1 GCA_026708285.1 Acidobacteriota bacterium
ACGTCGGCACAGTGCTCCCTCTACGGCGCGACGAAGAAGATGAACGAGCTGATGGGCTCGGTGTACAACCACCTCTACGGCCTGCGCGTCACCGGCCTGCGCTTCTTCACCGTCTACGGCCCGTGGGGGCGTCCGGACATGGCGCTGTTCCTGTTCACCGGCGCCCTGCTGCGCGGTGAGCGCATGAAGGTGTTCGGCCACGGCCGGATGCACCGGGACTTCACCTACATCGACGACATCGTGACCGGAGTCGTCTCGGCGATCGACCGCAACCACGAGAACCTCGTTTGCAATCTCGCCGCCGGCCGCACCGAAGAGCTGATGGCCTTCATCCGGCAGATCGAATCGAGCTGCGGCCGCGAGGGCGACAAGGAGTTCCTGCCGATGCAGCCAGGCGACGTCGTGCGGACGTCGGCCGACCTCACGACGGCCAGGAAATCCCTGGGCTACGAACCGACCACCACGATCGACGTCGGCATTCCCCGCTTCGTCGACTGGTACCGCGAGTACTACGGCCTGTGACAGGAAGCGGCGCGGCCTCAGCCGGTCGAGGGAACGGAGGTCGCCTCGCGCAGGACGGACATCGTCCCGGTTGGCTCGTCCACCACGCCCAGGACGACCGTGTACTCCCCTTCCCAGAGCTTCACGCCCAGGTCGACGAAGTGAAAGCCCCCATGGGACCGGAGGCCCTCGGGGCCTCCAAGCTCGAGGAGCATCCGCCGCACCGGAGTCCGGTACCCCTTGTTCCTCTCCACGGCCATCAGCCAGAGGCCCAGCGTGCCCCTGTCGCCATCGGGGCCTGGCAGCAGCGTTGCCGCCAACTCGGGAATCGCCACCCGGACCACGAGCTCGTGAACCTCTTCGCGGTTCCTGCGTCTCCGCCGATCGCCGTCCGCCTCGAGAGGCGTTGTCGCCGTGAAGCGCATCGCCACGCTCAAGGGGTTCGCCGCCTCGGCGAGCCAGTTCCCGTCCAGCCAGGCCGTACTGACGAGCCGCTCGGCGATCATCTGGTCCCGTGACTTGTCCTGCCATGACCGGCGATAGGCGAGGCGGTGTCCCTGGCGCCGAAGCGTCGGAGCCAGCTCCACGTCGATCTGCCTCAGTGCTCCGGGCTTCTGGTCGGCGACTGCGACGGCCAGCTCGTAGGAAGCGTCCAGGTGCTCTTCCGCGTCGTCCAGCAAGGGGCCAAGGGCGTTCGAGTTGAAGAGGGTGCGACCGCCCGTCTTCCGGGACAGATACGTCATCCCGCCCTGCCGGTTCAGTCTCCAGGAGCGCCCGGAGTGGGAGATGGAGGGCACGCCGCCAGCGTCCAGCATGTAGAGCGTCGTGTTGTTCGCGTTCGCATGCGCGGCCACCTGGTCGAAGAGCTTGCTCGACTCGCCGCCCGGCCCCAGCAGAGCCGCCCCGCCACCGGACCCCACGCCAAGACAGTGCCGGAGTACGTAGTCGTGGAGCTCTTCTCCCGGCACTTGAGCGAAGCCGTTGCCGACGTAGAGGACTACCTTCCTGCCCGGAACACCGCTGAACGCCGTGACCACATCCCAGAGGGCATCCAGTCGCTCCGCCGTCCGCCGCCTCTCCCGCACTTCGTAACCCTTGACGAGGGCCGTCACCTGAGGGAACCCCTCCCCGCAGCCATCGCCATACGGGGCGAAGAGGACCTCGCCGACCTGCTCCCTTGCGCGTTGGAAGTGCCGCCCGGTCTGACGAGACCGCCACTTGGGCAGGGGCAATGCGTCGACCGCAGCCAGTACGGCATCCAGATCTTCCGTCGGGGGCACCCGGATCTGTACGTGGTCCCCGGACGTGACCAGAGCGAATCGCGCGTTCCAGGCGCGGAGGGCCTCCGCTTCGCGCTGCACTCTGTGCAGAAAGCGCCGGCGGTCGAAGAACCGCGTACCGGCCTCGTCGAGATAGACGACGACGCTGACGGGCGGCCCCCTCGGCCCCTCCGCCACGACTGCGCCTGCGCTTCGGTTTGTTGCCTGCTCGCGCAGGAGCGTACGCCGAAACCCCGTGATCTCGCCCCGATCGCCATCCACATGGACGACGAAGTCCTCCTGCTCCAGGTCTGTCACGGGGTCGCCGTCCCGACCCGTCACCACGACGTGGACGAGTAGCTCGGTCACGGACACCGTGTCCGCAAAGGTCTGCGCGGCGGCCGGTTCCTGAGCTGCGTGCACCGGGGCACACAGCACGACTCCCAGCAACAGACAGCCGGTCAGCCGTCTAGCCGCGCCGCCCATTCCTCTGTGCGCTGCCGCATCGCCGGTGCGTCCTCGGGCAGGATCATGCCCTGCTCGATCAGCCGGTCCAGTGCCGCGTTCCAGGCATCGAGATAGTGCTTGCTGTCCGGGTACAGGGCCGCAAGCTGTTCGCTGTCGAAATCGGTCGCGGTGCCATACAGGAACCCGAACCGCGTCCCTTCCCTCTGCGTGCCGAATCCGCTGTGCGAGGCGGTCGGCG
>JAPOVF010000138.1 GCA_026708285.1 Acidobacteriota bacterium
CCGGACTTTCGCGTGATCTGGGACGACGCGTACGCCCTGCACGCGTTCGAGGGCGAGCCGGACCCCCTGGCGAACCTCTACGACCGCTGCGCGGCGCACGGCCACGAGGATCGAGCGTTGCTCGTCACGTCGTTCTCCAAGGTCACGTTCGGCGGCGCCGGTCTGGCCGCGGTCGCCGCAAGCCCCAGGAACGGCAACTGGATCCGGAGCTTCCGCTCGATCCAGACGATCGGCCCGAACAAGCTGAACCAGCTTGCCCACGCCCGTTTCTTCGACGGCTCCCTCTCCGCGGTGCGCGATCACATGAAGGGACATGCGGATCTGATCCGGCCGAAGTTCGAGACCGTGCTGCGCGTGCTCGACGAGCGTCTCGGCGGCCTGGAGGTCGCCTCCTGGAGCCGGCCCCGTGGCGGCTACTTCGTCAGCCTGGACACCGAGCCCGGCTGCGCAAGGGCAGTCGTGGAGATGGCGGGTGACGCGGGGGTCAAGCTGACGCCGGCCGGCGCCACCTTCCCCTACGGTCTCGATCCGCAGGACCGGAACATCCGCATCGCACCGACGCTGCCGGCTCCCGACGAGATCGAAACCGCGACCGGCCTGCTCGCCGACTGCATCGTTCTGGTCAGCGCGGGCGACTGACCTACTCGATGTAGCCCAGGCTCCTGAGCTGCTTGATGTCGTCCTCGCTGAGGACGGTTCCGCTCTTCGCCTCGTACTTCTCCAGGTCCCGATACCAGTTCACCAGGCGGCGGCCGAGGGGCGGCACGAGGTCGACGGGCGGTTTGTCGAGCGGCCGCTCCTCACGGGGATCAGCGGTCAGATCGAAGTAGGTCGTCTTCCGCTTCGAGAAGTCGTGGAGGACCTTCGCTCCGTTCACCTCGAGACTGATCTGGAGCGGATTCTCGTAGGGCGCGTTGCGGCGCGACTTCGCAGTCAAGGCACTGTGCTTGTCGCCGATGACGTAGCGCGGCGTAGCGCTTCCATCGTCCCCGGTTCGGAACGGAGCCAGGCTCCGGCCCTCGACATCCTCGGGTGTTTCGAGGCCGAGCAAGTCGAGCACGGTCGGCAGCACGTCGATCACGCCGACAGGCGCCTGGACTTTCCGGCCCTCGGGAACCCCGGGGCCGGCGAGGATCATCGGGATCGTGGCGTTCGGCCAGTGCACGTTCTTGCCGTGCCCCCAGTAACCGTGCTCGCCCATGCTCTCGCCGTGGTCGCTGAGGAACAGGGTGAAGCGGAGACCGGGCAGAACCTCCTCGATCGTCCTGGACAGCCTGCCCATCCAGTGGTCGACGTAGTTCACTTCCGACTGGTAGCGCCAGCGCTTCTGCCAGCCGGCGGTGCGCTGCTCCCTGGGCGGCCGGGCCGGTGTGAAACCGGTGCGTTCCAGGTAGGGGCTGTGGGGGTCGGAGAAGTGGACCCACAGGAACAGGGGCCGCCCGCTTCGTTCCTCGTCACGGGCGCGACGGCGGAGCCAGCGCTCGGCGGTCCTGGCGACATCGTCGGCGCTTCGCTCCATGACGCCGGCGGCGTTGCGCGACTGGTTGAACTCTTCGTCGTAGTGATCGAAACCGCGGTCGAGGCCGACCAGGTCGGCTCGCAGCGTCCAGTTCGAGATGAAGGCGGCTGCCTCGTAGCCGGCGTCGCCCAGGATTTGGGCCAGGACGGGGACATCGCTCCGCATCCGCTGCGCGTTGCGACGGGAACCGTGTGTCGGCGGGTAGAGCGACGTGAAGATCGAAGCGAAGGCGGGGCCGGTCTTGCCGATGGTCGTCTGGGCGTCCTCGAAGAGCACTCCCGCCTCGGCCAGCGCGTCGATCGTCGGCGTCGTTGCGTCTTGGGCGCCGTAGGCTCCCACCGCGTCGGCTCGCAGCGTGTCGACCGAGAGCAGGACGAAGTGGGGCTCCGCCGTCACGGGCACGGAGAGCAGTGCGGCGAGGATCGCCGTACGGATGGCGCGGGCGCCCGCGTTCACGCAGTGACGGCTCCGAAGGCGAGCGCCTCTTCCTGGGTGTCGATGTCGCGCGCCAGCGACATCGCGTCGACGACGGGCATGCGGACCTTGCGCTCGGGGTGCCTGCGGCGGTGGCGTCGCTTGATGAACATGCGGCGCAGCGCCAACTCGAGTTCGGACTGCTGGATGACCTTCTCCTTCAGGCGCCGGGCCGCCCGCGTGCCGGACAGCAGCGTGTCCCAGGTGAACGTGGGCAGCCGGAGGTTCAGCAGGTGGATGAAGTCCTGAACGAGCATGATCCAGAGAAGGCGTCGCGCCATGTAGGCGTTGCGGTAGAGGATCGGCCGGTTGCGGGTGCGGTAGCCGAGGTCCATCAACCGGTAGATGAACTTCCACCGGAGCGCCGCGGAGTCGAACATCGCCAGATGGCCGGGCAGGATGGGAACCGGTGCGGATCCCCCCTCGGGTTGGACGTGGTACTGCGGCTTCCACTTCGACGCGCCGAGCCGTTCTGGGTCCTGGGGCGCCTTGATCATGGGGAAGAAGAAGTCCAGAGGACTGTGACGCCAGAAGTCGTCGACCACCATCCGCAGTTCGCCCGGTTCGGGGACGATGTCGCAGGTGGTCACCGCCAGAGGCCCGTCGCCGTGCAGTCGCCGGGCGGTCTCGACGCCGACCTGGATGTTGCGTCCGAAGCCGCCGTCCGTGTCGACGGAGACGCCGTCGGAAAGCGAACGATAAGCGTGACCGGGCCCGGCGACGTAGATCGGATCGAAGACGCCGGCCTGGCGGATGCGGTCGATGACGACCTCGATCAGCGGCCTGCCGCCGATCTTCACTTCGACGCCCTTGATGCCTGCCAGCGGGTGCTTGGAGCGGCCCCCGGGCGGCATGTAGGCCGGGCGACGGTCGCTGCCCCCGAGTACGATCAGAGGTACGGACTTGGAGGTCATGGCGGAATCCGAGTTCTCCCGAGGGCTGACCAGATTCTATGACGAGACTTCCACCGCCGCCGCCTCCCGAGGTGGTCGACCGTGACGATCGCCTGGCCGAGCTCGCTCGGGGCTGGCTGCGTGAGCCTGCGGTGGGCCTGGACACCGAGTTCGTACGCGAACGGACCTTCTTCCCGCGCCTGGGCCTGATCCAGGTCGCCGACTCCGCCGGCTGCTACCTGATCGACACGGTTGCCGTACGCGACTGCTCCGGACTCGCGGAGGTGATCCGGTCCAGAGGGGTGACCAAGGTCTTTCACTCGCCGAGCGAGGACCTCGAGATCCTCCATCACGTCTTCGGTTTCGCCCCCGAGCGGCTGTTCGACTGCCAGGTCGCAGCCACTCTGTGCGGCCTCGGCGGTTCCCTGGGCTATGTGCATCTCGTCTCCCGGCTGTTCGATGTGGAACTGGCGAAGGGGGTGCAGCGGTCCAACTGGTTGCGGCGTCCGCTGAGCGAGGAACAGGTCCTGTATGCCGGCCTCGACGTTGCCTATCTGCTGCCTGCGTACGAGCGATTGCGGTCGCGGCTTGCGGAACAGGGGCGCGAGGCCTGGGCTGAGGAGGAGTTCGACCGCCTGCTGAGGGCGGCGGAGGCGCGTCTCGATCCGGAGTGGTCGTTCAAACGGCTGGGGAGACCGGGCATGTCCCGTCGTCAACTCGCCGCGCTGCGAGCGGTCTGCGCGTGGCGGGAGCGCCGGGCACGGAGACGCGATCTCCCCAGGGGCTTCGTGCTCAGGGACGAGACGGTCATCGACCTGGCGAGACGAATGCCCCGGAACGGTCAGGATCTGGCCGCGGTGAAGGAGCTCGGCCCGAGGCAGGCCCGCCGCTACGGTCCGGCTGTCCTGGACCTCGTGGGCGGCGCCGCGGCGTTGCCGGAGAGCGACCTTCCCAAACGGTTGGAGCGTTCGGGAGGGCGATCGGCCAGCCGCCTTACGGAGCGGTTGCGCGAGCTGGTCGCGCGGGTCGCGGGCGAACTCGATGTTCCGGCCGAGACGCTGGTGCCCCGGCGGACTCTGGAAACCTGGGCGGGGCGAAGTCTGGAGCGGGGAGCCTGGGTCTGGCCCGGCGAGATCGAGGGTTGGCGCCGGTCCGTGCTGGAGCCCCAGGTCGATGGCGCCGTCTTGCTGGAAGCCGGGAGACGGAGCCGACGCGGTCGCGGGCGAAGGTCTCGCGCAGGCGCACCGCGCGACCGCCGGAGGGGCAGTTGATGAAGCTGGTTGAAGCGTTGCCCCACACGATCGGTGACCTCTACGGCCTGTTCGGCAGGGATGCGCCGCGGGCGACCGTCGTCCCGGCGCGCGCCGTGCCGCAGCCGCAACGGAGCCTGCTGGCCCATGAGAGCCACATGACGGTGACCCTCGAGGCGCACCATCGCGGTCCGGTCGAAGTCGTCGTTCTGGACCGGGTGCTCCACGGTGACCACTACGCGCGGAGGATTCTCCTTCGTCGACCCGCGAATGCCGGCGGGACGTTCGGGCGGGATGGTGCCGTGGTGGTGCAGTTCGGCATCATGCTCTTCAACCTGCGCTTCGCGACCGACGAAGCACGCCCCGACATTCTGAGCGAGAACGTGCCGCTCGGTCACATCCTGATTCGCCACCGGCAGTTGCGGAGGATCAGTACGCACAGCCTGCTCGAGATCGAGCCGGACGCCGAGATGCGCCGCCACTTCGGCATCGTGGAGGCGGGCGGCGAGGCCAGGCGGGTGTATGGACGTCTCGCGACGATCTTCTGCGACGAGCGGCCGGCGGTCGAACTTCTCGAAGTGCTGCCGCCCGGCCCAGCCGCCGCGGTGTCGGCGTCCCCGTCCCGGACGTAGCGGGCGGAGGGTCAGGCCCGCTCGACCGGGAAGGCGATCAGATCGTCGATTCGGCGCGCGCCCAGGTCGAGTCCGAGCAGGCGATCGAAGCCCAGCGCGACGCCGGCGCAGCGGGGAAGGCCGCTCTCCAGCGCGGCGAGAAAGCGGGGTGGGATCGGCGGCTCCGGGCGGCCCGATTCGCGCCGCTGGATCAGGTCGTGTTCGAGCCGCCGCCGCTGTTCGCGAAGGTCGGTGAGTTCGCCGTAGCCGTTGGCGAGTTCGATGGCGCCGACGTAGGCCTCGAAGCGCTCCGCCGTTCTTGGATCGCTGGTTCCGATCCTGGCCATCGCGGCCTGGGAGGCGGGGTAGTCGAACACGATGGTGACCCGGTCGGGCGAGAACGTCGGCTCGACCTTCAGGGCGAACAGGCGGGAAAGAAGGTCGTCGCGGTCGAGATCACGGGCGTCCTGGACCGAGGAGCAGTGCTCCACGGCCCGGCGCAGATCCTGGTCCGGCGTGTCGTGCGGATCGAGACCCGCGTGACGTTTCATCAGTTCGGCGTAGCTGGCGTAGACCGCTTCTTCGAGGTGGTGGGAGCCGGCGAGCAGGGCCTCGATCAGGGCCACCACTTCGCGCATCAACCGCACGTGGTCCCAGCCGACGCGATACCACTCCAGGATCGTGAACTCGGTGTTGTGCCAGCGGCCTCGCTCACCGCCCCGGAACGCCTTGCAGACCTGGTAGATCGACCCGGAACCCGCGGCCAGAAGCCGTTTCATCGCCAGCTCGGGCGAGGTCTGGAGGTACATCCGGCGGCTCGGGAAACCCGGCGCCTCGACCTGACAGCCCATGCTGTCCAGATGCAGGTCGAGCGTGGTCTCGGTGCAAAGAAGCGGCGTTTCGACCTCGAGGACGTCCCGCTCGGCGAAGAAGGCGCGCAGTTCGGCCAGCATCGACGCCCGCCGGCGCAGTGCCTCAGGCGTTGCGGTGGGGCGCCAGTCGGCGCCGTTGCCGGTCACCGTGCGGCCCTAGGTCTTCGCGCGGGAGACGTACTCCCCGGTGCGGGTGTCGACCCGGATCGACTCGCCCTGCTGGATGAAGAGCGGGACCTTCACGGTGGCACCGGATTCGAGTCTGGCGGGCTTGCTGCCGCCGCTCGACGTGTCGCCCTTGAGGCCTGGATCCGTCTCGACGACTTCCCTGATGACGAAGTTGGGCGCCTTGACCTGGATGGGATGACCGTTCCAGAGCGTGACGTTGCAGATGTCCTCTTCCTTGATCCACTGCTCGGCGCCGGCGAGGGCCTGCACGTCGGCTTCGACCTGGTCGTAGGTGTCGGGATTCATGAAGAACCAGTGTTCGCCGTCGCTGTAGAGGTACTGCATCGACGTGTCGACGACATCGGCGCCCGGGAGCAGATCGCCGGGTTTGAGGGTCTTCTCGTTGACTCTTCCGCTCAGCAGGTTGCGCATCTTGACGCGGGTGAACGCCTGGCCCTTGCCGGGCTTGATGAAGTCGCAGGAGATGAGCACGTTCGGTTCACCGCCCTCGAGCACCTTGAGTCCGGTTCGGACCTGGTTCATGTTGTAGCTGGCCATGGCTGGAAACCACCCTCCCGCGTCACTCGAAACCCTAGCAGCCTGTAGCCGGCGGTCTGGCCGTGAAACCCTGCCTTCTCGCCTGCGTTGTGTAACGGTGAAGGGCGCGTCTCGCGCCGCAACTCTCAGCACCGAAACCAGGAGAGAGCGATGACCATTCGACCCTCGAGTTCCGTACCGGATGCCCCGAACCGCAACACTGCCCGCGCGTTCCGCAGCCCGGTTTGCACCGCGGGCTTCGGCGCCCTGTTCGCGGCCGCGTTCCTGGCCGTCCCCGCGTTCGGCGAGTTCGACGAGAGTCACCGATTCGACGCGAACTCCCTCACCGTGTCCAGTCTGATCGGAAAGATGGAGATCGGGCCGGCGACCGGCAGCCAGTTCGAAGTCGAGGTGTCGGTTCGCGGCAGGGACGGTACGCGGGACAACATCAGGCTGGACCAGGACACGCGCGGGTCGCGAGCCCGGTTGGCGGTCGAGTTTCCGGTCGATGAGGAGAGACGGTACGTCTACCCCGAGTTCAGCCGCCGCCGCGCCAACCTGTGGTCGCGCCGGCCGGGCAGTTCCGAGAGTCTGCTGGGCGAGATCCTCCGCTCCATGTCGGGCCGCCGCATCCGGATCGAGAGGACGGGCAGCGGCCTGGAAGCATGGGCCGATGTGACGATTCGGGTTCCGGAGGGCCGGTCGCTCAAGGTCGAGTTGGGGGCCGGAGACATCGATGTGTCCGATGTCACTGCTGATCTGGACCTGAAGAGCAGGGCCGGCATGATCGAGGCTGCCGGCCTCGACGGCGACGTGAAGATCGACACCGGCAGCGGCGGCCTGGCGGTGCGGGACGTGCGCGGCCGGCTGGTCATGGACACGGGCAGCGGCGGCGCAAGTCTCGACGGCTTCGAGGGTTCGGTGCTCTCGATCGACACCGGCAGCGGCTCGGTGGCGGTGACGGAGGTGGCCGCCAGGGCGATCGACATCGACACGGGCAGCGGCGGGGTCACGGTGGATGGCCTGGAGGCCGAACGGTTCGCGATCGACACCGGGAGTGGCAGTGTGCGGGTCGAGGCAGCGGGCGCCGACTCCGCGGTGATCGACACGGGCAGCGGCAGGGTGCACCTGGCCCTCGAGCGGATGGGCGACGGCAGGTTCGAGATCGATACCGGCTCCGGCGGCATCGTCATGCTGGTTCCGGACGATCTGTCGGCCCGGTTCGACATCGACATCGGCAGCGGCGGAATCGACGTCGACGTGCCGATCGCGAAGACGCTGCACAAGTCGCGGGGCGAGATGCGCTTCATCGCCGGCGACGGCGATGCGAGCGTGATCCTCGACACGGGCTCCGGCAGCGTGCGCGTCGCGAGCGTCGACTAGACCCGTCTCCTCCGGCTACCCGGCCGCGGAGACGTCCGCCATCGCGCAGACGATCCCCCATTCCCGGGCCGTGACCGGCTGAACCGAGAGTCTCTGTCCGCGCCGTAGCAGCGCCATCCCTTCCAGGTCCGGCCGCTGGCGCAGTTCGGCCAGCGTCACCGGCTCGTCGAACTTGAGCCTGAACTCGATGTCCACGAGGTACCAGCGGGGATTCTCCGGGTCCGACTTCGGGTCGTAGTGAGGGTCGTCCGGGTCGAACTGGGTGGGATCCGGGTAGGACTCGCTGCACACCCGGGCGAGGCCGACGACGGCGGTCGGCTTCGCGTTCGAGTGGTAGTAGAGAACGCCGTCGCCGATCCGCATCCGGTCCCGCATGAAGTTGCGGGCCTGGTAGTTGCGCACGCCGTCCCAGTAGGTCGATCCGTCGCGGGCGAGGTCGTCGATGGAGTACTCGCCTGGTTCGCTCTTCATCAGCCAGTACTGGCGTTCGTCGTTGGACATTGGCTTCTCCTGGTCGTCGTGCGGGCCGCCTACAGGATGCTGCGGCCAAAGAGGGAGCTCAGCAGGCCGAGAGCCAGCTTCGCGGTCTGGTTGCGCGTGTCGAGGATCGGGTTGACCTCGACCACGTCGACGGAACCGATGCCTCCGTGCTCGGCGATCAGTTCCATCAACAGGTGGCCCTCGCGGTAGCTCAGGCCACCGGGAACCTGCGTGCCGACGCCCGGTGCTTCCCTGGGATCGATCGAGTCCATGTCGAGGCTCACGTGGAGCAGGTCCACGTGGTCGAGACGCTCCAGGGCCTCCGTGGCCAGTGGCGCCAGGCCTCGTTCGTCGATCTGGCGCATCGTGTACGTGGTGATGCCGGTCTGCTGGATCAGCGCCTGCTCGCCCGGGTCCAGGTCGCGCACGCCGAATAGGACGACGTCCTCGGTTCGCAGCTTGGCCCCGGGTCGCCCCACGTTGACGAGGTCCGGCGAGCCGTGACCACAGAGGGCGGCCAGGGGCATGCCGTGAAGGTTGCCGGTGGGCGACGTCTCGGGCGTGTTGAAGTCGCCGTGGGCATCGATCCAGAAGACGCCCGTCCGGTGCCCGTGGGAGACGCCGCCGACCGTGCCGACGGCGATCGAGTGGTCCCCGCCCAGAACGAGCGGCACGGAGCCGTCGATCACCGCCTGGCTGGTCGCCTCGCAGATGCGTTCACAGGCGTCGACGACTGGTTCGAGGAAGTCGAGGCCGGGCCCGTTCGCGAGCGTGTCGCGTTCCACGGTCTCGATGTTGCCGCGGTCCTCCACGCGGTAGCCGAGTCCGGCCAGGGCCGACTTGAGGCCCGCGTACCGCAGGGCGGTCGGTCCCAGGTCGACTCCGCGGCGCGACTGCCCCAGATCGAGCGGCGCGCCGACGATGCGGATCGTCGTCTGGGCGGCGGAGGCCAGGGTCGACATGCTGCGACGGTAGCAACTTCGCGCTGGAAGCAATTCTTCCGGATTCCGCCTGCGGCGCAAGCTCATAGGATGCGGAGTGTCCATGTCCGTCCGGAACTTCTGCATCATCGCCCACATCGACCACGGCAAGTCGACGCTCGCCGACCGGCTGATCCAGCACTGCGGCGCCGTGGAGGAGCGCAACTTCCGCGACCAGATCCTCGACTCGATGGACATCGAGCGGGAGCGGGGGATCACGATCAAGAGCAACACGGTGACCCTCCGGCACCAGGACGCGGAAGGCCGGCTGTGTCGCCTCAACCTGATCGACACGCCCGGCCACGTCGACTTCTCCCACGAGGTCCGCCGGTCGCTGATGTCGTGCGAAGGGGCGTTGCTCCTGATCGACGCGTCCCAGGGCGTGGAGGCGCAGACCGTCGCGAATCTCTATCTGGCGCTCGAGTACGACCTGACGATCATCCCCGTGATCAACAAGATCGACCTGCCGTCCGCCGACGTGGACCGGGTCCGGGAGGAGATCGACAGCGACCTGGGCCTCGACCCGTTCGAGGCGGTGCTGTGCTCGGCCAAGACGGGTGAAGGGGTCGAGGACGTGCTCGACGCGATCGTGGCCCGGCTACCGCCGCCGGAGGGCGACGCGTCGGCGCCGCTCAGGGCGCTGGTGTTCGACGCCCAGTACGACCCGTATCGCGGTGTCGTCATGGTGGTTAGGGTGCGCGAGGGCATCCTTCGCCCGAAGCAGAAAATCCGGCTGATGCACACCGGC
This sequence comes from Acidobacteriota bacterium, assembly GCA_026708285.1. Lineage (GTDB taxonomy): Bacteria > Acidobacteriota > Thermoanaerobaculia > Multivoradales > Multivoraceae > Multivorans. The sequence continues at coordinate 9,916 of JAPOVF010000138.1, forward strand.
AGCGAGCACGACGTGGAGGAGCTGGGAACCCTCCTGCTCAAGCGTCGCCAGAGCGACGAGCTCGTAGCGGGGGCCGTCGGCTACGTGATCGCCGGGATCCGCAACATCTCGGAGATCGACATCGGCGACACGATCACCACGGTGGCGCGCGGCGCCGCCGAACCGATTCCCGGCTACCGGGAGGCGAAGCCGGTCGTGTTCTCGTCGATCTACCCGGTGTCGAGCAACGACTACGAGGATCTGACCCGGGCACTCGAGAAGCTGGCGCTCAACGACGCCTCGCTGACCTTCGAGAAGGACTCGTCCTCGGCGCTCGGCTCCGGTTTCCGCTGCGGGTTCCTCGGCTTGCTGCACCTGGATGTCGTCCAGGAGCGGCTGGAGCGGGAGTACGGGCTTTCGCTCGTTCTGTCCGCGCCGTCGGTGCGGTACCGGGTGGAGATGTCGGATGGCTCCATGCGGCGGATCGACAACCCGGCCGCCTACCCCGACCCGTCCGAGATCGCCGCCGTCTCGGAGCCCTACATCAAGGCCTCGATCATGCTGCCGGAGCGGTACCTCGGGGCGGTCATGGAACTCTGCCTCGAGCGCCGCGGCGGCAAGACGAACATCCACTACCTGGCGGTGGGACGGATCGAGCTGACCTGCGAGTTGCCGCTCGCCGAAGTGTTCTTCGACTTCTACGACAAGCTGAAGACGGTGACCCAGGGATACGGGTCGTTCGACTACGAACTGATCGGTTCACGGGAGACGGACCTGGTCAAGGTCGACATCCTGGTCAACGGCGAGCGGGTGGACGCCCTGTCCCAGCTCGTGCACCGGGACGAGGCGCGGCGACGGGCGCTGCGCTACTGCGAGCGCCTCAAGGACACGATCCCGCGCCAGCAGTTCAAGATCGCGATCCAGGGCGCGATCGGCGGTCAGATCATCGCCCGTACGACGATCGGCGCCTTCCGCAAGGACGTCACCGCCAAGTGCTACGGCGGCGACATCACCCGCAAGCGGAAGCTGCTCGAGAAGCAGCGCGAGGGCAAGAAGCGGATGAAGCGCGTCGGCTCCGTCGACATTCCGCAGGAGGCTTTCGTGTCGGTGTTGCGCAGCGACGGCTAGGTCGCTTCTGCCGACTCGCCGGCGTAGCGCGACGGCGGTTCGCAGGCCGTCAGGACGCCGCCGGCGTTCCCTTCAAGTTGGTAGCGGCCGCCGGGTTTCAGTTCGCCCGTAATCGGTAGAAACCAGCGGGGGATCCGCTCGCTGTTCGTGACGGCGTCCCAGAGGTCCTCCAGGGGGACTGGGAATCCGCGGTCGAGGGTGACCGAGCGAGCGGGCCGGCCGTCGTGTTCGAGCGACGAGACGGACCGTTCGGCGGCGGCCAGGTGGCCTTCGACATCAAGGCTCATGGGTTCTCGACGGCGGACTATACGCGTGCCGGGACTCGATCAGGAGTGCCTACTCGGGCGTGTACCAGATCGGCGAGGACCAGGCGCGCTCCTGGATCGTCGGCGAGACGTCGTAGCGGGGCTCGACGCCCTCGCGCAGGGCGTCCCAGGTCGACCAGCGGCAGGTCGGGTTCTCAAGGACGCGCACGTAGTAGAAGGCGCGCTTCGAGGCGTCGAAGTCGGGGTCCGTCCAGACCGCCTCGAGGGTGTCCGCCCCGGAGTCGTCGCTGATCTGGCAGTTGGAGAGGTCGACGGTCGCGCCGTTGTCGGGGCAACGGTGCGTGGCCGGATCGACCTCCGCGCCGTCGGAGCAGGCCACGTCGTAGACCATCTCGGCGCCGTGGCCGTCGCTCGACCAGCCCTTGATCACCTGCAGCCGGTCGAGCGGCGCGGCCAACGCGTCGCGCATCGCCATGACCGCGAAGGTCGGCGCCTCGCCGACATCGCCGGCCAGCAGGTCGCCGCCCATCGGCACGCCTTCCGCGTAGGCCTTCGTCAGGAACTCGGCATCGTCGAGGTCAGCGTCTTCGAATGCGCCGGCGAAGAAGCGGATCTTCATGCGCGGTCCGGACGTGGCGAACGTCTCCTTGTTGCGCATCGCGTCGAAGAGCGCCTCGCGGGTGTTCTCCTCGGCCCAGACGCCGGCGAGGCCGGAGGCGCCCCAGGTGTAGTAGTAGGTGTCGCGGAAGATGCGTCCCGAGCCGTCGTCGGTGCGAATCGAGGAGTCGGACTGCTGGGCTGGATCGCCCGTTGTCTGGTTCGCGCCGGTGCCGGGCACCGAACCACGAAGCGGGGCAGTGGCGTCGAGGACGCCAACCTTGGACCAGTAGTCGTCTTCCTGGAAGGCGCCGCCCGAGACGTGCGTGTCGCTGGCGCCGATCAGCCCGAACTTGTACGGATTGGTCAGGCCGCCGTCGGCGAGCCGGAGGCCCCGGATCAGGGCGTCGCGGACGTAGCTGCCGGGCGGGTCGCTGATGATCGTCGTTGCGATCTTGTACGGCATGATCTCGAAGTCGGCCCACTCGTCGTTGGGCGACAGGGCCGGATGGGTGTCCGACGTGCCCTTGACCTGGGTCATCTCGACGATCGGTTCGTTGCGCATCCGGACATCGACGTAGTCCTCGTCGAGAGGGTCGCCGTAGAACTTCTCCATCTCGAACATGCGGCCGCCGGAGCCGTTGGGGTTGTGGGGAATGGCGAGCGCGTCGATGCCCTGATCCCGCCACTCGTCCATCGCGGCCCAGAGATCCTCCGGGTTCTGGGAGTCGATCCGGCTGAACGGCGCTTCCGGGGCCTCGGAGCCGCGAAACACCACGTTGCGGTGCAGGTTGTCCCGCTCGTAGCCGGACGAGGTGTACTCGTAGGCGATGAAGGCCGTGAAGTTCCCCGGATCGTTGTGCGCCTCGGCCGCCTCGATGATCTTGGACCAGGCGTCGCGGACGACGTCCATGTTGAGATGCTCGTCCTCTCCCTTCCGGGCGCCCAGGTAGGGGCGCATGCCGACGAAGATGCCGCGCCGCTCGTCGGCCTCTTCTGCCGCGCGCATGTCGGCGGCGATCGGATGTCCGTAGGCGGGCGAGCCATCTTCCGTCATCGCCGGCAGCATCCCCAGGTACATGCCGTGGTCGGTCACGCCCTGGAAGTCGAGCGGCCGGTCGAGCTTCATGTCGAAGCCGGCGGGATGCTTGATCGTGCCGCCCTTGGCGAACTCGTAGGCGTCGTTCGGATCCGTCGTCGTGCCGAAGATGAAGGCGTCGAACGAGTAGCGGGTGTGGACGTGGAGGTCGCCGAAGTACGCGTTCTTCGTCGGATTCGGGCCTTCGGCCGTGCCCTCCGCCGCTTCACCGCCGTCGGCGGGGTCGTCGCTCGGCGCGCAACCGGCGATCAGCAAGGCGGAAAACGCGGCCACCGCCGCGAACATCGTCAGCTTCTTCATCGGCTTCTCCTCAAGAGGGGTTCGAAGCAGTCTACTATTGGGTACTGCAATCGCTGTTTGAGTTTCCTGCTCCGGATCGTGAAGGGAGGTTTCGCTGTGCGGAAGCTGACGGGCGGATTCGTTCTTGTCGTGGCGGGGGCCTTGGTGGCTGGGTCTCCGGGCCTGAGTGCCGAGCTGGATCCGGATCTCAGGGCGCGCGTCGATGGGTTGATCGCGGATGTCGCGCAGTCCCCGACCACCGTCTCGAACGTCGCCGAGCGCATTCCGGTTCTGTGGGAATGGGCGAACACCGTCTCCATGCAGGGCGGGTACGTGCCCAAGAACCTGCCCCTCCTGGCGTTCTACGGACCGTTCCCCCGGCCTGGAACGGAGCCGTCGCCTTTCCAGTTGGCGTCGATCGACGACTACGTGCGCCAGCTCGCCTGGCTGGAGGAGGACGAGGAGGCTCTCGGCACCGTGACGCGAACCGGGTCCGAGGTGTTCGAGGCGCGCAGCTTTGTGACGATCGAAGTCGTGTACATGGTCGGTTCGCTCGGCATGGAGGAGGGTGGCGGCATCGTGATCTCGACGCAGGGCGCCGGCGGCTACGGCCGGCTGCAGACCACGGACCCTGCCGGCGATCACTACGTCTCCGCCCGGGTGAGCCGGGAAGGCATCCGCCTGGAGCAGGATGCGCACCCGATCTGGGGCCCGTACGGCGGCTTCCGCGGTCCTGCCGGTTTCCCGACTCTGCGGGTTCGCGGCGGGGATCTCTCGCCGGGCGACACGATCACGCTGACCTACGGAGACCGGAGCGGTGGCGGCCGCGGTCTCGGCGTCGGCGAGTTCAGCAACGACCGGATCTCCCTGCCGATTCACGTCGACCCGGGCGACGGCAGGGTCTACGAGATGCCGCCGGCGACGTACGAGGTGGTGGGCGGTGCGGCGGAACGGGTTCACGGCTTCGCCCCGTCCATCGTCGGCGCCGGCGAGACGTTCACGATCTCCGTGCGCGCCGAGGACCGGGTCTACAACCGGGCGACCCGGGACATTCCGGGCCTCCAGGTTCTCCGGGACGGCGAGCAGGTGGCCGAACTGCCGGCCGGGCAGGCGATCCACCTGGTCGAGCTGGTCGCCGACGCGGAGGGTGTCCATCGCTACACGTTCCGCAGCCCCGACGGCGAGGTGACGGGCGCCGCCAATCCGGTGTGGGTGCGGGCGGACCCCGAACACCGGCTCTACTGGGGCGAGACCCACGGTCACTCCGGCTTCGCCGAGGGCCAGGGCACGCCGGACGGCTACTTCGCCTTCGCCCGCGACGACGCCCGCCTCGACTTCATCACGATGAGCGAGCACGACATCTGGCTGACGGACGGGCTCTGGGAGGAGTTGAACGAGGCAGTCCGGAAGTTCCACCGCGAGGGCGAGCTCCTGGTCTTCGCCGGCTATGAGTGGACTTCGCCCCGCCAGCGCGGCGGTCATCACAACGTGTTCTTCCGGAACGTCGGCATGCAGCGGGTGGGCGTGCAGGTAGCGCCGAACCTGTCCGAGCTCTACCGGGGGCTGCGCGCCGAGTACGACACGGACGACGTGTTGATCATCCCGCACGCCCACCAGAACGGAGACTGGCGGCAGAACGACTTCCAGATGGAGAACCTGATCGAGATCATGTCGGGCCACGGCACGTTCGAGTGGTTCGGCAGCCGCTACCTCGAGCAGGGTTTCCGGGTCGGGTTCGTGTCGGCGTCGGACGACCACCGGGGTCATCCGGGCTACTCACCCGGACATCAGGCCGGCGCTTCCGGGCGGCGATCGAACATCTTCCAGTTCGGCGGTCTTGCCGCCGCCTGGGCGCCAGCGCGCACCACGGATGCCGTGTTCGGCGCACTCAAGGCGCGCCACGCTTACGCGACGACCGGCGCGCAGCGCATCGTGCTCGACGCCCGGCTGAATGGCGCGGTGATGGGGAGCGAACTGGACCAGACGGATCGCCGGGTGCTGGAGGGGCGCGCGATCGGCACGGGGCCGATCCGCCGTGTCGACCTGATCCGCAACGGCGAAGTCACAGCAACGTTCGACACCCGCGGCGCGGGCGGCTCGGCGCTGCCGGACGGCCAGTTCGAGGCCCTGGTCAGCTTCTTCTCGGAAACCTGGGTCGACATCCGGGACAACCCGCGTGGCCAGCGGCCGTGGCAGGGTAGCGTGACCGTCGAAGGCGCGGAGCTGGTCAGCGGTCGCCTGACCGGGACGCCGCTGCCTGCCGACAGGTTCGAGGTCGACGGGAACACGGCCAGCTTCGACTTCACGACTCGGGGCTCGCGCCGATCCTTCGCGCTGGTGCTGGAGGGGGATCCGGCGGCGGTCCGGCTCAGCCTCGGGATCGCGGCCGCCGTCGAGTACGGCACCGCGCCGACCCAGGTGCGCACGCCGCAGCAGTTCGCGGCGGCGGAGTTCACACTGGCCCTTCCGGCTACGCCGGGAAGTTCGGCAGGCGCCCGCGGCGGCAACGAGCACGTCTTCAACGAAGGCGACTACGAGGACAGCGTGCGCGTCGACTTCGTCGAGGGACTGCGCGACGACGTGACGTTCCGGTTCACCGACTTCGGCGAGGAAGAGGACTGGTACTACCTCCGCGTCGAGCAGATCGACGGCCATCTCGCCTGGTCCAGCCCTTGGTGGGTCGGCGGCGAGAAGCCGCGCTAGACGGCGACGTCGTGGCGGGCACCCGCCTGTCCGGGGCCTGAGGGGGGAGGGTCCCAGCGGGCGCTCGCGCTCTCTCGGAAGAGGGAAGGTTGGCGCTCGCTCCGCTTCACTCGCTCCGGTTGGGCGTCGGTGACTGCAACGTCGTTGGCCGTCGCTCGTTCAGAGGCCCCTGGGACCCTCCCCCCTCAGGCCCCGGACAGGCTGGACTTCGTCGGGCGGTCGGAACGAATGCCGTCTGGCGCTGATGGGAACAACGGAGGGGCGGCGGTAGGGTCTGGCTGTGGGCGGGGGGATGGTTGAAAGGGAGGCGGCGGGGCTCTACGTTCATGTTCCCTTCTGCTCTGCAATCTGTCCTTACTGCGACTTTGCGGTAGCGCGGGGTGGCGAGGCGGATCGGGAGCGGTTCGTTGAGGCCTTGGTTGGGGAGATCGACCTCTTGGGTGGCAGCGGGCGAGAGCGGGGTTGGAGTGGCGAGGCTGAGAGGTTCGGGACCAGTGGGTTCGACACGGTGTACTTCGGGGGCGGTACACCGTCGGCGTTGAGCGTGGAGCGGCTTGGGGCGATTCGGCGGCGGTTGGCCGGGACGTTCGCGATCGATCGTGAGGCTGAATGGACGATCGAGGTGAATCCGGAGGATGCTTCGGTTGAGGGGCTGGCGGGATGGCGGGAACTCGGTTTCGACCGGATCAGCCTGGGGCTGCAGGCTCTGGACGACCAGGCGTTGCGTTTTCTCGGCCGGCGGCACGATGCGGCGGAGGCGCGTGTGAGCGTCGAACACGCCCGTGTCGCGGGCTTCCGGTCGGTGTCGGTCGACCTGATCTACTCGCTGCCCGGATTCGATGGCGCTTGGTGGCTCAGGACGCTTGACGAGGTGGCGGCGCTCGGGCCGGATCACATCTCCTGCTACGAGCTGACGATCCATGACGGGACGCCGTTCGGCCGCCGGCGGGACGCGGGCCGGCTACGAGAAACCGGCGAGGACGAGCGGGCCGCGAACTTCGTGGCTACCCACCGTCGCCTCGCGGAGCTCGGCTACGAGGGGTACGAGGTCTCGAACTTCGCCCGCCGCGAGGCGGATCGGAGCCGCCACAACCGGAAGTACTGGCGGCATCAGCCCTATCTCGGTCTCGGACCTTCGTCGCACTCCTTCGCCGGTCGCAGCCGATGGTGGAACATAGCCCCTTGGAAGGACTGGAGCGCTGCGGTGGCGGGCGGCGGCTCGCCGGTGGCCGATCGCGAGGAGCTGACCGACCGCCAGTTGTTGCTGGAGGCCGTGATGATGGGACTTCGCCAGCAATCCGGCGTCGACTGCGCCGCTCTGGAGCGGCGCTTCGGCATCGATCCGGGTGCCCGCAACGCCGGGCAGATCGAAGCCTGGGAGAACGCGGGCTGGCTCCGGGTGCGCGGCCGTCGTCTGGAGCCGACCCTCGAGGGCATGGCTCGTGCCGACCGCCTGGCGGGGGAGTGGAGGCTCTAGCGGAATACGGACGCTTCGAGTTCCACGTCGGCGCTCTGCCAGGCCTTCACGAAGCGCTCTTCCACTTCGTCCGCTTCCTGCTTCCGATCCTGCGCGCGCAGCGCCGCCGCGAGGCCGAACAGGGACCAGCCGTTGTGCGGGTTGTGCTCCAGGTCGCGGCGGTAGACGGCTTCGGCCTCGGTCGCGTGCCCGGCTTCGAGCAGCACGGCGCCCAGGGACTGGCGCACGGGGTAGTGGAAGGACGGTGGTTCGGCGTAGCGGAAGCTGTCCTGGAGTGCGACTGCCGAGCGCATCTCGTTGATCGCGCGGCCCATCCGGCCTCGTGCCGCCTGGATCTCGCCGGTGAGCAGGTGCTCGGTCAGGCGCACCAGGTCGGAACCGGTGGCGAAGGAAATGCTCAGGTCCGAGAGTTCACGGCTCCGCCGCAGCTTGCCGAGTGCCTTGAGGTGCCGTCTGGCGCCGCGGGGATCGCTGCCGGCAGCCAGAGCCAGACCTTGGGCGTAGTGCCACATTGCGGTCTGGAAGGTCTGGCCGGCGGCAGGTCGCGGCGTGTCGAGGACCTCCTGCCAGCGGCCGAACCGGACGCGCGCGAACAGAGGCGTCGCCAGGTAGTTCTGGAGGAAGGCGAGAGTCGGAGCGAGTTCGACCGGGACTTCATCGGCCAGGTGGTCGGCAGTCTCGATCGCGAGTTCGGCGCGGCCGCCGAAGGTCGCCGACGCCCACAGGAAGTGGATGTTGTGGGGGTAGTAGCCGACCGCGTAGAGCCCCTGGGCGTTGCACTGTGCGATGTAGTCGACATCGGCGGCGATCGCGCGCTGGTTGGACTCGACCGCGTCGTCGTAGCGGCCGACCCGAATGTAGATGTGAGCCGGCATGTGGACCAGGTGGCCGGCGGCCGGCATCAGCTTGCCGAGGGCGTCGGCGCTCGGCTCGGCGAGCTGCGGTTCCCGAGCCTCCATCAGGTGGATGTAGTAGTGGTGGGCGCCCGGGTGGTCGGGATGTGCCGCGATGACCCGCTCGAGGAGTTCCTTCGCCGCCAGGGTTCCCGGTTGCGGCTCGCCGCCGCGCCAGTAGTCCCAGGGCATCGTGTTCATGATCGCCGCGGCGTGCAGGGTGGCCGCTTCCGGATCGTCCGGGAACCGGTTCGCGACCGCCGCAATCGCGTCGACCCATGCCGCGTCGAAGGTCGGCCGGTCGGCGTCGTCGTCGGTGGAGTACCGGCGCGCCAGAGCGTCGATCAGGGCCTGCTCGCGCTCGTTTCCCCGGGCGCGCCGTTCCTCCGCCTGCGCCAGGCTGGCCAGCGCCTGGAGTTCGCGCTCGCGCGGCATGGAGTCGTTCAGGTTGCGGCCCAGGGCCAGCGCCTTGCCCCAGTGCGGCATCGGTGCTTCCGGGTCGAGCCGCGAAGCTTCTTCAAAGGCCCGCACGGCCTCGGCGTGGTTGAACGCGTAGACGAGTCGCAGCCCCTGGTCGAAGAAGCGCTGCGCCGCGTCCGACGATGTGGTGATGGCGTAGTGCAGGTCGCCCAGGCCCTCCAGCGTCGGCGCGAGCGGCTCGCCGGCGTCGCCGGCCGTGACTGCCGAAACGCCGCCGACCGGAATCGTGAGCGCGACGATGACGGTTCGAAGGATGCGTGTGGCGGTCCCCATGGCGGTCAGAGTAACAGTGGTATCGGAACGGCAGTAGCATCCGCTCCCGGTGGTTGAGGCATGGCGCGAATCGCAGTTCTGACCGGAGGTTCGACGCCGGAGAGGACGGTCGCCCTGGCCGGGGCGGCTCAGGTTACGGCCGCCCTCCGCGCCAACGGCCACGACGTCACCGTGTTCGACACGATCGAACCGGAACCCCTGGACGCCGGACTGGAGCAGCAACGTCTGGGCCGTGCCGTCGGCACGCGTCCGCCGTCGCTGGCCGAACTGCGTGAACTGGAAGCCCGGGAAGACCTACCGGCCCTGGTCGCTGGCGAACTCGGCAGCCACGATGCCGTCTTCCTCGTGCTGCACGGCCGCCAGGGCGAGGGCGGCGATGTCCAGGAACTGCTGGAGGCGGTCGGCATCGCCTTCACGGGCAGCGACGCCCGGAGCAGCCGCTTGGCGATGGACAAGGACGAGAGCAAGCGTCGCTTCCGCGATGCCGGCATTCCGACTCCCGACTGGCTGACCTGGCCGGTCCGGCAGTCGGACATCGAAGAACTCGGTCTGCCGCTCATCGTCAAACCGTCACGGGTGGGCTCGACGGTCGGCCTGACCCTCATGCCGGACCTCTTGGACCTCGACTCGGCAGTTGGCAAGGCCCTCACGTTCGACGACCAGGTGATCCTGGAGCAGTTCCTGCCGGGACGGGAGTACACCGTCGGCGTGCTGGAGGACGCAGCGCTGGGTGTCGGCGAGATCGTCCCACCGGACGTGATCTTCGACTTTCACAGCAAGTACACGCCCGGCCGGGCGCAGGAGCTCTTCCCTGCCGAGATCGACCCGGATCTCGAGAAACGCCTTCGCGAACTCGCCCTCGCTGCGCACGAGGCTCTGGAACTCCGCGACTTCTCCCGCGTCGACTTCCGCCTCGACGCCAAGGGATCCCCCTACTGCCTCGAGGTCAACACCCTGCCGGGCATGACCCCTACCAGCCTCCTCCCCCAGTCCGCCGCAGTCTTCGGGATCTCATTCGAGGACCTCTGCGACAGAATGATCCGCGCGGCCCTGGCTCGCGCTCCGTAGCGGCCGGCGCTACGCCGTAGCGGTAGCCGACCGCGGTCGGTGCAGGACGCCGTCGAGCGCACCGCGCAGGTCGGCCACGAGGTCGTCCGCGTGCTCGATGCCGATCGAGAGCCGCAGCAGTTGGTCGCTGATGCCGGCCGCGGCGCGCGCTTCCGCCGTCATCGAGGCGTGAGACATCGTGGCCGGATGTGAGATCAGACTCTCGACGCCGCCCAGGGACTCGGCGAAGGCGAAGCACGTCAGGTGCGAGACCAGGTGGGCCACGTCGCCGGTGTCGCCCCGGAGGTCGAAGCTCGCCATGGCGCCGAAGCCGTCCTGCTGGCGGCTCGCGATGTCGTGGCCGGGGTGGTCCGGCAGGCTCGGATGGTAGACCCGCTCCACGGCGGGATGCTCACGGAGCATCCCGACCACCGCAAGCGCGTTCTCCTCGTGGCAACGCAGGCGGCTGTGCAGGGTGCGCAGCCCGCGCAGGGTCAGGTAGCTGTCGAAAGGCGCTCCGGCCACGCCCATCATGTTCGCCCACTCCTCGAAGAACCCGTGGAGCTCGGGACTCGCCGCGATGACCGCGCCGCCGACGACGTCGCTGTGGCCGTTCAGGTACTTGGTCGTCGAGTGGATCACCACGTCGGCGCCCCACTCGATGGGCCTCTGGAGCGCCGGCGACATGAACGTGTTGTCGGCAACGACCAGCGCGCCGGCCCGTTTCGCGTGCCGGCACACGGCTTCCAGATCGGTGATGCGGAGCAGCGGGTTGCTCGGCGTCTCGACCAGGACCAGCCTCGGACGGGAGGCTAGGGCCGTCGCCATCGCCTGCCGGTTCGTCAGGTCGACGAAGTCGACTTCGAGCAAGCCGCGCTTCTGGTAGCGGTCCAGGAGGCGAAATGTCCCGCCATAGCAGTCGTGTGCCGCGACGATCCGGTCTCCCGGGTCCAGCAGTTGGCAGACGAGGGTGACAGCGGCCATGCCGGAGGCGGTGACGACCGCGCCGTGACCGCCTTCGGCTTCGGCAAGAGCCTCGGCGAGAGCCGAGCGCGTCGGGTTGCCGGAGCGCGTGTAGTCGTAGGGACGCTTGCCGTCCAGCCCGGCGAACGTGAAGTTGGCCGAGAGATGCAGCGGCGGAACGACCGCTCCGTGGTGTTCATCGGTGGCCAGCGCCGCGCGGACGGCGCGGGTCGCCGGGTCGTGGTTCGAGGTCATGTGAGAGTCTCCGGTCGAAAGGGGTTGGGTGGTCCCGCCTGCACGGGACGGATTCAACGCTCTCTCGAGAAGACTTCTACGGAGAGTGAACCGGAGGAGGCGCCGAAACCGCTTGCGCGGCTCGTTGACTCATCTCTCGGCAAGCCCCGCCCGAGGGCGGAACTCCCGTAGGAGTTGGCACCTTCCCAGGGTTGCGAAGCCCCGGTGGTTGCCCCGGCGTCGACGGGCCTGTCCCTCAGCCGGTCTCGATGAGTTGCCCCGACCACGGAGAACCGCGTCGGAGCGGACGAATGCTAGCAGACCGCACCGCCCGGCTGGTCGTGGGACCGTGGGGTTGGCGCGGTGCTATGCTGCGACCCGCCCCCACTGACCTGGATTCCGACGGCGAACACCGTTCGCCGTTTCTTGACTTGGTAGCCCCGCACCTCCGCCCCGGAAGTGCGTAGACGGAAGGAGACGCAGGATGAGGAACAAGGTTGGCTGGATTCGACCGGTGGGGTTCGCCGCACTCGCGCTCGCACTCTGTGCCACGGGAACCTGGGCGCAGGCCACCGGACAGTTGAGCGGCTTCGTCACGGACGAGGAGGGCGGCGCCCTGCCGGGCGTGAGCGTTACGGTGACGAACGTCGCCACGAATCAGGCCCGGCTCGTGATGACGGGCCAGGACGGCTACTTCGCGGCACCGCTGCTCGCGCCGGGCGACTACAACGTCACGGCGGCGCTCGAGGGCTTCGTCCAGTTGAGCCGCGAGGGCGTTCGGGTCACCGTGGCCGAGACCGCCCGAATCAGCATGGCGCTCACGGTCGGCGAGTTTTCGGAGACGATGACCGTCACCGGCGAGACTCCTCTCATCGAGACCTCGAATGCCACTCTGGGAATCGTCGTCGACGAGGTGCAGATCGTGCAGTTGCCGCTCAACGGCCGGAACTTCACGCAATTGGGAACCCTGATCCCTGGAGTCGTCGAACCGCCGGCGCGCCTTGGGGGAGCGCGGGGCGACGCGGACGCGGCGATTCACGGCTTCGGCGCCGTGACCTCGGGCTTCAGCGTCAACGGCGTGCGCAACCAGTCGAACAACTTCCTGCTCGACGGCGCCGCCAACAACGACACGTTCAACACCGGCTTCATCGTGCGGCCGCCGCCGGACGCCATCGAGGAGTTCAAGATCCTGACTCACTCGTACACCGCCGAGTTCGGCAAGAGCGCCGGCTCGATCGTCAACGTGGTGACGAAGTCGGGAAGCAACAGCCTGCAGGGAAGCGTGTGGGAGTTCAACCGCGACGACTCCTTCGAGTCCCGGAACTACTTCTCGCCGCCGGATCAGGACAAGCCGACGCTGAAGCAGGACCAGTTCGGCGGCAGCCTGGGTGGTCCGATGATCAGGGACCGGCTCTTCGGCTTCGGCTACTACGAGGGTTTCCGCAACACGCGGGGCATCACGCAGAACATCGCGGTGATGTCAGCGGCCGAGCGGATGGGCGACTTCTCGGGCGGGTCGACGATCATGGACCCGATGACCGGTGAGCCCTTTCCCGGCAATGTGATCCCGGCCGACCGGCTGAGTCCGATCGCGACGCGGCTGATCAATGATTTCATGCCGCTTCCGAACGCGGGTAGCCGTTACATCGTGGCGCCGGACGTCACCGACGATCGCGACCAGTTCGGCCTGCGCCTGGACTATCGGATCACCGACTCGCAGAACGTGCTGCTTCGGGCGCTTCGCAGTTCGTCCGACCGCTTCGAGCCGCCTACCGTGCGCCCGATCGGCAACACGGCGGCGTCGACGCTCGAGGACTACATGGTGTCCCACACCGCCACGGCGGGATCGAACGTCTTCAACCAGGCGCGCCTGCTCTCGAGCGCGATCGACGCCGAGCCGGTGGTCACCAGCGGCATCACGAACTCCGAGTACGGCATCAACCTGCCGAACATCAACGAACTGGCCGTCGGTCTGCCGCAGTTCTCGATCTCGGGTTTCCCGAGCATGGGCGACCGGAACCAGCCGTTCGTCAAGCGGGAGAACGAGGTCGAGCAGTTCACGGACGACGTCACGGTGTTGCGCGGGCGTCACACGATCAAGGCCGGCGTCGACGTCCGCAACGAGAAGATGTTCATCGGCTTCATCAACCGGCCGAACGGCGATTTCGTGTTCCGTGGCACCCACACGGGTAGCGCGGCGGCTGACTTCCTGCTCGGACTGCCCTCGTTCATTCGGACCGCGGTGCCGGGCGCGGACTCGATCAACGAGGGCGACGGCTGGCTCTACTCCTACTACGTGCAGGACGAGTTCCGGGTCACGCCGCGGCTGACCCTGAACTTCGGCCTCCGGTACGAGCTGGCGACGCCCTTCGAGGACACGGGTGACGCGCTGAACAGCTTCCGGCCCGGTGAGCAGTCGACGCGGTTCCCGGATGCCCCGACCGGCCTGGTCTACCCCGGCGATGAGGGCGTGCCGGCGGGAACCTACGACACGGACAGGAACAACTACGCGCCGCGCCTGGCGCTGGCCTGGGATCCGACGGGCGACGGCCGCAGCAGCGTCCGCGCGGGCTGGGGCATCTTCTTCGACAGCATTCCGGGTCAGGGGGACTTCTTCCAGAACTCGGTGCTGGCGCCGCCGTTCAACCCGCTGGTTCAGCTCAACGCGCCGCCTGCGGTGGTGACCCTCGCGGACCCGCTCGCGAACCTCGAGGGTGGGCCGACACGGTTCCCACCGGGGATCATCTTCATCGGTTGGAGCAAGAACTTCACGACGCCGAACTACCAGCACTTCAACCTCAGCTACCAACGGCAGCTTGGGCAGAACATCGGTCTCGAGGTCGGCTACGTCGGATCGCGCGGCAGGAACCTGCCGATCTTCATGGAAGTCAATCCTCGGCTGGTCGAGCCGGGTCAGACCACTCTCGGGCCGCGTCTCTATCCGGCGTTCAGCCTGGTGCGGCCGACGTTCACGGTCGCCAAGTCCTGGTACAACGCGTGGCAGGCCAGTGTCCGCATGCGGCCGACCCACGGCTTCAACTTCCTCTTCTCGTACACCTACGGGAACGCGGAGGACCACGTCTCGGGCCTCAACGTCGGCGGCGAAGAGCGACCGATCTTCCCGGTGGACCCCGACCGGCCGTCGTCGATCGTGAACGCGCTTGCCCGGGAACGTGGCGATGCGCTCTTCGACGTCCGGCATCGGTTGGTGCTCAGCTTCGGCTACGACTTGCCGTCGCTCGAAGACAGCAACGCGTTCGCTCGCGCGGTCTTCGGCAACTGGCAGGTCAACGGCATCCTCCAGTACCAGACCGGGTACCCGTTCCCGATCCGGGTTCGCGGCGACGACATTCGCGGCTTGACCTCGCGTCCCGACCAGGTGTGCGATCCCAACAGCGGCGCGCCGAGGACGGTGGAGAAGTGGTTCAACACGGAGTGCTTCGTGCCGCTGAGCCTGGCCGAGACCGCCGAGCGGCGCGGCAACGCCGGCCGCAACATCCTCCGGGGACCGGACTTCGAGCGCATCGATCTGTCTCTGGTCAAGCACATCCCGCTCGGGGCCGACGACCGTTCGCTGCAGCTTCGCATCGAGGCGTTCAACGTCTTCGACCGGGTGAACTTCGCCCAGCCGGGCAACCGGGTCGGAGACCGGGGCTATGGGATGATCACGGCGACGAACGGCGACGGCCGCATCGTCCAGCTCGGAGTGAAGTACAACTTCTGAAGCCGCGTCGCGCTGCCTCAGTCCGCTCCGGCTGCCTTCTGCCGGTGCACGAACCAGAGGTTGCGGGAGTAGACAAGGATGCCGCCGCTTTGACCGACAATGAAGACCCATTCCTGAATCCATATGGCGTAGCTCAGTAGCGCCAGGCCGCCGCCCAGGCTCAGGTACCAGAAGACGATCGGGACGATGCTCTGCTTGCGGCGCTCCGTTGCAATCCACTGGACGATGAAGCGGGAGGCGAAGAGGGCTTGACCTCCGTAGCCGACGACTAGCCAGATGTTCTCGGGTGTGAGCGATGGCATGGCGGACTCTCCAGTGGGTGGATTGCGACGGGGACCGCGCGGCGTCGATACCAGGAGACGCCGAACAGATCCAGAACTCCGCGCAGGAAGCGGCCCCGGATGT
>JAPOVF010000386.1:0-613 GCA_026708285.1 Acidobacteriota bacterium
GATGTTGAGCAGGCCGTAGTTGCCCTCGTGGCAGGCGTACTCGAAGATCGCCTGATCCGACCGCTTCATTTCGACCCGTGCGCTCCAAGGGCGCTCGAAGGACTCCGGGTCGTCGATCGTGTACTCATAGATGAGGGTCGACTCGTCGAAGCGCGTGAACCGTTCGACGAGACGCATGTTGCCGCCTGAGCCGGCGAAGCTGATCCGGGGGTCGAAGTTGCGGGTCTCGACGACCAGGGTTGCGCCGTCCCAGTAGCCGCGTGAATCGCCCTTGAACTGGCGCAGGTGCTCGGGCAGTCGGGGTTGGTCGTCGAGCGGGACGATCCGGGTGTCGTGGACCATCTCGTTGAGGAGCGCCACGGTGTCGGGCGTCACCAGGATCAGCACGTTGTTGTTGTAGCCGCCCGGGTTCATCGGCGGTCCGGCGTTGAAACCCATCAGGCAGCGTTCCCAGAGGTTCCGATCCTCGGGTCCGGTCGGCGGACTGGCGCGCACGTCGCGCCGTTCCTGTGCGCGGCGCCGGCCGTCCTCGGTCATCGGCGGAATGCGGCCGTTCGGAGGGTCGAAGATCAGCGACGTGCGGCGGGACTCCTGCACGTGGCGCCCGTGGTCG
>JAPOVF010000386.1:745-2457 GCA_026708285.1 Acidobacteriota bacterium
CCACAGCCCGTCGATGTCGCCGGGCGGGGTCCAGTTCGGGTCGGCCTGCGCGCTCAGCGACGCCGCAGCCACCAGGGCGGCGGCCAGCGCGAACAGGAGGCCCGGGCTGCGTGATCGGAGCACCTGTTTTCAGGATAGCGCCTGGACTCGCGTCCGTCATCCCCGGACGTCGCGGATCTCTTCTATGCTCGCGCGATGGCGGCGCCGCTCACCCTCGTCATCGGCAACAAGAACTACTCTTCCTGGTCGCTCCGACCCTGGGCTCTGATGACCGAGCTCGGCGTTCCGTTCGGAGAACGAATGGTGAAGTTCGACTCCGCCGATTGGGAGGCGAACATCGACACCCTGTCGCCCACGCGGCTCGTGCCCGTGCTGTGGGAGGGTGAACCCGGACGGGGGTTCGCGACGTTCGACACCTCGGCGATCGTCGAGAGGCTGGCGGAGCTCTATCCGGATCGTGGCGTCTGGCCGGTGGATGCCCGGGCCCGGGCCCGCGCCAGGTCCCTGGTCGCGAACTTCCACTCCGGCTACCCGGCGTTGCGCTCGGCCATGCCGATGAACATTCGCTCGCACCATCCGGGTAAGGGCCAGGAGCCGGAGGTCATGGCCGAAATCGAACGACTGACTGCGTTTTGGCGCGATACCCGAGCCGAGTTCGGCACGCGGAGCCCGTACCTGTTCGGCAACTTCTCGGCCGCCGACGCCTACTTCCTGCCGGTCGCCTCACGGTTCGCGACGTACGAGCCGCCACTGCCGGCGGAGGCCCAGGACTACTGCCGCGCCCTGCTCGACACGATGGCGATGCGCCGGTGGAGCACGGCGGCCCGGCTGGAGACGGAGTTCGTGCCCATGGACGAACCCTACGCCGACCCGCCCTGAGGAGACGGCCCGCCGATCAGGGAAGAACCTGAGGCCCCAGAACCGAGCCCCACAGGGCGATGCCCAGGGCGACGCCGACCAGCGGTGGGCCGACGGCGCGCGATCTCTGGCCCCTGGGAAACGCAGTCACGAGGAACCAGTAGCCGAACACCAGGCAGATGAGGCCGGGGAGGACGGCGAGCGACGCGGGGATTCCCGTGATCGCCGCGAAGTTGGCTTCGTCCTGGTTTCCCCTGAATCCGCCACCAAACAGGTCGATGGCGATGACCGGAATCGCCGCTACACCTTGCAGGGGAGCGACGAATCCGCTTCCGAGAACCAGAGAAAGCGGACCGGGGCCGTATCTCCGGACCCAGAGCACGAAGCCGATGGCCGTCAGATAGGAGACGATCGGTCCCGCGGCGGCGCTCAAGGCCACCTGCCACGGTTCGGCAATCGCGGCCGCCGCCTCGACATCTCCGGCGCGCCAGAGCCGGCGGAACTCGCTGGAACCTGTCCAACTGACCGAGGCGTAGCGCAGGACGTTGTCTGGGAATCCACATGCGACGTTGACGGCGAAGTGTCCCAGTTCGTGAAGCTGGATCCCGATGGGAGCGGCGATCGCGCCGCCGGCCAAGCCGGCCAGCCACTTGCCGCTTCGCAGCCACTCGCGGAGCGGGACTTGCCCGGTTTCCTGCCGCTCCATGTCCGACACGTCTCCTCCTCAGAGAGCCCTGTCCAGTTCAAGCACGAGAGCGACGACCAGGTCGTGAAGATGGTTCATCGCAGCTTCACTGACGTGCTCGATGGTGTCTCTGCTCGAGTGAATGATCCCGAAGACCTCGGGCATGAAG
>JAPOVF010000381.1 GCA_026708285.1 Acidobacteriota bacterium
ATCACCGGTGGCGACGGCGCCCCGGAGGAGTGCCGGGCGCTGCCGGGATTCCACGTCAAGCTCCCCTGGGCGTCGATCTGCAACCAGTCGCGCACGAAGTACGGCCGCGAGGGTCAGCTGCGGCGCTCGGCCCAGGAGAAGGTCATGTTCCAGCAGATCGAGGAGTACGTCGGGCGGCCGAATCCTCTCGGGCTGGGCGGCGGCCCCAAGCACGTCTGGCCCCGGGAAGTCGGCATGGCGCTGGGCAAGGGCATGGAGGAAGGCGGCGGCCTGCACAACATCGCCGCCAGCTTGCAGATACCCTCGCCCGAGTTCGCGGACTTTCCCACGACCGACATGGCCGTCCCGGACTTCGAGGCGATGAGCGACGAGCAGAAGCAGCGCCTCCTCGAACTCCTCGCCGTCGAACGCTGAAACACACTGGGTGCGCCGGCCTTCTGGCCGGCATCCGGCGCGAAGCGCCGGTCTCCGCTAGTTGCCGTTCGGTCTAGTGGCGTCGAGGGCGAAGCGCACCGCCGTCCTGTAGGTAGCCCCCACCGGTTCGCCGTTCTCCATCGCCGGCCGGAAGACGGCCCGCCTCATCGCCGCGACGGCGTTCTCGGTGAGGCCGTGGGGCAACCGTTCGAGCACCTCGACATCGACGACGCAACCTCCTTCGTCGATGCTGACGCCCAGGCCCACCACGCCCTCGACGCCGGCCCGGATCGCTTCGTCGGTGTACTCGTTGGCGATCCGGTAGATCATCTCGCCCGGCCGGTGGCCTGAGTTGGCGGCGGCGTCCTCCGGCGGGTTCGTGGCCTCATCCCCTGCCGAACTCCGGGAGTGACAGACCAGGATCCTCGCCCGGTCGGGGATCGGGCCCTCCGGCGAGATCTCCAGGATGCTCCTGGCCTCGGCGACGCCCTGTTCGGAGCGGCCGGAGTCGATCAGCAGCTTGGCGAGGCTGTAGCGCGGCGCCAGCGACGCCTCGATGTCCATGACCGCGATCACCCGGCGGAAGGCATCCTCGGCTTCGAGCACGTCCTGCTCCGTGCGGTCGGGCTTGTCGAAGAGGGCCACGCCGAGCGCGTTGTAGGCCCGCGCTCGCAAACGGATGTCGTCGGTCATCTCCAGCGCCCGGCGGGAAGCGGCTGCCATCTGTTCGAGTTCGGAGCGCTGGTAGTGGGCCGCGGCCCGGGCAAGCCACTGTTCCGGCGTGTCCGGGAGGGGCGGGGCCTGGGCAACTGCCTCGGGAGGATCGGGCGCGGTCGGGGCGTTGCCGGCGTCGATGTCGAACGTCACGACGGAGGTCGTCGCGGCGAGATCGTCGCGCACGCCGACCGCGACGCGATGGGGCCCGGGAGCGGTGACCACGTCGACCGCGAAGGGCCATGAGAGTTCCCGGGCGTCTTCGATCTCCCCCTCCTTGACCAGGACGGGCACGGGATGCTCCGTCACTTCGGAGAAGCGGCCTTCCCCGTCGATCACCTGGACCCACAGGCGGACGTTCGCCTCGTGACCGTCGGCGACCGGGGCCAGGGTCAGCGGGCCGATCGGGATCGCGACCAGCAGCCTTGACTGGATGTCCCCGGTGTCGAGCCGGGCCTCACTGCCCGGGCCGCGGACTGGCGCGATCCGGACCCCCATCGGGTTGGCGGCCTCTTCCATCGAAAGGGCCGCCAGCGTCAGGTCCGCCATCTCGGCTGAGATGGGCTTGTCGACATAGCTGTCGCGGTGGCGAATCGAGAGGCGCCCGCGGTAGCGCCGCTTTGCCTCGTCGGTCAGTCGGACTTCAACGCGGTGGGTGCGGCCCCGCTCGATGTGCGTCGGCGAGTAACCGAGCGAGTAGCGGTTCTGGAGGTCGCTGGCGATGCGGTCGAATCCGCCCGCGAAGTTGCGCGTGTTGACGATCGCCCGGCCGCCGGTGCGGTCAGCCAGGCGGAGCAGCGGCTCCTCGAGATTGGCGGCGCGCGTGAACTCGATGCTGGTGGAGAAGCGGAGGTCCGCCGTGTTCATGCCGCTGACGCGCGCCCCGGCGGCGGCGACGCTGTGGAAGGTGACGCCGTTGGCGTTGGCGAGGGAGGCGAGTTCGTCGAATCGGCGCGAGAGGTCGTACTGGTAGGCCTCGAGGGAGGCGTTCGCGGTGTCGATGCTCCTCGGGTTTGCGTAGGGCGACACTTCCAGGATGCTGGGGCTGTTCCGCCACCGGCCGCGCGTATCGTTGAATCGCTCCTCGAGCGCCCGGAACAGGTCCTCCGCCGGCCGCATGGGCAGGCCGTTGCTGATGTACAGGATGGCCTTGCGCCCCGGCAGGCCCGCCATCGTCCGGATCGCGTTCTCCACGTTCACGATCGAGGCGTCGACCTCGCTTCTGATCATGGCGGCGAAGTCGCGGATCAGCTCCATGATCGCTCCGTAGCGGGGCGGAACCTCGTTGTCTTCGTTGAGTTCGCGCAGGATGTCCAGGCGCTGCGATTCGATGCGGTCGCGGCTGCCGACGACCCTCGTGACCTCGTGGGTCGCCTCGGCGACGCGCCAGGCCTCGGTGGTGAAGGGGAGCGCGACCTCGAACCTGCCCGCGTCGTAGACGGCTAGCATCGCGCGGTCGTACGGGCTGAGCTGGACGCTCAGGAAGTTGCGCAGGAAGGGCAGCAGCCGGTTGCGGTCCGTCGGCGTCAGGTTGTTGTTGTCGACGTAGACCATCAGGCTCAGCCGGTGCTCCGGCGGCGGCGGCTCGGCCGGGACGAAGCGGTTCAGGTCGGGTGGCGGACCGTCCCGGCGGGGGGACGCCACCCGCTCCCGCGCGGTCGCGTCCAGGCCGTCCGTGAACTCGAAGAAGTTCGAGAGCTCCACCGGGCGACCGTCCTCCTTCACCTCGAAGTCGCCGGCCGTAAGGCCGGTCACCGGATTGCCGTCGCGGTCGGTCACCCAGACGTCGACGTTGACGACGCGCACCTCGATCGTCTCGGCGAAGGTGTCTGGCGCGGGCTCCTGTTGTGCGTGGGCGGCGCCGTTCGCGGAGAACAGCAGGAAGAGCGCGGCGACGGTGGCAGGGGGTTTCATCCGGCGAAGCGTATCGCTGGGTGGTCGCCGGCCGTTGGCCGGCGGCAGTGTGTCTGGGGCTGCGCCGCTTCGCGGCTCCGCCCCAAGCGGACCAGAAGGTCCGCGCACCCAGAGCACGGCCTTGCCCGGTGGGGGAATCTCTACTGCAAGCCCATTGCTCGCAGTGACGCCATGTCATCCGCATGTAGAGAAGCCCGCCACACCGATGCGGCTCTCTGGGTGCGCGGACCTTCCGGTCCGCTAGCCGCCGAAGGCGGCCAGAAGAACGGCCGGCCGAAGGCCGGCACCGCTTGGAACGCCGCTCCTCAACTCTCCTCGTGAAGCGTCACCACCCCCGCGTCACCGTCGACGCTGATCTCCTGCCCCGAGACCACCCGCTGCGTGATGGTCCCCGTCCCAACAACCGCGGGAATGCCGTACTCCCGCGCGACGATCGAACCGTGCCCCAGAATGCCGCCGATGTCGGTCACGAGACCCGAGGCATGCGCGAACAGCGGCGTCCAGGCGGGGTTCGTCATCGGGCAGACGAGGATGGAGCCGGAGCGCATCCGGTCGAACTCGGGCGGCGACTTGATCAGGCTCGCCGGCGCGGTGACCGTGCCGGGACTGACGGGGACGCCGCGCAGCGTGGAGCTGTTCGGATCGTTCCGGGCCTGCGTCTCCTTGAAGGCGATGGACGGATGCTCGCTCGCCTCCGGCGGCACGGTGCCGGGCGGGTGCAGGCGCTTGCGCGCCTCGCGGAGTTCGCGCCGTTCGGCGGCAATCACGCCAAGATCGGGCCGTGCCTCGCCGCGTGCGCGGGCCGCGATCGCCTCGCGGATCTCGTCCGTGACGCAGAAGTAGATGTCGTCAGGTCGCGTGAAGCTACCCGCATCGACCAGGCGCCGCCCCAGCTCCGCCGCCAGCGGGCGCAGCACGGGCCAGGCGCTCCCGAGGTAGAACATCGTCTCCTCGCGGATGGGGTAGAAGAGGTAGGTAAACCACAGACGGAAGCGGAACTGCCAATACGCGAGACCGTCGAGCAGGCCTTCGATCTCAACCAGCGCCTTTTCCTTCTTTGCCCTCGCGTCGATGTCGTGCTGCTCCGGGCTGTAGTCGCGATTGGCGACCATCGTCTTCAGGGTCGCGAAGAAGGCCGTCGGATCTTCGCTCTGGGGCGGCTCGACGAAGTCGAGCGTGTAGCCCTGGTGCCCGAAGGTCTGAAGATAGTCGCCAATGGCCTCGAGCGCCGGTCCGCTCGCCGGGTGCTCCCCGAGCGCGGCCATGAGGCGTGAGGCTGGCGTCACCATCACGAGTTCCCAGAGCGAGTCGTCGGCCCGGATGCGCCTGGCGACCTCGTAGATCGCGTCGTTCGCCTCCATCGTCTTCGACTTGAAGCCGCTCAGGAACTGGCCGCTCGTGAAGTGGTGGTCGGGCAGCGTCTCGCGCAGGAAGCACTGGAGCTGGTCGTCGGTCGACTTGGCGACGCCGAAGGTGTGGCCGGTGTCGTTCGACCAGTAGTCGCCCTCGGCCACGCCCAGGTCATGGATGCCCTTGAGCAGGGTCTCGTCGGAGGCCGTGGCCGGATCGACTTCGCGCCATTCGCCGGTGATCCGGACCAGGCGCGGCATCGTCTCTTCGCGCCACTTTCGGAGCACGCCCTCGTTCCACTGGGTGCGATTGAAGGCGATGTAGGTCGGGTTCCTGCTCTCGGGCATGGTCACCCGCTGCGCCAGGGACTCGCCGAGTCCGGCGGAGGCCGCCCAGGCGTCGAAGGCGCGGCCGTCCTCGTCGCTGAGTGCATCCCGAAACAGCTTCAGGTCGTGCTTCGCCATCTCCAGGTTCTCCGCGGGGGAGTCCCTGCGCCGCTCGGCCATGGCGCGTTCGGCGGCCTCCAGTTCGTCCTCGGTCGGCTTCCTGATCTCCCTGTTCTTGCCGTCCGGGAAGAGCATCTGCCAGTCGCCGCGCTGGTAGGCGAAGCCGTGCATCGTGACGAAGACCGGGCCGCCGCCGACCATCATGCTCTTGCCCTTGCGAGCCTTCTCGAGACCCACGGTCAGGTAGAGCTCCTCGAACAGCGGGCAGATCGGATCGGGCATGTTCTCGACGATCTGGCGGCGCGTCAGGATGCGGGCCGGAGGGGTCGGCTCCCATTCCACCTCGATCGGCTGCGGCGGGAGGTTCGTGATCGGCCGCGACTGCAGCAGGTACAGCTTGCCGCCGGAGATCGCCCATTCGATGTCCTGGGGTACACCGTCGAACTGCGCCTCGACGGCGCCACCCAGCTCGACGAGCTCGCGAATGGCCTCGGGCGACAGGGACGAACGGCCGCGGTCGGCCTCACAGGTCTCTTCGAGACGCGTGCCCTGGTCGCCGTCCTGGACGATCCGCTGCTCCTTCGTGCCGATGATCGTCTCGGTGGCTTCGCCCGTCGCGCGGTCGACGACGTAGGTGTCGGGCGTCACCTGACCGCCGACGACGGCCTCGCCGAGGCCGAAGCTGGCGTTGACGATCGCCTCCGAGCGCTCGCCGGTCGCCGGATTGGCCGTGAACAGGATGCCCGAGATCTCGGACGGCACCATGATCTGGACGACGACCGCCATCGCCACCTTGCCCTGGTCGATGCCCATCTGGTGGCGGTAGGCGATCGCGCGCGGCGTCCACAGCGACGCCCAGCAGTCGCGTACCGCCGCGACCACGGCGTCCTCGCCGCGCACGTTGAGGTAGGTGTCCTGCTGGCCGGCGAAGGACGCCTCCGGCAGGTCCTCGGCGTTGGCGGACGAACGCACCGCGACCGGCGGGTTCGCGGGCTCCAGGCTCCGGTAGGCGGCGGCGATCTCTGCGGACGCCAGGTCGGAGAGGGCCGGCGCGGCCAGGAGCTCCTGGATCGCCGCCGACGCCCGGTCGAACGAGGCGGCGCCGTTGACGAGTTCGGGCTTCGCCAGCTCGACGATCCGCCGCTGCAGGCCGTTCGCTGCGACGAAGGACCGGTAGGCGGCGGTGGTGACCTGGAAGCCGCCCGGCACCGCGAAGCCGGCGTTCGCCGCCCGCGCCAGCGAGCGGCCCTTGCCGCCCAGGAGGTCGAGGTCGTCGTCGCGGGTGTCGAGTGGACGGACGAAGGATGCGGTCGTAGCGGAGATCTGGTCCATCGACCTCAGTTCCAGAAGCGGTCCAGCCGCGTCCAGGAGCGGATCGGAATCACCTCGCCGGTGAGCAGGTCGGACGCCGGCGAGGCCAGGAAGAGGCAGAGGTCGGCGACGTCTTCGGGGTCGGGCGGTCGCTCCAGACGCGGCACGGGCGTGCCGTCCTCCTTCTCGGCCGGCTGGATGACGCCCCACTTGACCATCGCGGGTGTGGCGATGAGCCCGGGCGCCACGCAGTTCACCCGAATGTTGTGCTTCGCCCACTGGAAGGCGAGGTTGTTGCTGAGACTGATCACGCCCGCCTTGGCGGCGGAGTAGTGGAGCATGCCGGGGTGGCCCTTGGTGCCCGCTACCGACGAGATGTTGATGATGTTCCCGCTCTGCTGCTCGATCATCTGCTTGCCCGCAGCGATGCAGCAGAGCCAGGTGCCGGTCAGGTTCAGATCGACGATGCGCTGCCACTCGTCGTAGGGCGTGTCCTCGGGCATGCGCGGGGTCGCGCCGCCGCCGGCGTTGTTGACCATGACGTCGAGCCGCCCGAAGGCGCCGACGGTCTCCGCGATCAGAGCGTTGACCTCGTCCGGGATCGTGATGTCGCAACCGACGGCCATGGCGGTTCCGCCATTCGCCTCGATCTCGCCGACGACGCCGTCCAGGTTCTCCTTCTTGCGCGACGCGACGACGACCCTGGCGCCGGCCTCGGCGTAGGCCTTCGCGATGCAGGTTCCGATGCCGCCGGCGCCGCCGGTGACGATGGCCACGCGATCCGTCAGGTCGAGCTTGCTCATGAACTACTGGGTGCGCCGGCCTTCTGGCCGGCTGTGGCCGCGGGTCTTCTGACCCGCGGAAGAACTCGCCGCGAAGCGGCGAGCGCGATTCAGGGTTCTCGTCACGTTCAGTTGCCCTCCTTCACACGCCCGGTCGGGATCCCGCCGGCGCCGTCTCCGGGTGTTCCGGGAACGATGCGCGCCTCGCAGCCCCCGCCAGGCGGAATCAGCCAGTCGCAACCGGGCGTGTTACCGGGGCCGTCGTCGTGGCAGGCCAGGAGCGCCGCGTAGTCGTCCTTCAGGCTCCCCGGCCGGCGCGGCGGCATGAACCCGTTCACGTGGACCTGGCCGCCCTCCAGCAGGCGGGCCGTCCTGGTCGGTGCCCGGTGGCAATCGAGACAGGCGTTGCCTTCGATGTACGGCGTCCTCATGTCCCAGTGCGTCCCGCCGACCACCCAGTAAGGCGCTTCCGGATCCACCCATCCCGGAAGGACGGGTTCGCTGGGGTTGGAGGGCAGCCTGGCGCCGTCGATCCAGGGGTCGTGCAGGAAGGCGTTGTTCTGGTGGCACTGGGCGCACTGGACGCCCGGCGGCGGCGGGATGAAGGCCTTGTCGAAGTCGTCGTGGTCCGGACCGGGGAGCTTCCCGGCCAGCAGGCCGCGTTCGTCCATGTGGAGGTACTCCCTGGCCTGAATCAGGTCGCCCTTCCCGTCGGGCGATTCGAAGAAGCAGGTGGCGCCCGTCGTCTTGTTGTGTCCGATCATCTGGACGGAGGAGATGCCCCTCTCGAAGAGTTCCCGGCCCGCGGAGCGGCAGAACCAGACCCACACGACGTCGTCCAGCGGGCTGCCGTCGGCGGCCTTGCCCGGCACCCTGGCGATCCGGGAGCCCACGTTGCAGTTGCCCTTGAAGTCGGGTGTGTCGCACTGGCGGTAACCCGGACTCTCGAACACCTCCACGCCGTCGACGTGGATCGGGATGCGCACCCCCGCGCCGCAGTCGACCGTCGGCGGTACACCGACGTGCGGCAGGCACATCGCCGCGTACTCGGATGCCGTCTCCGGCATCGTCTGTGCCTTGCCGCCGGGGATGCACGCGTCCTCGGCTGCCGCCGCTCCGGGCTGCGCCACGACCGCGAGCAGCGCGCCGGCGACGGTCAACCGTGAGATCGCTCGCACCTTCATCCGATCCTCCTTCGGTCCGGCCGCGAGTGTACTGAACTTGTAACAGTGTCTCAACTTACACTATGCTGCTCTACGTCCCCTTCAAGAACATCCAGGGAGGAAGAGCATGGACCGCAGGCATCCCGACGGCCGGAGGACTCGGAAGCTCACCCTGCTGGCGTTTCTCGCACCGGCACTGCTCGGCCTGCCGGCAGCGGCCCAGGACGGCAGCGTCTCGGGCACGGTCTTCGACCGCGAAGGTGGCGCCCTGCCCGGCGTCACGGTCAGCCTCCAGAACGCCGATGGCGGCGACGTCGGGAGGAGCACGCAGACGGACGCTTCCGGTGCTTTCCGCATCGACGGCGTAGCGGACGGCGCCTACACGGCAACGGCCTCGCTCCAGGGATTCCGCTCCTCGAGCGAAGCGGTCGACGTGTCGGACGGAGCGGCCTCCGTCGACTTCGTGCTCGGCCTCTCCGTGGTCGAACAGATCGTCGTCCAGGGTGAGATCGGCGAGGAGAACGTCCTCAGGCGGCCGATGACGGTCACCGGCTTCAACGAGGGCATGGTCGTCGAGCTCGGCATGAACAACAACAACGATCTCGAGGCGCTGACGCCGGGGCTGCAGATCGGCCACCAGTCGCCCGACTCGGGTCACGGCAACCACCTCTACCTGCGCGGCATCGGCTCGCAGCGCAACCAGGAGTTCTTCCAGGCCACCGCGGTCGCTACCTACGTCGACGGCATCTACACCGACGAGCTGTACGCGCTCGAGCCCGGCAACCTGTTCGACGTCGAGAGCATGAACGTGGCGCGCGGTCCGCAGGGGACGACCGGCGGTCGCGCCGCGATCGCCGGCGCGATCAGCTTCAACACGATCAAGCCGACCGCCCAGTTCGACGTCAACGCCCTGGCCGAGTACACTGACCAGACCTCGCAACGCGGCGACCTCGCCCTCGGCGGCCCGATCGGCGGCAGCAGGGTGAGCTGGCGGCTGACGGCCGGAAGCTGGCAGGGCGAGGGCGCCCAGCGCAACATCGGCCCGGGCGGCGACTACGACGAACCGGACAACACCCACTGGGCGCCGCAGCTCCGCTATCTGGGCGAGACGGTGGACGTCAACATCCGCTACGCCGGGCGCGAGGACAGCGGCGCTCCCCGCACCTCGGTCGAGCTGACCGGCCGCGACGTGACCACGGAATGTCTGCTGACCGGCACCGACCCGCAAGGCAACCCGACCTGCCTGTTCCCCAATCCCTTCCTCGGCGCGGCGAACCAGGCGCCGTCGGTCAAGGACTGCGACCTCAGCGATCCCAACCGGCTCATCTGCCCGGGCGACGACCTGCGCAACGTCGTCGACTACAACACGCCCGGCAACGAGGACTCGGAACTCCAGATGGCCGTGGTCGATGTGAACCTCCGACCCAGCCGCGGGCTCAGCCTGTCGTACAAGGGCGGCTATCGCGAGACGACGGAGAACGCACAGACCGACACCGACGGCACCTCGCGCGTCGGCGGTCCAAACGATCCGTTCCTCGACGCGAACGGCTACCCGTTCGCCGACACGATGACGAACTACTTCCGCTACTCGGAGCAGGAGTCGGACGAGTTGCGGCTGGCCTCGAGCTTCGCGGGCAACTTCCAGTTCGTGCTGGGCGCCTTCCGGCGCGACGGGGACGAGCCCTACGACGCGCGGTTCTTCAACTTCGCCAACCCGGCGTTCAACACGAACACCCTGGCGACCTGCCAGGCGTTGCTGCCGTTCTTCGGGCTGCCTCTGCTCAGTGAACACGGCACCACGTCGGCCCAATCGGGTCTGGGCGTCTGGGCGTGCCCGGGAGAGCTGCTCGACTGGTCGAACGCGCCGGGTGCCGTAGGCGCCTTCTCCGACGGCAACATGAATGGCCACTGGCTCGACTTCTACGGTCACTCGCGGTTCGAGACCGAGGCCTACTACGGCAACGTCGAGTACCAGCTCGGCGACAGGTGGACGCTGTTCGGCGGCATTCGCCACGACCAGGACATCAAGACCCACGTCCAGAACGACATCCGGATCGGCATCGACTTCGGCTTCGGGGTCGATCTGTGGATCTTCCGCAACGGCGCGGTGGAAGGCTTCGAGGGCAAGAACGACGCGGAGTGGAACCAGACCACCTGGAACGCCGGCTTCCAGTACTCGGCCAACCCGGCCAGCATGTGGTACGGCCGGATCTCCAAGGGCGGCCGCCCCGGCGGCTTCGTCGGTTTCGGCAACCTGACCGAGGTGACCTTCGATTCGGAAGAGCTTCTCAACTACGAAACCGGATGGAAGGGCCTCCTGGCCGACAACCGCCTGCAACTGGAAGCCTCGGTCTTCTACAACGACTACCAGGGCTACTGGGTCAACTCCACCCGCCTGCTGCCGGTCGAGCAGCGGATCCCCGGCGAGAGCATCTTCGAGGGTGAGATGAACACGATCGACGGCGGTTGGATCTCCGGGCTGGAACTCAACGCGGCCTTCCGTGCCACCGACAACTTCACGATCCGCGGCTGGTACAACTACCTCGACTCGGCGTTGGGAGACTTCGAGACCCGCTACTGCTGCGATCCGGACGCGCCGACCGAGACGATCGAGTTCCAGGACCGCGAGGGCAATACCTTCACGCAGGAAGTCGCCGGCGGTCTGAGCAACTTCGGCGGCAACCGCATGCCGCTGCAGCCCAGGCACAAGTTCTCGCTGACCGCGATCTACGACCTCGGCGACATCCGTCTCCTGGGTACCGTCGGCCACACGACGGAGAAGAACGCCGACGTGAGCGCCCTGCCGAAGTACAAGATCCCCGAGTACACCCGCATCGACCTGCGGGCGATCTGGTTCACGCAGATCGAGGGACTCCAGATTCACGCCTTCGCCAAGAACGTGCTCGACGAGATCGCGGTGCAGCAATGGCGGCCGATTGAAGGCTACGGCTTCGGCACCGGCGTGATCCGCGGCTCGCTCACCGACCAGCGCGAGGTCGGCGTCATGGCGAGCTTCCGGCTCGGCGGCCGCAAGACCCTCTACGGTCTCGGTGGAGGCATGGGCCCGTCAGCCGGCGGCAAGTAGCTGCACACTGGGTGCGCCGGCCCTCTGGCCGGCATTCTGCTGGCTTGGCTTCTCGCCACACCCCTGGTGGCCCAACCGGCGGAGCTGATCGCGAGGATCGAGGCGCCGCGCGCCGCGGGGTCGAGGGACGACGCCGGCAAGAGCCTCGCCCAACTCATGGAGAAGCACGGCATCTCCGCACTCAGCGTCGCCGTCGTCGACGACTACCGGCTGCACTGGGCCCGGGCCTGGGGCGTGGCGGACGAATCTACGGGTGCGCCCGCCGACACGGACACCCTCTTCCAGGCCGCGTCGATCAGCAAGCCGGTATCGGCGATGGCGGTGCTCCGTGCCGTCCAGGACGGACTCTTCGACCTCGACGACGACATCAACTCGATCCTCCGTTCCTGGCGACTGGAGGACGATGCCGAGCTGCTAGCCGAGACCCCGGTGACGCCGCGGATGCTGCTGAGTATGACCGCCGGTACCACGGTTTCGGGATTCCCCGGCTACAAGCCCGACGCCGAACTGCCGACCGTGGCCGAGGTTCTGGGACCCAAGGACGAGGAGACACCCGCGAACACCGACCCGGTCGTCGTCGGCTGGCAACCCGGCACCCGCTACCAGTACTCGGGGGGCGGTTCGACCATCCTGCAGCTCGCCCTGAGCGACGCCATGGCCAAGCCGTTCGAGGAGATCCTCCAGGAGACCGTCCTCGACCCGCTCGGCATGACTCGAAGTTGCTTCTGCCAGCCGCTGCCGCCGGCGCTCCACGGCAACGCCGCCCGAGCCGGTGGGTGGGTGACCAAGCCCGGCGAGGACGATGCGGAGCCCCGCGCGCCCTGGCACGTCTACCCGGAGCTGTACGCCGCCGGGCTGTGGACGACGCCGTCGGACCTGGCGAAGTTCCTGATCGAGGTCCAGTTCTCCCTGGAGGGTCGCTCGAACCGCATCCTCAAGACCGGGTTCACCCGCAAGATGGTGACACCCGGAGGCGTGGGCCACTACGCTCTCGGCTTCACCACCGGCGCCGACACCCCGCACCGTCCCGCGCCGCCCGGAGAAGCGGACCGTTTCTTCGGGCACACCGGCGGCAACTGGGGCTTCCGCGGGAACTTCGTCGGATCGCTCGAAGGAGGCAACGGCTATGTCATCCTGGCCACCGGCAGTGTCGCCAACCCGGTCATCTTCGTCGAGCTCCCGGCGCGAATCCGCGCCGCCTATGGCTGGAAGTAGCAACGTTCCAAACTGGGTGCGCCGGCCGTCAGGCCGGCTCCTCTTTCCGGCCGCCGCGCTCCTGACCTTCGCCTGCGCCGCATCACCTTCCCCCGACACCACCTTGACCGAAACCGAGCGCCTCTTCCAGGCGCGCCTCGACGAACTCCGCGCGGAACTCGGCTTCATCGGCGCCACCGCCGCCTTCGTCCTCCCGGACGGCAGCGAAGGCGTCGCCGCGACCGGCTACGCCGACGCGGACAACGACCTGCCGATGGATCCTGCGCACCGCATGCCGGCCGGCAGCATCGGCAAGACGATCGCGGCGACCACCGCGCTCAGCATGGTCAACGAGGGCCTGCTCGGCCTCGACGACCTGGCCTCGCGCTGGCTCGGCGACGAACCCTGTTGGCCCCGCCTTCCCAACCACGAGACGATGACCCTCCGCCACCTGCTCAGCCACTCGAGCGGCCTCACCGATCACGTCTACGACGAAGCCTGGCGCCACGAGGCCCGGTCCCGGCGCGGCCCGGCCGGCGACCCCGACGCCTGGTTCGAGCCGCGAGACCTGGTCCAGTACGTCCTCGACAAGGAGCCTCTGTTCCCGGCCGGCGAAGGCTACGCCTACACCGACACCGGCTTCATCGTCGCGGGTCTCATCATGGAGGCGGCCTCCGGCGGCGCGTACTACGACGAGGCCAGGCGCCGCGTCCTCGACCGCCACGACCTCCCTCGCACGGTGGAGCAGATCGGCCGCACGTTCCCCGATCTTGCCCCCGGCCACGTCGGCGAGGACAACCCCTTCTCGCTTCCGGCCAGGACCGCCGAGGGCGACGTGATGGCCTTCAGCCCTCAAACGGAGTGGACCGGCGGCGGCTACGTGTCCAACTCACGCGACCTGGCCCGCTGGGCGAAGATCCTCTATGAAGAACGCGCCCTCGAGGGACCGTACCTGGAGGAGATGCTGAACTCCGGCTACCGCGGCGAAGACGCGGGCTCAACCTACGGCCTCGGCGTCTACCGGGCTGACAGTCCGCACGGCGAACTCATCGGCCACGGCGGCTGGTTTCCCGGCTGGCGCTCCACGATGTACTACCACCGGGATTCCGGCATCGCCGTGGCCGTCCAGTTCAACCAGAACGAACTCGACTTTCGCAACCAGGTCCGCGACGCCCTGCTGGCCCTTCTCCTCGAACGGCGTTGACCCGCGCGGCGCCGGCGGGTGGAGTGGCTTCGCTATCGTGGCGAGCCGTGAAGACAGTGACGGTCCTCGCCGCCCTGGGCTGCCTGAGCACGGCCGCCGTGCTTCCGGCCCAGGAGGGCCCGACCCACGCGATCGCGTACTTCGGCGAACCGAAGTACGCCGCCGACGTTCCGCACTTCGACTACGTCAATCCCGACGCGCCGAAGGGCGGCGAGATGCGCACGTGGCTGCCGGGGACGTTCAACAACATCCATCCCTACGCCGACATGGGGCGCACGCCGGCCTGGGCCAACTGGCGGGTCACGGTGATCACCTCCGATCGCCTGATGATGGGGTCGGAGGACGAGCTGTCGACCCTCTACTGCCTGCTCTGCGAGACGGTCGAGGTCGCCGGCGACTACAGTTGGGTGGCTTACACGCTGCGGCCCGAGGCGCGATGGCACGACGGTGTGCCGGTGACGGTCGACGACGTGGTGTGGACGTTCGACACCCTCAAGACGGACGGTCCGGTCAGCTTCAAGGCGGCCTGGCGGCACGTCGAGGGCATCGAGCGTCTCGGGGAGCGCTCCTTCCGCTTCCTACTCGGCGCCGAGGGAAGAAGCCGCAGGGCGGTGATGGAGGCGTCCGCCTTCCTGCCGATGGCGAAGCACTACTGGCGGGACCGCGACTTCACGGCGACCAGCCTGGAGGGGCCGCTCGGCAACGGCGCCTATCGCGTCAAGGAGGTTGACCCTGGCCGGCGTCTCGTCTTCGAGCGCGTTCCGGACTACTGGGCGAAGGACCTCAACGTCAGGCGCGGCTACCACAACTTCGACCGCATCTCCGTCCTCTACTTCCGGGACATGAAGGCCGGCATCCAGGCGCTCAAGGCCCGCGTCGTCGACTACTGGCGCGACCAGGACGAGCGGGAGGTCGCCACCGCCTACGACTTCCCCGAGGTCGGCATGGGGCTCTTCAACAAGGAGACCTACCGGATGAGGATGACCTACGGGATGCACTGGTCGGTCGTCTTCAACACCCGCCGGCCGCTGTTCGAGGACATCCGCGTCCGCGAGGCGCTGACCCTGGCCTACAACTTCGACTGGGGCAACCGCACTCTCCAGTACGGCGCGCTGCGGCGGAACACGACGTTCTTCCTGGGCTCGGAGATGGCGGCGCGCGGCCTGCCGTCCGCCGGGGAACTGGCGCTGCTCGAGCCGCTGCGGGAGCATGTCCCCGACCGCGTCTTCACGCACGAGTTCGCCCTTCCCGAAACCGACGGCTACGGCCGCAACCGGGAGGCGCTGCTGCGGGCTGGGGAGCTGCTCGAGGAGGCCGGCTGGGTCCTCCGTGACATGAGGCGCGTGGACGAGGCCACGGGAGTGCCGCTCCGGTTCGAGATCATGGTCATGCTCAGGGAACACGAACGGATGATGGTGCCGTTCGTCGACAACCTCACGCGCCTCGGCATCGACGCGACCGTCCGCCGGGTGGAGTCGAACATCTTCACGAACCGTGCGCGCCAGTACGACTTCGACATGACGATGCAGAAGATCTACACCCACCCCATCCCGCAGCCGGGCCGCACGCGCAGCTACCTGCACTCCCGGAGCGTCGACTCCCCGAACCTGTGGAACTACGCGGGGATCAGGAACCCGGCGGTGGACTTCCTGGTGGAGAAGGTGATCGGAGCCGAGACCGAAGAGGAGATGAACATCGCCGGCCGGGCGCTCGACCGGGTGCTGCTGTGGGGCTTCTACGTCATCCCCGAAGGCGCCCCCAAGGGCCGCCACCTCCTGTACTGGGACCGCTTCGGCCATCCGCCCCTGGGGCACGAGCACCTGAACTGGACCGGCTTCCCGCAGCTCTGGTGGTTCGACGAGGAGAAGAGCGCCCGCGTCGACGCCGCCCTGGGCGAGACGCGGTAGCAGGCCAGTCGCGGCCGGGCGCCCCGCATGCTTCTCTACGTCCTGCGCCGCATCCTCCTCATGGTGCCGACGCTGGTCGGCATCCTGCTGATCAACTTCGTCATCATCCAGGCGGCGCCTGGCG
Source organism: Acidobacteriota bacterium (assembly GCA_026708285.1). Taxonomy (GTDB): domain Bacteria; phylum Acidobacteriota; class Thermoanaerobaculia; order Multivoradales; family Multivoraceae; genus Multivorans. The sequence goes on from JAPOVF010000381.1 coordinate 15,609, forward strand.
GACCGGTGGACCAGGCGATCGCCCGGCTCCAGGGCACCGGCCTCGACGCCGGAGTCGGGCTTCTCGGCGGCGGCGTGGCCGACGCCACCCTGGAGACGGAGCTGACCGCGACCGGCGGCATCGACCCGGCCCTGATCGAGGAGCTGGAGCGCCAGTTCGGCTTCGACAAGCCGGCCCACGTCCGCTTCGGCATCATGCTTCGCGACTACCTGCGCTTCGACCTGGGCGAGAGCTTCTACCAGGACGTCCCGGTCATCGACCTCGTCCTGGACCGGCTGCCGGTGTCGATGTCCCTGGGGCTCTGGACGCTGCTCATCGTCTACTCGGTGTCGATTCCGCTCGGCATCCGCAAGGCGACCGCCGACGGTTCGCCCTTCGACGTCTGGACCAGCGTCGTCATCCTCGTCGGCTACGCGATCCCGGCCTTCATCCTCGCCGTCCTGCTCATCGTGCTCTTCGCGCGCGGCGGGATGATCGAGTACTTCCCGCTGCGCGGTCTGGTGTCCGACGACTTCGCCGATCTGGGTCTCTGGGCCCAGGTGAAGGACTACTTCTGGCACCTGGTGCTGCCGATCTCGGCCCTGGTCGCCGGGAGCTTCGCCACCCTCACCATGCTGACGAAGAACTCGTTCCTCGACGAGATCAACAAGCAGTACGTGCTGACCGCCAAGGCCAAGGGCCTCAGGCCGCGACGCGTGCTCTACGGCCACGTGTTCCGCAACGCGATGCTGATCATCATCGCCGGCTTCCCGCGCGCGCTGGTCGGCGCGCTGTTCACCGGCGTGCTGCTGGCCGAGATCATCTTCTCGCTCGACGGCCTGGGCCTCCTCGGCTTCGAGGCGATCGTCACCCGGGACTACCCGATCATCTTCGGGACGCTCTACATCTCGACCCTGCTGGCGCTGGTGCTGCAGCTCCTGACGGACATCACGTACACGTTGACGGATCCGAGGATCGACTTCGAGAGGCGGGACGTGTGAGCGCGGCGGGGCATCCGGATGGCCAGAACCCGGCTGGCGCGTCCTCGCGCCAGCCGCGTCACAGTCCGAGCGCCCGTCATCGGGCGGTCGGATGTCAGGCCGGCGCACCGGCGGGACGTGTGAGCAGCCTCGCGGAGAGGAGATGGGCCGCCTTCAGGGCGAACCGGCGCGGCTACTGGTCGCTCGGGATCTTCCTCGTCATCTTCGGCGCCACCCTGTTCGCCGAGGTGCTCGCCAACGACAAGCCCCTGGTGGTTCGCCACGAGGGACGGTTCTACTTTCCGATCGTCGCGACGTACCCGGAGACCGAGTTCGGCGGCGTGTTCGAGACGGAAGCCGACTATCGGGAACCGTTCGTCAAGGATCTCATCCGCGACAGCGGGGGATGGATGATCTGGCCGCCGATCCCCTACGCCCACGACACGATCGACTACGAGCTTCCGGGGCCGGCCCCCTATCCGCCGTCGGCCCGGCACTGGCTGGGCACGGACGACGTCGGCAAGGACGTGCTGGCGGGGCTCATCTACGGGATCCGGCTGTCCTTCCTGTTCGGGCTGGTGCTCACGGCCCTGAGCTCGATCATCGGCGTGCTGGCGGGCGCCGTCCAGGGCTACCTGGGAGGCAAGGTGGATCTGTTCGGCCAGCGCCTGATCGAGATCTGGGCCGGGCTGCCGATCCTCTTCGTGCTGATCATCCTCTCCAGCATCGTCGAGTCGAACGTCTTCTGGCTGCTCGGGATCCTGGTCGCGTTCAGCTGGATGGCGCTGGTGGGCGTCGTGCGGGCCGAGGTGCTGCGGGCGCGCAACTTCCAGTACGTGATGGCCGCGCGTGCCCTGGGAGCCGGAGATCGGCGGATCGTCCGCCGGCACGTCCTGCCCAACGCGATGGTCGCGACCTTCACCTTCCTGCCCTTCATCCTCACCGGGTCGATCACGCTCCTGACGTCGCTCGACTTCCTCGGCTTCGGCCTGCCCGCCGACGCGCCTTCGCTGGGGAGGCTGCTCGCCCAGGGCCGGGCGAACCTGCACGCCCCGTGGCTGGGGCTGATGTCCTTCTTCACCCTGGCCACCCTGCTGACGCTCGTCATCTTCATCGGCGAAGCGCTGCGCGACGCCTTCGACCCGCGAAGGACGGGGACGCAGTCGTGAAGGAGCTCGGCTTCGCCTCGCGCGTGTTCCTCAGAAGCCGGCCGGAAGGCCGGCGCACCCAGTCCCGGAAGTGCATGCTCACGGCGCCTGCGCCGCTTTGTCGGCCACAGGGCGCGTCGCCGTCTCATCGGCTCCCGGAAGCAAGACGGCGCCGCACACTGGGTGCGCCGGCCTTCCGGCCGGCTTCTTAGGAACACGCGCCGCGAAGCGGCGACCATTCAACTCCGTGACGCCACCGACACCATTCCTGGAAATCGCCGACCTCGCCGTCGCCTTCGACGGCGTCCAGGTCGTCCACGGGCTCGACCTGCGCCTCGACCGGGGCGAGTCGGTCGCCCTCGTCGGCGAGTCCGGCTCGGGCAAGTCGGTTACGGCGCTGTCGGTCCTCCAGTTGCTCTCCTACCCGCGGGCGTCGCACCCGAGCGGGTCGATCCGCATCGAGGGCCGCGAGGTCGTCGGCGCCGCCGAGCAGGAGATGCGCGCCATTCGCGGCGGCCGGATCTCCATGGTCTTCCAGGAGCCGATGACCTCGCTGAATCCGCTCCACACGATCAGGAAGCAGGTCGAGGAGGTGCTGGCGGTGCATGCGGGTCTGAGCGGACCGGCCGCCCGGGAACGGACCGTGGAACTGCTCGAACTCGTCGGCCTGCAGGAAGCGCGTGAGCGTCTCGACTCCTACCCGCACCAGCTCTCCGGCGGCCAGCGGCAGCGGGTGATGATCGCGATGGCGATCGCGGGCGCCCCGGACCTGCTGATCGCCGACGAACCGACGACCGCGCTCGACGTCACCGTCCAGGCGCAAATCCTGGCGCTGATCAAGGAGCTGCAGGAGCGGCTCGGGATGGCGCTGCTGCTGATCACCCACGATCTCGGGATCGTCCGCGCGATGGCCGACCGCGTCTACGTCATGGAGCAGGGGCACGTCGTCGAGGAGGGAGAGACGGCCGAGGTCTTCGTGCGGCCGGCGCATCCCTACACGCGCAAGCTGATCGACGCCGAGCCGCGGAGTGCCTGCCCGATCCCGGAAGACGAAGCGCCGCCTCTGGTCGAGACGAAGGAGGTGACCGTGGAGTTCCCGCTACGGGGCTGGCCGCGGAAGCGCTCGCTGGTCGCCGTCGACGACGTCTCGCTCCGCGTCCGCCAGGGACACAGCCTCGGCGTCGTCGGCGAATCGGGAAGCGGCAAGACGACCCTGGCGATGGCGATCGTCCGCCTGCTCCAGAGCCGCGGCGAGATCGTCTTCGACGGCCGGTCGATCGACGGTCTGGGCTTCAGGCAGCTCAAGCCGCTGCGCCGGTCGATGCAGATCGTCTTCCAGGACCCGTACGGCAGCCTGTCGCCGCGCCTGACCGTCGAGGAGATCGTCTCCGAGGGGCTGGTCATCCACGAACCGGGCATGAGCGCGGGCGAGCGCCGCGACCGGGTCGCCGAAGTCCTGACCGAAGTCGGCCTCGAACCGGAGATCGCGCGCCGCTACCCGCACGAGTTTTCCGGCGGCCAGCGCCAGCGGATCGCGGTCGCCCGCGCGATGATCCTCCGGCCCCGCTTCGTCGTCCTCGACGAGCCGACCTCCTCGCTCGACATGACGGTCCAGGCGCAGATCGTGGAACTGTTGCTCGACCTCCAGCAGCGCCACGGGCTCACCTACCTCTTCATCAGCCACGACCTGAAGGTCGTGCGCGCGCTGTGCGACGAGATCGCCGTGATGAAGGACGGCCGCATCGTCGAGCAGGGGCCCGCCGACGAACTGTTCGAAGCGCCGCGCGAGTCCTACACGCGTGCCCTCATGAACGCAGCGCTTTGATGGAGCCACCTACTTTGATGGAACCACCCAGGATGAAAGCCGCACCCTCGATCCTGATCGCCGCCGTCGCCGTCGTCGGCGCAGGCGCCACCACGTTCGGGCAATCTGTTGCGCCGCCCTCGCCCGACCCCGCGCGCCAGTGGAACCAGTTCCGGGGTCCCACCGGTGACGGCCGCACCCCCGCGATCGACGTGCCGATCGTCTTCGGTGAAGGCCAACTCGTGCGCTGGAAGACGCCCATCCACGACGAGGGCTGGTCCTCTCCAGTGGTTTGGGACGAGCAGGTCTGGGTGACGACCGCTCGCGAGGACGGCACCGAGTTGTTCGCGGTCGCGGTCGACCTGGAGAGCGGAGGGATCGTGCACGACATCAAGGTCTTCGACGTCGCGAACCCCCAGGTCGCCTGGGACGGCCACAACACCCACGCGACGCCGACGCCGGTGATCGAGGAAGGCCGCATCTACGTCCACTTCGGCAGCTATGGCACGGCGGCGCTCGACACGCGGACCGGCGAGAAGTTGTGGGAGAGGCGGGACTTGAACACCGACCACCGGGTGCGGCCGGCCTCGTCGCCCGTGCTCTCGGACGACTCGCTGTTCCTCGCCTACGACGGCGTGGACCGACAGTTCGCCGCGGCACTCGACACGCGCACCGGCGAGAGCCTCTGGCTCCGGAACCGCGAGGTCGCGACCGATTTCGGGGAGAAGCTCCGCGCGCAGGGGATCACGGATATCGAGAGCGTGCTGGCCGCGAAGCCGAACGACAACCGCAAGGCGTACGCCACCTCGACGCTGATCGAACACGAAGGCCAGCGGCAGCTCATCAGCCCGGCCTCGGAGGTCACGTTCGCCTACGACCCCGAAACCGGCGACGAACTGTGGCGCGTGGTCCACGAGGGCTGGGGTTGGAACCTGGCCTGTCGGCCCGTGTACGCGCATGGCCTCGTCTACTTCACCCAGGGGGTCTCCCGTCTACTCGTGGCGGTGGACCCCGGCGGTTCCGGCGATGTCACCGACACGCACGTCGCCTGGAGCGAGTCGCGCGGCGCTCCGGAGATCCCCTCGCCGATCATTGTGGACGACCTGCTGTACATGGTCTCCGACACGGGCGGCGTGGTGACGGCTCTGGACGCGACGACGGGGGAGCGTGTGTGGCGGGCACGCCTCCCCTCCGGAGGCGACCATTGGGCCTCGCCCGTGGCGGCCGAGGGCCGGATCTACCTCACGAGCCGCGACGGCACGGTGTCGGTGATCTCGGCGTCGCGGGAGTTCGAGGTTCTGGCGGAGAACGAGTTCGACGAGAGTCTCACCGCGTCGCCCGCCGTTGTCGATGGCGCGATCATCCTGCGCTCCGAAGGACATCTGTACCGGATCTCGGGCTAGCGGGAACGTGGGAGCCCGGCGAACCGTGTCGGGTGGCCACGGCTCCCTATAATCGGCCTGCATGACCTGGACGACGAGACACTTGCCGCTGGCGCTGGCGGTTGCCGCCTCACCGCTGTTCGCGCCGCTGGCCGCGATGGCCCAGGAGACGGAATCCGCCGAAGACGAGCACGCCCACGCGGAGGACGACGAGCACGCGCATGAACATGAGCACGAGTTCGACGAGCAGATCGTCGTCCTCGGCAGCCGCGCGCACGCCCGTTCCGTGACGGAGTCCCAGGTCCCCATCGACGCGATCCCGGTCGAGGACATCACGCGCCAGGGCGCGACGACGCTCGACTACCAGTTGCGGAACCTGATTCCGTCCTTCAACGTCGCGACCCATCCGATCAGCGACGCGGCGACGCTGGTGCGGCCGGCCAGCCTGCGCAACCTGGCCCACGACCACACGCTGATCCTGGTCAACGGCAAGCGCCGCCACCGGTCGTCGGTCGTCGCCTGGTTCGGTGGCGTGACGGACGGGGCGCAGGGGCCCGACATCTCGACCATCCCGGCGATCGCCCTGCAGCGCGTCGAGGTGCTGCGCGACGGCGCGTCGGCCCAGTACGGCTCGGACGCGATCGCGGGCGTCATCAACTTCCTGCTCAAGGACGACGCCTCGGGCGGCTCGATCGAGGTGAACCGGGGCACCTACCTCGCCGGCGACGGCGCCGGATACAGCGTGGCTGGCAACTTCGGGCTGCCCATGGGTGGGAACGGCTTCGCCAACCTGAGCTTCGAGGTCGGCGGCGCCGACCCGACCAGCCGCAGCGTCCAGCGCCAGGACGCGGCCGCGCTGATCGCCGCGGGCAACTACAACGTCCGGCAACCGGTGCAGATCTGGGGCAACCCCAGGGTCGAGGACGACGTGAAGCTGTTCGCCAACATCGGCCACGAGTCCGACGGCGGCCTGGAGTTCTACGGCTTCGCCAACTACGCGGACAAGAAGATGACCGAGGGGTTCTTCTTCCGGAATCCGAACTCCCGGCAGAGCATCTACAGCCTCGACGGCGGCCAGACCCTCCTGATCGGCGACGTCCTCCAGGCTCACGGCATGGGCTCGGCGAACTGCCCCGTGGTCACGGTGACGGACAACGTGCCCGACCCGGTCGCGCTGGGCCAGGTGTTCGACGACCCGAACTGCTTCTCCTTCCAGGAGATCGCTCCCGGCGGCTTCACCCCGCAGTTCGGCGGCTACGTCTCGGACAGCTCGATCGTCGCGGGGTTCAGGAAGGCCCTGGACAACGGCTTCACCTGGGACCTCTCCGCCAGCCTCGGCTCGCACGAGTCCGACTTCTTCTTCATGAACACGGTCAACGCGTCGCTCGGCCCGGACACGCCTCGGGACTTCGATCCCGGCCGCTATGAACAGGAAGACGTGAACCTGAACTTCGACATCTCCTACTCGGTCTCCCACCGGGTCAACATCGCGGCCGGCGCCGAGTGGCGCGACGAGAGCTTCACGGTCGGCCCCGGGGGGCGGGCGTCCTGGGAGGTCGGTCCGTACGCGGCCCAGGGCTTCATTCCCGCCTCGAACGGCTTCCCCGGCTTCCCCGACTACACGGGTGGAACGTGGAGCCGCGAGAACGTCGCCGTCTACGGCGACGTCGAGTTGCACGGAGAGGATGATCAGTGGGGCCTGGGCGCGGCGCTCCGGGTCGAGGACTACGACGTCTTCGGCAACACGACGAACGGCAAGCTGTCGTTCCGCCGTGTGTTGAGCGAGACCGCGGCGATCCGCGGCGGCGTCAGCACCGGGTTCCGCGCGCCGACGCCCGGGCAGCAGAACGCGCTCAACGTGCAGACCACGATCGATCCGACGACGCTTGAACTGGTCGACAGCGCCACCGTGCCGTCCACCTTCATCGCGGCGGAACTGCGGGGAGGCAAGCCGCTCGAACCCGAGGAGTCGGTCCACGCGACGGCCGGCCTGGTGATCGACAACGGACCGTTCACGCTGACGGCCGACGTCTTCAACGTCGACATCGACGACCGGCTGTCGCTGTCGCAGGTGATCACGCTCACCGAGGACGAGCGCGAGCTGCTGCTCTCGCAGGGCATCACCTCGGCGCGGAACCTGTCCTTCTTCCGCTTCTTCATCAACGACTTCTCGACACGGACCCAGGGCATCGACGTCGTCTCGACCTGGATTCCGCTCGCCCTCGGCGGCGACACCGAGTTCAGCTTCAGCCTGAACTACACCGACACCGAGGTCACGAAGGAGTCCGACCTGCTGAGCGCGGCCGACGTGCTCTCCATCGAGCGCGGTGTGCCCCGCCTCCGCTGGAACCTCGCGGTGGGCCAGCAGGTCGGCCCGGTCGGTCTGCTCGGCCGCCTCAGCTACTACGGCTCCTGGATCGACTACTACTACACGCGGTTGTGGGTAGACCCCGCCCCACCGGTCCAGGACGCGGCCTTCATCTTCGACTTCGAGGCCACGATCCCGGTCGCCGCGGGCACCACGGTGTCCGTCGGCGCCCAGAACATGTTCGACACCTTCGCGTCCGCGCCGGCGCCGCTGGTTGACGTGCTGGGTTCGCGGTACAGCCCGGTGACGCCGTGGGGGCTGAGTGGCGGCTACTACTACGCGCGGTTGAACTACAGGTGGGGCCGGTAGCGGTCGCCGGCCGTTGGCCGGCGGCGTGTTTCTGGCCGCCTCCGGCGGCAAGCGGACCAGAAGGTCCGCGCACCCAGAGAGCCGCCTCGGTGTGGCTCGCTTCTTTACATGCGGTTGACATGACGCCGCTGCGGGCGCAACCCAACTGCAGCAGGGCATCTAGCAGAATCCCACGACCGTTCTCTGGGTGCGCGGACCTTCTGGTCCGCATCAAGCGCGATGCCGCGAAGCGGCGAGCGCGAGCCGTCACTACTCACGGCGAAGCGCGAGCCGCCGATACTCATCCTCCAGAACCCACAGCCGATCCTGCCCCCAGGCCGCGACCGACCCCACACGGAACGACGGCACGCCCCACAGCCCGAGATCGAACAGCTCCTCCCGGTTCCTCTCCGCCTCCTCCCGCCAGGCCGGATCGTCCAGGTATCCACGACCCTCGCTCCAGTCCAGCCCGGCCTCCTCGACGATCCGCCGCAAACCCCGGTCCGATCCCGCATCGACCGCCTGCGAAAAAGCCAGGCTCATGAACGACCGGAAGTACTCGATGGCCCGCCCCTGCTCGATCGCCCACGGCAGCAGCGAGTACCCGCGCTCCACCGGCTTGCCGACCGGGTCGGAGATGGGGCCGAACTGAACGCCGTTCCGCCGCGCCTCGCGCGCCGCGTCGAGCAGGATGTAGATGCGCTTCGACCGCTTCACCGGCAGGCCGCGCATCACCATCGGCAGGACGAAGCGGATCCGCAGGTTGACGCCGAACGCCTCGGCCAGGCGAATCACACGCTCGGTCGAGATCCAGGTGTACGGGCTCCGGAACGACGCGAAGAAGTGGAGGTCGGGAAGGTTCGCTGCTTCGAGACCGTCGGCCGGAACCGGCTCCTCAAGCAGCGGCGGCTGCGCGTAGATCGGTGCGTCGTCCGTGCTGGCGTCGCCGGCTGACCGACGCGCCCCCAGATCGGCAAGCCGCTCCTCCAGATACGCGAGACGATCGATCCCCCAGGTCCACTCCCCACCGTAGAAGCAAGTCCCGCCCAGGTAGTGGCCAAGCTCCGCCCGCCGCGCAGTACCGGCGCCAAGCGCAGTCCGCACTGACGCTGCACACTGGGTGCGCCGGCCTGACACCCGACCGCCCGATGACGGGCGCTCGGGCTGTGACGCGGCTGGCGCGAGGGCGCGCCAGCCGGGTTCTGGCCGGCTTCCGGGAGGCTCTGCCCCATCCGGCTCGCCCTCCCACAGCTCTCGGCCCAACGCCACCGCCGCCTCCAGAGTCGCCGCCGACCCCGGCTCCTCCGGCGCCTCCAGCGTCGCCGCCAGCCTCTTCTGCACGCCGAGCACCGCCTCCGGCCCTGGCCGCGTCTCCGACGTCGCATGAAACCCCGCCTTCTCCGCCAACCGCCGCGCGTCCACCAACGAGTACGACTCCAGCAGCGCCCGCGCCGGCGCCGCCCAGTCCTCCGGCGGCTCGACCAGCCAGGTCACCACCTCGACGTCGTAGCGCTCCTGAAGCTCCACCAGCGCCTGCGCCAGCAGATGCGAGTAGGGATCGTCGACCTGGTGGAAGAACTCGATCCGGTGAGGCTCCCCGTTACGCCTGCGTTCCCGCTCCGCGCGGGCCCGGGCCTTGTCACGCCGGCGCTCGTCCAGCAGGTGGGTCGAGAACTGCTTCGAGGCGAAGGACTTGATCGACATG
>JAPOVF010000127.1 GCA_026708285.1 Acidobacteriota bacterium
GAGTGGCAACGGGCCGAAAGAGAACTCACCAGCTACCGTCGCTGGGCGCTGGCGGCCGATCCAAACGGCGCTCTCCAGGACTTCTTTGTCGACACTCCGATGCAGCCCGTCTTCGAGGTCTGGGACAGGGAGCTACGGCTGCCGGATCAGGGCCGTCCGCCGCCCCAGACAGTCACCCTGGCGTTCCTGTTCACCGGTGGCACGCGAGCGACGGCGGGGGAGTCGACCACCGTCTACCGCGGCTTCCGCAACTTCGCGGCCGACGCTTCCCGCTACCAGCGACGTGTCGCCGCCCTATGGACGTACATGGATGAGAACCCGGGCCGCCGCTTCGAGACGCTGCGCGGACTGTTCGCGGCCGCGGACGGAGAGGAACTGCCGGAGTCGCAGTTGATCGTGCAACCGCGGCAGCTCGCGCCGCCGTCGTCGACGACGCCGGTGCGCCGCGGTTCGGAGAACCTGCCGCGACTCCGGGACCTGGAGGTCGAGTTGATCGAGCGGGTCGTTGCCGCCGGCGAACCGCTGGTCGAGATCTTCGACATTCAAGAGGGCGACGCCTTCACGCTGCAGGAGCTGTCGCGCCGGGTGTTCGACCCGTTCCCGGGCATCGTCACCGTCAAACCCGATGGCGCCGTGGCCGAAGCGGTCGGGTTCGTCGAGGGCGGCGACGGCTACAGCGTTCCCTCGCTCGACCTCTGGAACGCCTACCGCGCCCTGGACGGCCTGTTCGTGTCGCCCGACCCGTTGGTCTTCCTGCTCGAAACCCAGAACGACGACTTCGGCTGCCGCGAGGACGACGACGCATGCAGAAGCAATGGGCGAGTCACCGCCTTCCTGCAGCGAGGGCCCCTGACCGCCACTCCCGGCTCCTCGGCCCGGATTCGACGGACGCTGGAAGCCGAACTGCAGCCCCTCGACGAGTACCGGTTGGTCTGGATCCGCGGCGATGCCGGCGAGAGCGTCGGTGAGGCTGCTGAGACCCCCATCGAGACGGGCGAGTAACCCCTCCAGGGCCGGTACAATCCGGCGCGGACTTCACGATCTTCACGAGGTGCCGATGACCCGTTCGACCTTGCTCCGACTCAACCGACGCCTGCGCCCTGCCGCGGCGCTTCCAATCGCCGTTCTGCTGCTTGCAGTGTGCGCCGGCCCAGCCCCAGCTCAGCGGCCCTACCCGCCCGCCATGGAGGGAACGACCTCGGAGGTCTACCGCACCGTCGGCGAGGTCGAGCTGAGAATGTACCTGTGCAACCCCGAGGGCCACTCGGCCGAGGACGAAAGACCCGCGATCGTCTTCTTCTTCGGCGGCGGTTGGCGCGCGGGTTCGCCGCAGCAGTTCCTGCCTCACTGCCGCTACCTCGCCGACCGCGGCATGGTCGCGGCCGTCGCCGACTACCGGGTGGCCAGCCGCCACGGCGTGACCGCGGATGAATGCGTCAAGGATGCCAAGAGCGCCGTCCGCTGGCTGCGCACCAGCGCGGACCGGCTCGGCATCGATCCCGACCGGATCGGCGCCGGAGGCGGTTCGGCCGGCGGCCATCTGGCTGCGGCGACCGCCACGCTGCCGGGGCACGACTCCGATCCCGACGGCCTGAGCCCAGTCCCCAACGCGCTCGTCCTGTTCAATCCGGCAACCGTTCTGGCGCCGGTCGAAGGCGGTCCCGAGCCGACCGACGAGGCAAGCGAACGGCTCGAAGCACTTGCCGAGCGCCTCGGTGCGCCGGCCGAGTCGATGTCTCCGTATCACCACCTCCGAGCCGGCCTGCCGCCGACGATGATTCTCCATGGCACCGCCGATCAGACCGTGGCCCACAGCACCGCCGTCGAGTTCTGCCTCGGTCTGCGGTCCCACCAGGCGCGATGCGATTTGGTCAGCTATCGCGACCAGGGGCACGGCTTCTTCAACTACGGACGCGGCGAGGGCGACGAGAAGAACAAGATGTACGAGGACACCGTGTCCAAAATGGACAGCTTCCTGTACTCCCTTGAGTGGCTCGATCCCAAGCCGAATCCCGACGGCACGCCCGGGGAGCGCCTGACTTGGCAGGAGTCGCTCAGCAGAGCGCTAGGCAATCAACCCGTCCCCGAAGCGGTCACCAAGTTGAGGGAAGAGTTGCAAGACAGAGCCGGTACCACCACAGCCTCCGAAGGGGAGTCCGAAGATCCGGAGAACGACGCCGAGGCGGCGGCTCCACCCAACGGCGAGGAGGCGAATCCCGACGGCGCCGAGCGCGAATGACCCGCGGCGCCGCGATTCGCCGGCTCGCCGCCTTGACACTTGGCACGATTGGATTCGGGACCGCAGCCCTCGCGCAGACAGCCGTCACCTCGCGGCCGGCTTCAACCAGCCGGACCGAGGTCCAACCGGTCGGCGAATGGCACAACTACGCCGCCGACAGCCGGAGCAGCAAGTACTCGCCGCTCGACCAGA
>JAPOVF010000367.1 GCA_026708285.1 Acidobacteriota bacterium
GGGAGTACTTCCGCATCTGGATCGTCAACGTCGCCCTGACGCTCCTGACGCTCGGGATCTACTCGGCCTGGGCGAAGGTGCGAGCCAGACGCTACCTCTACGGCAGCGTCTGGCTCGGCGACGCCGCCTTCGACTACACCGCGAACCCGGTTGCCATCCTGCGTGGACGGATCCTCGTTGCCACCGTCCTGGTGCTTCTCTGGGTCGCCCAGCTCTTCTCCATCGTCTACTACTACGCGGCGCTTCTCGCCCTGATGCCGCTCGTGCCATGGGTCGTTGTGCGCGCCCGGTCCTTCCAGATGCGCAACTCCAGGCATCGCGGTATCGCCCTCGACTTCCGCGGCAAGTACTGGGACGCCGCAGTCTGGTATCCGTTGTCCTGGGCCGCATCGCTCGCGACCCTGGGCCTTGCGAGACCTTTCACGGTCTTCGGGCGCGACCGTTTCCTGGTCGAGGAATCCCGTTTCGGCGCCGAGCCGTTCAGCTTCGCCGGCAAACCCCGGCCCTACTACGGGATGTACGTAGTCACCGCGATTGTCGTCGGCGTCCTGTACGTCGGCGGACTCGTCGCCCTGTTCGTCGCAATCACCGCGTCGATCATGACTACGGGTTCCGATCCTGGCGATGCCTCACTCGACATGCGCCTCTTTCTCCTCGCCATGGTGGCCATCGCTGCAGCGATCAGCCTGTTCATCCTGGCCTACCTGCGCACCCGCCTGCTCAGCTACCGGTGGAGCAACACCCGGCTCGGCGAGGACACCTTCAGCCTGGCTCTCTCCTTCCCGAAGATGTTGTGGCTGTACGTGAGCAACGCCGCCCTGATCATCGGCACGTCCGGCCTGTTCATTCCCTTCGCCCGCATTCGGGTGCTTCGGTACGTCGTGGGCCAGTTCTCCGTCATCCAGACAGACACCGAACGGATGTTCGAGGCAGGCGAAACCCAAAGCGTAGCTGCGACCGGCGCCGAGGCCGCCGGCGAGTTCGGACTGGAGATCGGCATTTGACCGGGATTCCCTGTCGCTACTACGACGGGCGCACCTCGCGGTGCCGTGCCGCCACTCTCGCGCTCACGACTGGAGGCGGACTCGTGATCGCACGTGAGGGTCTGGAGGAACTTGTCGTCCACGAGAACGTCCGGATACCCGCTCGCGTCGCCGACACGCCGCGCTACATCCACCTGCCGGACGGCGGCGTGTGCGAAGTTCAGGACAATGACGCTCTGGACGCCGCGCATGCTCGCACCCGCCCGGACGCCGAATCGCGAGCCGATCGTTTCGGGCGCCTGCGCCATCGGCTGGACAGCACCTGGCGGGGCGCGGCGGCCGCACTGGCGGTTACCGCGGCGATTCTCTACTCGTTCACCGAATGGGGCGCGCCGGCCGTCGCCACAGTCGCCGTCGCGGCAACACCACCCGAAGTGGAAGCCGTCATCGGCGACAACCTCCTGACCCTGTTCGAACAGCTTCGGTTTCTCGAGCCATCCGAACTCTCGCCGAACCGTCGCAACGAACTCCTGGCCGCCTTCGAGGAGATGTGCAGGGAGACTGGAATCGAGAACGCGGACCTCCGGTTCCACTCCGTCGGAGCTCCCAACGCATTCGCCGTACCGGGCGGCACCGTCGTTCTCACGGACCTCCTGGTGGAGTTGGCCGAGGACGACGAGGAAATCATCGCGGTTCTCGCCCACGAATTGGGGCACGTGTCGGGCCGCCACGTGATGCGAAGGGTGGCCCAGACGTCCTCGATGCTAGTTCTGTGGACGGCGTTCACAGGCGACGTGTCGGTCGCCACACTCTCCATCCTGGGGCCGGATCGGTTGCTGGCCCAGCGCTACTCGCGCTCCTTTGAACGTGACGCCGATCGATTCGCCTTCGACTATCTGCTCAGCGCCGGGATTCCGCCGACCCGACTCAGCGACATCGTGGGTCGGCTCAGCGGTGCCGGCCGGGAAGCGGGCGCACGAGCGGGTGGCAGCCCGCTGGACTGGCTTTCCAGCCACCCGGGCGCTGCAGAGCGCGCCCGCAACGCGGAAGAAGCCGCGAAGCAAGCCGACGGCGGCGAACCTGCCGACGAGTGACCATCGCGGCCGAGCCGGCATACTCTCAGGAAACACGACCGAAGCAAGTGACACTGGCCCGGATCGCCCACGGGGCCCGAGCAGGAGGCAACCGTCATGGAGAAACTGACCCACGCCCAACGCGAACAATGGGCGATCGACGGCTACATTCGCGTCGAACAGGCGCTGTCACCGGACCAGGTCGCGTTCTTCGACGCCGAGCTCGACCGTGTCCGCCAACTACCAGGTTGGGAGCCGAGCCCGGACGGACCGTTGGGCCACTACGCCTGGCTCGACCACGCCGTCGACCGTGACCCCGAGGGCTTCATGGACCGCCGGGTCCTGCTCCACTACGACCAGGCCTTC
>JAPOVF010000135.1 GCA_026708285.1 Acidobacteriota bacterium
AGTGGTGCTTCAGACTCAGGTTGCTGGCCGATCCGGCCCACCAGTCCAGCTTGCCCACCGACAGATCCGTCGTCTCCTGCCACATCAACGGCGCCCCGGCCAGGAACAGGTCGTAGACGCCCCTCGCGCGGCCCACCGAATGGCCGCCGAACGCGCGCGCCCGCTCGTCGCGAAGGGGCCCGCCAACGAAGGCGTACGCCTCTTCGCCGGAGATGCTCCTGGTATCGGTGCCACCGAAGGAAGCCTGCTCGCTCGCGATCTGGCGCAGGGCGGGTCTCCTGGCGCCGTCGAGCGGTTCGACAGCCGACAGGCCGCCGTTGACTCGCCAGGCGGTGTCACCGGTACGGGTGATCAGGTCGATGTGCGGCCCCGCCAGGGCCGCCGAGAAGTCCATCGTCCGCACGCGCACCTGATCGACCCAGTGCGCGTCGACCGCCGTGACATTCCGGGTGTCGATCGCCGTTTCCTGCCCGTCGATCCGATAGTTGGCGAGCCCGGGAGGCCAGCCGTTGACCGCCAAGCCGCCGGCAACGGCGTCCAGACCGCCGGCGAGGTCCAGGTTCACCGCCGCCGTCGAGCCCGGCAGTTCGCGCAGGTCGTCTCCGGCAAGCACGTTGCCATCGCTGCCGGTGACCACGTCGAGCAACGGCGATGAGGCGAGGTCGAGACTCGAGGCGCCGCCCGCACGAAGATCGAAGTCGACCCGCAGTACGCCGGCCGTGACCAGGATCAGGTTCTCTACCGCGGAAGTGACAAAGCCCTCGGCGCTCGCCTCCACGCTGTACATGCCAGGCGGCAGTCCGGGAGCCCGGTAGCTGCCGCCCACGCCAACGTGCACGACCCTCGGGCTGTACAGCTGCGCACCGGTGATTCGCAGTTCCGCGCCAGGCAGGGGTGCGCCGGTTTCTTCGTGCCGCACCTGACCGTTGATCTCGCCGTTCAACTGGGCATGTGCCGGTCGCGGCGGGGCCAGCATCGAAACCGCGACCGCCAGGACGACCACCGCCGAGATCGCAGGCGCAGTCGCCAGCCGGCCCGGTTCCCGCTTCGGCAGGAACAGCGAGGCGCAGGCGGACACCAGCCCGACGACGGCACCGGCCTGCAGCACGGCGGCGAGGTCGAAACGGTCAGCCAGCGCGCCGATCCCCCAGGTGGCGATGCCGCCGGTCGCGAAGAGGAAGCCGAGGGCCGTGCCCGACGCCAGACCCCTGCGCCAGGGCAGCAGCTCCTGGGCCAGGACGATCAGGATGGAGTGCGACGCCCCCAGGAGGGCTCCGCAGGGCAGTACAAGGGCGAAGATGAGGCCCCCGGAACCTGGCAGAAACGCCAGGAGCAGGGAACCCACCAGCGTGGTCAGAAAGACGACCGGACGTCGACCCCAGCGATCGGCCCAGGCTCCGGCCAGGACCGCCGTCACGGCGCCCCCGAGCAGGAACATCGCGCTCGCAACCCCCTGGGTAAAGGAGCTGTATCCCCGCTGGCTCAGCAGGAGCGGTAAGAACCCCATCGTTCCGAACACGGCCCAGGAGCGGCTGGCGAACACCAGCGACAGAAGCGCGATGACGCCGGCGCGCACAGGTTGCGGGCGACCCGGGCGCGTCTCCGCGGAAGCGACCGGACTCGCACCCGGCTGGACCTGGCCAGGCGCCGAGTGAAACCGCCGCGGACCCATCGCGAAGGCCATGAAGACCGGTACGGGCGCCGCCAGAAGCACCAGCCAGTAGATCCCGACAAGCCCCGCCCGATCGAGAGCGAACCCCGCCAGGGGCGGCCCGGTCGTCAGCCCAAGCTGACCGCAGAAGAAGAAGATGGCCGTGAACGTGGCCGAACGGGCGAGGTTCACCGTGCTGGAGTGCATCACGCCCAGCGGATGGAAGGCACCCGAGGCAACCGCCGCGAGGGCAAACGGAATGAGGAACAGCACGAACTTCCCCGTCGCGGCGGCGGCATAGACCGCCAGCGCCATGCAGGCCAGGTTGAAGCCGACGCTGAACGGTCCAAGGAAGCGGCTGCCGACCCGATCGACGAACCAGCCGAACGCCGGCTGGGTGGTGCCGGCCAGGACCTGGAACAGTCCCACGGCGAGCCCGATCTGGGCGGCGCTCAGGTTCAGCGGCACGCTGAGGAAGGCCAGCAGCACCGGCCCCATGCTGTTGAAGATGTCGATGCCCAGGTGACCGACCGTCACCGCGGCGAAGATACGCCGGCCGTTCACTTGCGGCCCGCTACCCGCCCGCGGGCGCGTCTCCTCTTGGTGCGCTGACATCGCCTCCCCGGCGTGGATCCGCCACGCCGAGCAGGCTCGATCCCTCCACCCGGATGGCTGACACGTCTCCGCTCAGGCCCCGCTCGAAGAGCTCATGGCCTCGCGCGGCCAGTCCCTCGAGCGCCTCGGCGGAAAGACCGCCTTCCTCGTAGAACACCTGGTCCGGCCAGGCCTGATGATGCACCCGCGGACTCTCCACCGCCTCCTGCAGGGTCATGCCGTGATCGATCGTGTTCGAGATCACGTGGTAGACGGTCGTGATGATCGTCGGGCCACCGGGCGTACCGACGACCATCATCAGTTCACCCGAGGGATCCAGCACGATGCTCGGGGTCATGGACGACATCATCCGCTTGCCCGGGACGATCGCGTTGTTCTCGCCCTCGACGAGCCCGAACTGGTTCGGCTGGCCCGGCGCTGCGGCGAAATCGTCCATCTCGTTGTTCAGCAGGAACCCGGCGCCGGTGACGGTGACCGCGTTGCCGAAACCGCTGTTGATCGTCGTCGTGACCGACGCCGCGTTGCCCCAGCGGTCGACCACGGAGTAGTGGGTCGTCTCGGTGCTCTCGGCAGGAGGCGCGACCTCAATCGGCGGCAACGGCAGCGCCCGCTCCGGATCGATCCGGGACCGCAACCCGTCCGCATAGTCCTGGGACTCGAACTGCGCGCGCGGAATGTCGACGAAGTCCGGATCGCCCAGGAGGGTGTTGCGGTCCCTGAACGCGAGCCGCATCGTCTCGGCCTCCAGATGGATCAACTCGGCGCTCCCGAACGGAGGCAGCGGATCCCAGCCTTCCAACGCGTTGAGGATCAGACCCAGGGTCAGGCCGCCGGAAGAAACCGGCGGCATCGAGTAGATCGTGTGGCCGCGGTACTCGACCTCGACCGGCTCGCGCCACACCGGTTCGTAGTCCAGAAGATCCTGGTGCGAGATGAGTCCGCCGCCGTTCGCCATCTCGGCGACGATCAGGTCGGCGACCCGACCCCGGTAGAAGCCGTCCGGGCCGTGTTCCGCGATCGCCGAGAGCGTGGCGGCGAGATCCGGCTGCTCCAGCATCGTGCCCGGCGGCGGCGCCTCGCCGTCGACCAGGAACTGAAGAGCACTCGCCGGGAACCGGCTGAGCCGAGGCGCCGCCGATTCGAGACTGCGGGATCGCACCTCATCGACCTCGTGAGCGCGCGCCAACTCGATCGCCGGCGCCACCAGGTCGGACCACGACAACGAACCGTACTCCCGATGCATCTCCCAGAGGCCGGCGACGGAGCCCGGAACGCCGGCTGCCAGGTGTCCGATCACCGCGCTCTCCGTAACTTCGCCGTCGTCGTCCAGAAACATGTCGCGGGTTGCCGCGCCAGGCGCCTTCTCGCGGAAATCGAGAGCACGCACTTCGCCGTCGCTCGACCGGTGGACCAGGAAGCCTCCGCCGCCGATGTTGCCGGCAGCCGGCAGGACGGCCGCCAGGGCAAACCCGACGGCGACCGCGGCGTCGACCGCGTTTCCGCCCCGCTCCAGGATCCGGGCGCCGGCTACAGAAGCCAGACCGTGGCCGCTCACCACCATCCCATGCCGCCCTTCCGCCGCTCTCGCCTGGCCGTCGAGACTCCAGTCCGGAACCGGCGCGGTCGTCCCGACTGCCGTTTCTCCCCCCCGGCAGGCGAGTCCGAGCAGGAGCGCGGCGGCAAGGCAGCCGGCAATCAAGCGGCGAAAGAGCGGACGCGAGGCCCTGGTCGCGAGCCGGCTCATGGCGTTGCGCACGGTATCAGAGGCAGGTGCCCGTAGCCCGGCGGATACGCTTGGTTCGTTCCAGACGACACGGCTTCACCCTGAGCAGGAGAGAGCTATGCAGACGAAGCTCCCCGAGCTGACGATCGGCATCGAGGAGGAGTACCAGATCATCGACCCCGAAACACGGGAGTTGAAGCCCTTCATCCAGAAGTTCCTGGAACAGGGACAGATCGTGCTCCAGGAGCAGATCAAGGCGGAGCAGTTGCAGTGCCAGGTCGAAGTCGGCAGCGAGGTCTGCCGTTCGATCGACGAAGCCCGCCAGGAACTCATCCGGCTCAGGCGTTCGATCGCCCAGCTGGCCTCGAGAAACGGCCTCCGCATCGCCGCCGCAAGTACCCATCCGTTCTCGGCCTGGCAGGAGCAGGACGTCACGGAGGCCCAGCGCTACATCAAGCTGCAGGAGAACTTCGGCGACGTCGCCCGGCGCATGCTGATCTTCGGCATGCATGTCCACGTCGGCGTGCCGGACAAGGAACTGCGCATCGACGTGATGGATCAGTCGCTCTACTTCCTGCCCCACCTGCTGGCGCTCTCAACCAGTTCGCCGCTCTGGCAGGGCCGGGACACCGGGCTCAAGTCCTACCGGTCCGTGATCTTCGAGAGCCTGCCCCGCTCCGGCTTGCCGCCGTCGCTGCGGTCCTACGCCGAGTACGAGCGGCTGGTGAACGTCCTGGTGCAGACGAAGTGCATCGAGGAACCGACCCAGATCTGGTGGGACGTCCGGCCCCATCCCAAGTTCCCGACGATCGAGTTCCGGGTCTGCGACGTGTGCACGAAGATCGACGAGGCGCTTTGTCTGACGGCATTGCTGATGGCGATCGTCGCGAAGCTGATCCGCCTGCGCCGTGACAACCAGGCCTGGCGCCGCTATCCGCGCCACCTGATCTACGAGAACAAGTGGCGCGCGATGCGCTACGGCATCGACGGCAAGCTGATCGACTTCGGCAAGGGCGAGGAGGTGCCGCTCCGGTTCCTGACCCTGGAACTGCTCGACTTCGTCGACGACGTGCTCGACGAACTCGGCGTCCGCAAGGAAGCCGAGTACGTGCACACGATCCTCGCCGATGGCACCAGCGCCGACCGCCAGCTCAAGCGGGCCGCGGCGGGCGACCTGAACGCCGTCGTCGACGGCCTGATCGAGGAGACCCGCGAGGGCTGCGACTAGGGATCACCCGTCTGCCCGGGGACCGGAGGGGTGGGGTTCCAGCGAACGTTCGCGCTTGGTCGGAAGGCTGGGAGGATTGCGCTCACTCCACTCCGCTCGCTTCGGTTCGGTGTCGGTTCCCGAAACGGCGCAGGGAGTCGCTCGCTCCGAGGCCGCTGGAACCCCACCCCTCCGGTCCCCAGGCAGACTGGACGACGGTGCATACTGGGTGCGCCGGCCTTCTGGCCGGCATGCGGCGCGCCGCGAAGCGGCGACCGCGCAGGCAGACGCTAGCGGGGCTTCATGGGTGAGCCGCGCGACGGCCGCGCCATAAACAGCGGAACCGCGGGTAGAAGGGCGAGAAGAAAGAGGACAGGCGCCAGGAAGCGGGGCCAGATCCAGACGCGGCTGCCGCCGGCGGAGCTTTCGTAGGTTGGGATGGGAGCAGCGCCTTCCTGCTGGAGACGCTGAACCCGGTCCGGCGGGAAGGCGTAGCGGAGGTGGCCTTCGGGCGTCTGGAGTTCGAGCACGACCGGGTAGTAGCGGTTCAGGATCGCCTCTTCGGCTGCGGCGGTCGGCCAGTCTTCTGCGTCGAAGGCTTCATTGCGGGCCTGGACGTGCCAGGTGGCCTCGTTCAGGAAGTGATCCTGGATCTGCCAGGGCTGGAAGGGCCGCATTGGCGGCAGCTTGGTGGCCCAGCGGGTCCGGCGGTTCTCGTTCAGGCGCTCGAGCCGGTCGGCGCTGTAGTAGCTGCGGAACTGCCCAAGCTCGGGATCTTCGATCACACGGCCGAGGTTCGCGAGCTGGACCATTCCGCCGGCCGCCAGGACCAGCAGGACCCAGATCCCGGCCAGCGCCCGCGCTTCCTTTCGGTCCGGGGCCGACGCGTCGAACCCGAACAGGCCCACGGCGAAGACGACACCGCAGCCGGCGGCCGAAGTGTTGAGCAGGCAATCGTATGCGTCGCCCACGCGGACCCAGACCAGCCACTGGACGAACTCGTCCGCGAGTCCGACCAGGGACGTCAGAACCGCCGCGGAGAACGCCGCGGCGATCGAGGACCGGCCGCCTCGAAGGAAGGCTCGGTAGAGCAGCAGAGCGACGACACCGTAGAGCACCAGGTGCATCCGCTCGAGTGCGGATTCCTCAGGACGGCCGCGGGCCAGGGCCGTGGCCTGGACGGCCGCCCACAGCAGACCGAGCGCCATCGCGATCCAGTTCCTCCATCGCAGGCGTCGTGCCGAACGGACCACCCAGACGACGAACGCCGCCGCGGCGACCCAGAAGAGGATCGTCGGCACGATCACCAGGAGCGAACGGTCGACCTCCTCCTGAATCCACCGGGTCAGCCGGCCCAGGAAGGGCGCCGAGCCCACGATCCAGAGGGCGATGAGGGCGGGTGCCGTAAACCGACGCATGAGCCGGAAGACGCTAGCAGCCGGCCGGATAGACTGATCGGCACGTTCTCCGGCTAGCTATCGGAACCTCGTTCCAACCGAATCACGGACTGGCGCCGAGGCTGAAGGGAGCCCCATGGCAGAGCCAGCGCGTATCGACACTCACGGCACGGAAGCAACCCCGAATCGCCGACCCGTCTCGGCCAACAGCGGCGGCAGCCTGAGGGAGGCGCTCGACGACTTTCTCGAGATCAGGGAGTTCGTCGCGACACAGGAAGACGGAGACCGCGCCCTCAGCGATCAACCGGCGATGGTGAGTCGTTTCTACGATGTCGTCACCAGGTTCTATGAATACGGTTGGGGTCAGTCCTTCCACTTCGCGCCTCGTCGGTCTGGCGAAGGACTCCACGCCGCGCAGCGCCGCCAGGAGGCTGAGGTGGCCAAGATGCTGGGGTTAGGGCCGGGTACCGAGGTCGCCGATCTCGGGTGCGGCGTCGGAGGACCGCTGATCAACATCGCGAAGACCAGCGGCGCCAGCATCACCGGCCTGAATCTGAACGCGCAACAGATCGCGAGAGCCGAACGCGCAGTGCGCAGAGCGGGTCTTCAGGACACATGCGGCTTCCTGCTCGCGAACTTCATGGACGTGCCTCTCGACGACGGCCACTTTGACGCGGCCTACTCGTACGAAGCGATCTGCCATGCACCCCACAAGAATCGCTGCTTCAGGGAGTTCCATCGGCTGTTGAGGCCCGGCGGGCAGATCGCGCTGACCGAGTGGTGTCTCACCGAACGCTTCGACGCGAACGACGCCGTTCATCGGGACATCCGCGACCGCGTCGAACTGACGAACGCGGTGCCCAACCTGCTCACGACTTCTCAGCAGGTCCACGCCATGAAGGAGGCTGGTTTCGAGGTTCTCTCGGCCAAGGACCAGGCCTCCGAGAGTGACCCGGACACGCCCTGGTACCGGTCGCTCCAGGGGCGAGACCTTTCGCTTGCGTCACTCGGGCGGATTCCCGCCGGCCGATGGTTCACGGCCAGGGCGACCAGTCTGCTGGAGCTGCTGCGCATCGCGCCCGCCGGTACGGGCGAGGCCGCCCGCATCCTCAACGTCGCGGCCGACTCCCTCGTCGAGGCCGGCGTGGCGGGGATCTTCACGCCGTCCTTCCTGATCCACGCGCGCAAACCGGTCGGCTCGGTCCCTTCGTAGCGGCTGGAGGTCCATCATGGGCTCCAGGACTCGCCGTTCGCCGCGCCGGGAACCGCCGACATCCGACGACCTGCGCCTCGCCAGCTATCCCCATCCCTATCCGGACGGCTGGTACCGGCTGATGACCTCGAAGTCGCTCCGGCACGGGCAGATCCGCTACCTGGAGTGCCTCGGCCGCGCGCTGGTCGTGTGGCGGAGCGAAGACGGGGACGGCGTACACGCCATGCAGGCGTTCTGCCCCCACCTGGGCGCCAACCTCCGGCATGGCCGCGTCCGCGAGGACCGCATCGAGTGCCCGTTCCACAACTGGCAGTTCACCGGCGACGGTCGGGCCGCCTGCGTGCCCTACAGCGACAGCGTGCCGTCCCGCGTCGCGGCGGAGAGCTTTCCTGTGCGGGACGTGAACGGACAGATCTTCCTCTATCACCGGGCCGGCGCGGCCAGACAGCGGGCCGGCGACGACGTCCCCTACCCGGTTCCGCCCATCGCGGAAGTCGACGACGGGAGCTTCGCGTACCGCGGGCACCACGACGCCGGCCGCGTTCGCATGCACATCGTCGAGTTCCTCGAGAACACGGCCGACTTCGCCCACTTCAAGTACATCCACAGCCAGATGACGGTACCGTGGACCCAGATCCCCGTCCCTTGCGTCCAGCTCGAACACAGGCCGGGCTGGGAACTGGACGACGACCGGCCCTGGAGGCTGTACTTCCTCGACGAGACCGTGCTCAAGCTTCGCGGCCGCCGTCTCGAACGAACCCGGGCAAGCGCTCGGGTCACGTGCACCGGCCCGGCCAGCATCATCAACTTCCGGATCACGATCCCCGGCGCCGGCGAGGTCGAGATCGTTCAGACCCACCTCCCGGTTGGGCCGCTCGAGCAGCAGGTCGACTTCCACTGGTTCGCCGACCGCCGGATGCCGCGCCTGCTCGTGTGGTACGTCGTCGGCAACTGGATCTCCCAGTGGCAGCACGACATCCAGATCTGGGAGAACAAGACCTACACGACCCACCCGACGCTCTGCCGCGATGACGGGCCCGTCGTCCGGCTGCGGCGCTGGTACCGGCAGTTTTTCCCGGAGTGGCAGAAACCCGCGGCGCCGCGTGAGGCACGGCCAAAGATCCCGCGCGAGCGGGCCGAACGCTCGCTGGTCGGCACGGCCTCGAACTGACCGGACGGGCTACCCGCTGGTAGCCTTCCGACGATGGTCGGTTTCCGCCTGATCTGCATCCTGCTGGCCGGCCTGACCGCGCCGGTACCGGCCGCCGACCCGGAGTCCAACCCGGTGGTCCGCATCGAGCGCTGGATCGAGGGCGGCGCCCGGGTCGACTGGTCCCGCCAGGGTGAGTGGCTGGCCTACGACAAGGCCGGTGCGGACGGCCGATACGACGTCTACGTGACGTCCACCGACCGGCTCGCCGAACGCTGCCTCACATGCGACATGTACGCGCTGCGCAAGGACAACGTGCTCAACCCGGTCTGGCATCCCGCCGGAGAGCGGCTGATCGTCCAGGTGCAGAGCCATCCGAAGCGGCTCAAGTTCGTCGCCGATCCGCTGCAGCTTCTGACGCCCGACCGCGCCCTGCACAGCGAGTTCTTCGACATCGACCGCAAGGGCAAGCACTTCACGCTGCTGACCCGGTTCGCCGCCAGCGGCACGGCAGTGCTCGACCCCCACTTCTCCTTCGACGGCGAGCGACTGCTGTGGAGCGAGCGGATCAAGGCGCGCAAGGGGCGCTACGGCGCCTGGCAACTGCGCAGCGCCCGGTTCCAGGTCAACCGCGTCGGCGCCGCGCAGTTGAAGAAGATCAGGTCCCACACCACGCCCACCGACGCCCTGATCGTGCCCCAGGGCTACACGCCGGACGACCGGGGCGCCCTGGTCACGGCGAACCTGGAACCCGGACAGCCTCCCGACGCCCTCGATCTGTACCGGCTGCGCTTCGACGGCGGCGAGCCGGAGCGCCTCACCCACTCCCGCGGCGGTGCCGAAGAGTTCGCACGCCTGTCGCCCACGGGCCGACACGTCGCCTTCACTTCCAATGCCGAGATCCGTGGTACGGAGCCCGACCAGACGGTGCCGCCCAGCGTCCGCCGCGAACTCTGGCTGATGGACGCGGACGGCTCGAACAAGCGCCGGCTCACGTTCTTCAACGACCCGACCTCGGACCACAGCCTGGGCCACACCTACGTCGGCGATCTGGCCTGGAGTCCAAGCGGCGACCAGATCGCCGTCCATGTGCTGTGGGGCTCCCGCGACAGCGATCGACCGCGCGAGGCCGTGTACCGTCTCCATCTTGATCCATCCTTCCGGCGCTGACGCCGCCGCAACCGGTACTCACCCAACCGAGGAACCTGCATGAGCACACGACCCCGTCTGTTCACGGTCGCACTGGCGCTGGCCCTGGTCCCGCCGGCCCTGCCCGCCGCGGCGCAGGACGACCCCCACGTCTTCCGCGGGGCACGGCTGCTGCCGATCACAGGAGAGCCGATCGACGACGGCGTCCTCGTCGTCCAGGGCGGCAGGATCACGAGCGTCGGCGGACCCGACACGCGCACCCCCCGCGGCGCCGTCGAGCACGACGTCAGCGGCAAGGTGCTGATGCCCGGACTCGTCGACACCCACTCCCACGTCGGTTCGGTCTCCGGCGGCGACCGCTCGTCGCCGCTGCACCCGGAGGTGCGGAACCTCGACTCGATCGACGTCGCCTCCGACAGCATCTGGCGCGCCCGCGCCGGCGGCATCACGACGGTCAACATCATGTCGGGCTCCGGCCACCTGATGTCCGGGCAGACCGCCTACGTCAAGCTGCGCGACGGCGCCCGCACGATCGAGGACTG
The DNA here is from genome assembly GCA_026708285.1 of Acidobacteriota bacterium. Lineage (GTDB taxonomy): Bacteria > Acidobacteriota > Thermoanaerobaculia > Multivoradales > Multivoraceae > Multivorans. The sequence continues at coordinate 10,648 of JAPOVF010000135.1, forward strand.
GCTCTACTGCGACGATCCCCTGACCGGCATCTGCGGCGGCCTGAAGATGGCGAACGGCACGAACTCGATCGGCGCGCCGCCGTTCCCGGGCACCCGCGCCAAGTCGGCGGCCCTGGTCCGCAACCTCTACCACGAGGCCGTGGAGTACCGCGACAAGATGGCCGCCGCCGAGGCGGACGAGGACGACGAGAACGGCGGCGAGCCCGCGCGGCGCGACCTGCGGATGGAGTCCCTGGTCGAGGTGCTCGACGGCAGGCGGATCGTCCAGCATCACACCCACCGTCACAACGACATCGCCACCGTGCTGCGGCTCCAGGAGGAGTTCGGGTTCCGGGTCGTTGTCCAGCACGGGACCGAGTCCTGGAAGGTCGCCGAGGAACTCGCCGCCGCCGGCGTGCCGGTGTCGATCACCTGGATCGACGCGCCGGGCGGCAAGGAGGAGACGATCGACTGGAACATGGAGATGGGCGCGATCCTGGAACGTGCCGGCGTCGACGTCAGCTTCAACACGGACGACTCGGTGACCGATTCGCGTCTCCTGTTCCGGGCCGCGGCGATCGCTGTCCGCTACGGCATGTCGCGTGAGAAGGCGATCGAGGGGCTGACCCTGGCGCCGGCGAGGGCGCTAGGGCTCGAGGACCGGATCGGCTCGCTCGAGGCCGGCAAGGACGCCGACTTCGTCATCCTCTCCGGCGATCCGCTGAGCACCTACACGAAGGTCGAGCAGACCTGGGTCGAGGGAACGATGATCTACGACCGGGCCAATCCGGACCACCGCAAGTACGCCGTCGGCGGCTACAAGGTCTACCGCACGACCGCCCACGAAGACCACATGATCCGGCAGTTACTCGAGGGAGAGACACGATGAAGCGCCCGGGCACCACCTCCTTCGTCGTAGCTCTGGCCGCCCTCGCCGCGACTCCGGCCGCGGCCCAGGTCGCGGTCCGGGCCGGCACCCTCCACACCGTGTCCGGTGCGCCGATCGAGAACGCGGTGGTCATCGTCGGCGCCGACGGCAGGATCGAATGGGTCGGCCCCGCCGCGGAGGCGAACATTCCGGACGGCGTGGACGTCCTCGAAGCCGCGGTCGTCACGCCCGGACTCGTCGACGCCCGCTCGGTCGTCGGCCTGTCGGGCGCGCTGAACAGCAACGTCGGCCCGGTGCGGGACCAGGACCAACTCGAACGGTCCTCGCCGCTCCAGCCCGACCTGCGGGCGATCGACGCCTACGACGCGACCGAGACCCTGGTCGAGTGGGTCCGCTCCTACGGCGTCACGACGCTCCACACTGGCCACGGGCCGGGAGCCCTCGTCAGCGGCCAAACGATGATCGCCAAGACCAGGGGCCGCAACGTCGAGCAGGCCACCCTGATGCCGGTGCGGATGCTGGCCGCGACGCTCGGCAACGCGGTGTCCTCGAACTTCCAGTCGCCCGGGACATCGGCCAAGGGCATCGCGATGCTCAGGTCCGCCCTCCACGGCGCCCAGGCCTACCTCGACCAGGTGCGCAAGGCGGAGGAGAGCGGCAACGGGAACGGGGAAAGCAACGGCGACGGCAATGGCGAGGAGGACGAGGACGCGAAGCCATCACCCCAGCCGCCGCCTCGGGATCTGTCGAAGGAAGCGCTCGGCCAGGTGCTCGACGGCGAACTCTCCCTGCTGGTGACCGCGAACACCGTGGCCGAGATGGCCTCGGCGCTCCGCCTGCAGCAGGAGTTCGGGTTCGACCTCGTGCTCGACAGCGCCGCCGAGTCCTACCTGCTTCTCGACGAGATCCGTGAGGCCGGCGTGCCGGTCCTGCTCCATCCGACGATGAGCCGGGTGCGCAACGGCTCCTACGAGACCGCCGCACAGCTCGCCGACGCCGGTATCCCGTTCGCCATCCAGACCGGCTTCGAGGGCTACGTGCCCAAGACCCGCGTCCTGCTGTGGGAAGCGGCCATCGCCGCCGCCAACGGCCTCGGCATGGAACGGGCGCTTGAGGCAGTCACCCTGAGCCCGGCCCGCATCCTGGGCATCGACGACCGCGTCGGTTCGATCGAGGTCGGCAAGGACGCCGACCTCGCCCTCTTCGACGGCGACCCGTTCGAGTACACCAGCCACATCTGCGGCGTGATCATCGAGTCGGAGGTGATGTCGGCGGAGTGCCGGTAGCCGGAAGCCTCACGCAGCCGGTGCATCCCGCCGGCGCGACCCATGTGGAGTCCTGAGCAACTGTTGCAGGTCGTTCTGGGCCTGCTGTCCTTGACCTTCCTGGCCAGTATCGTGGTCCGGGCTCGGCGGGCGCGCGCCCGGAAAGCCAACGCTCGGCGCCGACCGGCTCCTTCCCACGACGAGCACGACGATGGTGATCTCATCGGGATCACCTACGAGTGGATCGACGAACCCCTCAGGGCGAGCGAGATCCTCGGCCTGGAATCGGTGGGAAGGTGCCCGCCGCTGGCCGGGATCCCGCCGTTTCTCGCCGTGTTCACAGCGAACCGACGCTCCCATTCGACGCGGTTCAACGACCTGGTCGAGTTCGATCAGGCGTTCCGTGAGATCGGAGATGGCCGGATCGCTTCGGTCCTCCTGATGCTCGAGCGCGACCGGGAGCAGGTAGAGCGGTTCCTGCTTGCGCACGAACTCGAGCTGCCCGCACTGATCGGGGCTTCTCCAGGATTGGAGAGCCTTTTCGCGAAACACCAGGACCGAAGTGTCCCCGAGCAGATGGTCATCCTGAACTCCACGACGGGACGAACCGTCGTGTGCGTGCTCCTGGAGAGCTTCCGGACGGGCTTCACTCCCCTCGCTTCGAAGAAGGCCCTGATCGAGATGGTCCTCCGGCAATGACCGCGGGAGACGGAGCCGGAGGCGATTTCCTCCTCGAAAGGGCCCGGATCGGCAGCGACTCCGAGCCCGGCTTCGTACTCGGAAGCCCGGCCGCGATCGCCGTCGATCGGGAGCGACACGTCTACGTCGCCGACATGGCCAGCATGACGGTCAAGGTGTTCGACGAAGCCGGCGGCCCACTGCGCCGCTTTGGCGGTCGCGGCCGCGATGCCGGCAGATTCCTCACGATCGGGCCGATGTCCCTCGTCGGTCCAGGCGAGCTGGCGATCGTGGACGACGCACGTGGCGCTCTCTCCACCTGGTCGGCTGACGGAGAGTTCCTCGGCGAGCTGACTCTGCCGGAAGACGCGCACGACGTCGGCCAGGTCGAGCCGTGGGGTCCCGAATCCCTGCTTCTGCTCTACGACAGCAGCGAGCGGGGGCGCATGCGCGCCGAGGACAAGAGAGGTCTGTTGTTCCACCAGACGAGCCGCACCTCACTGGCCACGGAGTTCCAGTTCGGAGCCGCCGAACTGGGGTTCAACCACGATCCGACGCCGGAGCTTCATTTCGAGTCCTTCAGGCCGCCCGGCTCCTTCGCCAGGATCGGGCCCGGCGAGATCGCCTACGCGCCCGCCTTCTACGAGGGCAACCTCTATCTGTTCGGCCAAGAAGACGCCAACGGTCCGTGGCGCTTTCGTGGCGTGCTGGCCGGCTTCCAACCCTCCGGAAGAGCCCTCGAGCAGCTACAGCCAGCGGGTGGAGTCCTCAAGAACCTCGCCGCGACGGTCTACTCGGACCGCGGTGTCCAGCACTTCCGGGCCGTCCACACCAGCCTGGGCCTGTTCTCGACCCGCGCCGGCTCGCTCGTCCACTTTCTTCGCGTCCGGCTCGAGCAAGGCCGAGACGCGATCCTGATGCAGACGTTCTCGTCGACCGGCGAGCTGGTCTTCTGCCAGCAGAGCGACCTCCTGACGAAGGAGCTACTCGAAGGAGGACTCGATCACCAGGTCCTGGCCATGGACGACCTGCGACACGTCTACGTCGTCAGCCGGACGCCGGACTGGCGGGTGCCAACGGTCCGCGTGTTCGAGGTGCGGCTGGGAAACGACGACTGACTCCGGCATCAGCGGTTGATACTGTGGCCGAGGTGGCCTTGGCGGATCGCTGTTGCGGGGATCACGGAGGCACATGACGCGCTGGACCGAAACGAGACTTGGCGGTTACTCGCTGCTGTTTGGAACCGCGGCGGTGGCTGTCGGCTACGCCCTTTCACCCGGCCGCGGCATGGTGGACACCGTCCCCAGCACCAGCCTCGGGGACCTGACTCTGGCGATGGCGCGCAACGCCACCCTGTCCTACACCGTCGCGGTCGTCCTCGTCCTGGGCGCCCTGCTCATGCTGAACGGCATCGTGACGTTGCGGCGGTACGCCGGCCCCCTGCCGCGGCTCGGCCTGCTCGGGATGGCGGTTGGTGCGGCTCTGCAGATGGTGATGCGGGGTTTCGACTACATGCTGATCGGCATGGGTGAGGCGGCGCTGGGGCCCGACCCGGGGCAGTCGGCGCAATGGCTGGAGTCGGCGCTGGGCATGCAGCGCACGGTATGGGGTCTGCACTTCACGGGCAGCGTCGCCGGCTACGCCGGGATGGCGGTTCTGGCCTTCGGCCTCATCTCCCGTCCGGAGCCGTTGCGTCTGCCGCCGGTGCTGAACGGCATCGTCGCACTGCTGGCCCTGGGCTCGCTGGCGCTGTTCATCGCCGCATGGCATTCGAACACGCTGGAACTGAGACTCGCTCCAGTGTTCGGGTTGATGTCCGCCAGCGGCATCGTCTACATGGGGCTCCTGGGGTGGCGGCTGGCGGTATCCGAGGTAGACGACCCGCCCACCGACTGAGCCGCGGGCTTACTGGTCGTCGCTCGCCGCCGGCTGCGGGAACTCCGGTAACCCGCGTTCGAGCCACACGCCCGCCTGCATCACGCGATCGATCTGTCGCGTGTTGCGGATGTCCGCCAGGGGATCGGCGGTGAGCAGAACCAGGTCCGCGGCCATGCCCTCGGCGATCGAGCCGAAGTCTGGTCCGTCGGTGAGTTCAGCGGCCGCGCCCGCGCCGGCGGCGGTCAGGGCCTCGAGCGGCGTCAAGCCGCCGTCTTCGACGAGGGTTTCCAGTTCATGGTGGGTGCCCCAGCCGTAGGCGATGTTGCCCGCGCCGCTGTCGGAGCCGACGGTGATCGTGGCTCCGGCTTCGTTCATGCGGCGGACGAACTTCGTCACGTAGTCGTACGCGACGCGGCGCCTGGCGGTCGACTCGCTTTCCAGCATGGCGGCCCGGTTCGCAGGATCGAGCAGTCTCTCGAACGCCGCCGGCTGGATGCCGGCCCGGAACTCCTCGTCGTCGAGCAGTTCCGGGTGCTCGGCGACCCACCAGAAGGTCTTGGCCTGGCCGAGAGCGGGCGCGAACGAGAGCCCCTTCTCCAGCGCCATCGTGACGAACTCGTCGTCGACCTCCTGGTCGCGCACGCCGTGGACGAAGAAGCGGACGCCGGCGTCGACCAGTTGCCAGACGTCGTTCTCGAAGAAGACATGCGCGGCAACCGGGATGCCATGCTGCGCGGCTTCGTCCGCGATGGCGGCGCGGATCTCCGGCCCGATCTTGGGCCGCGTGTCGAGGAAGGTGTCGACCCACATCTTGATCAGGTCGACTTCCCCGGCGGCGAGTTCGCGCACCATCTCGCGGGCTTCCTCTTCGGTGACCGGACCCAGCTTGCCCGGCGGAAAGCCCTCAGGGTGAGAGAATCCGACTCCGGCGGTGAAGATGCGCGGCGCCGGCACGTTGCCGGCGCGCGCCTCGGCGATCATCGCCGGTGTCTGGCCGTGATCGGAACCGAGGCTGCGAACGGTCAGCACGCCGGCGTGGAGTTGCAGCGCCCAGGACCACTCCTCCAGGCCGTCGCGGTAGTGGTTGTGGAGGTCGACGAGACCGGGGATCAGGAACCTGCCCGCGGCGTCGATGACTTCTCCGCCCTCGGGCACCGGCACGTCGGCGCGTGAACCGGCATGCTCGATCCGGTCGCCGCGCACGATGACGACGGCGTCGTCGATCGGCGGCGCGCCGGTGCCGTCGATCAGGGTGGCGCCGGCGATCGTGATCGTGCCGGCGCCGTCGATGGCGGGCTGGTCGGCGGTACAGCCGGAAAGCGCAGCGGCGAGTGCAATAGCGATTGCGAAGAGCCGGAACGGATCCGGATGCCGGCCAGAAGGCCGGCGAACCCAGTGGTTGAACCCCGTGTGCGGTCCAATCACTCGAGGAACACTTCGGCGAGCGCGATGCCGCTCTCGCCGGCGACGGCGTAGAGGAGGAAGACGCGGCCGTCCTCCTCGTAGATCGCGGGATCGCGCAACTGGTTGACCTGTCCGTAGGCGGTGCTGCGGACGGACGGTTCGAGGGGCGCGTCGGCACCCTCCCAGTCGCGTTCCGGACGCAACACCTCGACCGGTTCGGACTCGGTCCACTCCATCCAGTCGCCGGACAGGTCGATGCTGGTCAGCAGGATCCGCTCCGGCGCCTCGCCGACCTGGGTCCAGAACACCCACAACGTGTCGCCCCGGAGCAGCACGGCCGAATGGCGCATGTCCGGGTTGAACAGCAGCGGACCCTGCTCGAAGTCGGTGAAGCCGTCCGCCGAGCGGTAGAACTGTCCGGGCATGGCGAGGGAGTAGGTCAACCCGCCGTAGTGGAAGATCCGCATGTAGGTGCGCCCAAGTGACTGGGGCTGGGCCTCGAAGTCGATGCCGTCGGTCGAAGTGGCGACCCGCGAGATCTGCTTGCCGACGTCTTCCAGGCCGTGGAAGTACATGACGATCCGCTGGTTCTCATCGTCGACGTGCACGTCCGGCGACGCGATGTGGGTCGCCGTGATCTCCTTCTGGACGTCGTGCGACAGCTTCAGGCCGCGGCGCTCCTCCCACTCGGCGACCATCTCGGGCGTCACCTCCGGCGGTTCGACCAGGAAGTGGGAATGCTCGATCTGCAGGCTGCCGGGGACGTGGATCGACCACGGCCCGAGCAGGTCGTCGGCGTAGGCGAGCCGAATGTAGTGGCCCTTGTGGTCAGCGAAGTACAGGTAGTAACGACCGAGCGGATCGGCTACCCAGTCGGGCACGCGGATCAGCGACGGTCCCTGGATGTTCTCGCCGATGCTCGGGTCGAGCTCCGGCCCGATGATCGGGGCGTCGAGGAGGCGCTCGACGCGGACGGAGGGCGCGGCTGCGACGTCGGACTGCGGTTCGGCGTCAGGGGCCGGTTCGGCGTCCGGCGTCGCGCACGCCAGGGCCGTGAGTGAGGCGGTGAGGGAGAGGACCAAGAGGGACGGCCCCGCTCTCATCGGCCCGCCCGGCAGCTTGTGGATGTCATCAGGTTCTATGATAGCCGTCGTGTTCCACCAACTCCGTTGGGGCCTCGGAACACTCCATGGCCTCCTCCTCTGCACCGCCGCCGCCGCTCAGTACGGCGCCGAGGACGGCGAGTGGCGCCATCACGGCGGCGACGACGGGTTCACGCGCTACACGGCGCTCGACCAGATCGACGGCTCGAACTTCGGCCGGCTCGAGCCGGTGTGGAAGTGGGCGTCCGCCGACTCGCGGATCGAGGCGAACTCGCCCTACCGGCGGCAGGTGCTCCGCTCGTCGCCACTGATCGTCGACGGACGCCTCTACCTCCCGACCGAGTTGAGCCAGGTCGCGGCGCTCGACGCCGCGACGGGCGAGGAACTCTGGGTCTACGACCCGAAGAGCTACGAGCGCGGCAAGCCGGCACAGAGCAACTACTACACCCGTGGTCTTGAGTACTGGACCGACGGCGAACATGAACGCCTGTTCATCGCCACGATCGGCAAGCAGCTCATCTCGGTCGACCCCGCCACCGGGCTGCCCGACCGCGGCTTCGGCGAAGACGGCGTCGTCGAGCTCTCGCGCAACCTCGGCCGCGAGAACACGGTGCTCCGAAACATCAGCCACGGCCAGCCGGTGATCGTCGTCGGCGACACGATCGTCGTCGGCTCCCGCATCTACGACTTCCCGCTCCGGAACAACAACCCGCCCGGCCATGTGCGCGGCTACGACGTCCACACCGGCGAGTTCAAGTGGCGCTTCCACACGATCCCCCAGGAGGGCGAGGACTTCGTCGAGACCTGGGAGAACGACTCCTGGAAGATCACGGGCAACGCGAACGTCTGGGCGCCGATGACCGCGGACCAGGAACTCGGCTACGTCTACCTGGCCACGAGCACGCCGACCAGCGACTACTACGGCGGGCTCCGGCACGGCGACAACGTCTACTCCGAGAGCCTGATCTGCGTCGACGCCGCGACGGGCGAGCGCGTGTGGCACTTCCAGACCGTCCACCACGGCGTCTGGGACTACGACATCGCCTCGGCGCCGAACCTGATCGACATCGTGGTCGAGGGCAAACTGATCAAGGCCGTCGCCCAGGTCTCGAAGACCGCCTTCACCTACGTCTTCGATCGCGCGACCGGCGAGCCTGTGTGGCCGATCGAGGAGCGCGGCGTCCCCTGGGAAAGCACGGTCCCGGGCGAGAAGCTGTCGAAGACCCAGCCGTTTCCGACGAAGCCGCCGGCGTTCGACCGCCAGGGAGTCAGCGAGGATGACCTGATCGACTTCACCCCGGAACTGCGGGCCGAGGCGATCGAACTCGCGGAGAAGTTCATCCTCGGGCCGATGTTCATGCCCCTGATCCGACGTGGCGAGGGCGGCAAGGAAGCGATCCTTGCCGTGCCCGGCGCGGGTGGCGGCGCGAACCATCCGGGGGCCGCGGCCGACCCGGAAACCGGGATGCTCTACGTGCAGTCGTCGACCCGGCCCTCCGGGATGGCCCTCGTCGAACCGGACGGAGCGCGAAGCTTCTGGCCCTATGTCCTCGACCGCGTGTCGACGGCCGGGCCGCGCGGCCTGCCGCTGCTGAAGCCGCCCTATCGGCGCATCACGGCCATCGACTTGAACCGGGGTGACATCGCCTGGCAGGTGCCGCTCGGCGACGGACCGCGCAACCATCCCGCGATTCGCCACCTGAACCTGGGGCCGTTGGGCGGACGCTCGTCCAGCGCGGTGACGGAGGGCGGCATCCTGGTCACGAAGACGCTGGTCGTCACGCATGCCGCGCGCTTCGAGGTCTACAACGACCGCTCGACGGTGCTCGGCAGCTCGCTCCAGGCCTACGACAAGTTCACCGGCGAGCTGCTGGCCGAAGTGCTCACCGAACGCGCGCTGCACGGCGCGCCGGTCAGCTACATGCAGGACGGACGGCAGTTCATCGCGGTCACCGGCGGCGGCATGACCGAACCGGCGGAGCTGATCGCTTTCGCGCTTCCGGAGAGCGAGGAGCACTAAGGAGGAACAGATGCGAACCCATCTCCCCGTCGCCGCCGCCATCTTCGGTCTGTGCGGCGCGGCCGCCGCCCAGGACGACATTCCCCGTACCGCGAGCGGCCGGCCGGACCTCTCGGGCACCTACGACATCGCCACCCGCACGCCGATGGTGCGCGATCCGAAGTACGGCGACGACCTGTACATGAGCGCCGAAGATGCGCACGGGATCGCGGCCGCGACCGAGGCGGCGAAGGTCGAGGCCGACGTCCCCAGCGACCCGGACCGCAAGGCGCCGCCGGTCGGCGGCGACGGCCACCGCAGCAACATCGGCGGCCACAACCCGTTCTGGTTCGACTTCGGCACGATCCCCTTCCAGATCGACGGGAAGTACCGCAACTCGATCATCACCGACCCTCCGGACGGCCGGCTGCCGCCCAAGACCGAACGCGGGCAAGCCCTCACACCGCGCGGCCTCGGCGCCTACAACCGGAACCCGGGTGGCGCCTGGTGGCTCGAGACCGGCGAGAACCTCTACGACGAGCCGGAAGTCCAGACCCTTGGCACCCGATGCCTCTACGCCGGGGGCCCCACGGTGCCGGTCCGGCCGTCCGCCTACAACAACCTGAAGACGATCACCCAGACCGACACCCACGTGGCGATCCACGTCGAGTGGATGCACTGGACGCGGATCGTCCGGCTCGACTCCGAACACGCGCCGTCGGAGTACCGCTCATTCGGAGGCGATTCGATCGGCCGGTGGGAGGACGACACCCTGGTCGTCGAGACGACGAACTTCCTGCGGGCGCCGCACGTTCCCCACGAGGACCTGCGCGTCGTCGAGCGTTTCCGCCGCATCGACGCGGACACGCTGTTCTACGAGTTCACCGTGGAGGACTCCGACTACACCGCGCCGTACACCGGCTCCCTGCCCTGGCCGCGGACGGGCAAGCGTCTCTACGAGTACGCCTGCCACGAGGGGAATTACTCGATGGGCAACATGCTCCGCGGCGCGCGGCTGCTCGAGAAGGAAGCGCTCAAGGAGCATCGCTGAGCCGCCGGCGGCGACTGATACCCTCCCTCCGGCTCAGCCCACAGACTGGCGCTTCCGAAGCGCCCTTCGACGCTCCGGAAGTCCCTTCTGGCTAACCAAGTACTCGATCCGTACACCGTCCGTCACGGCGAGGCCGTGGCCCCGCCGGCGACCTTCCGGGAGCGACTGAAGTACCTCGGACCGAGCCTGATCGTCACCGGCGCCGTGATCGGCTCCGGCGAGCTGGTGCTGACGACGAGCCTGGGCGCGGTCGCCGGCTTCACCCTGCTCTGGTGGATGCTCCTCTCCTGCTGGTGCAAGTCGCTCGTCCAGGCGGAGATGGCCCGCTACACGATCGAGTCGGGCGACACCTACCTGCGGGCGATGAACCGGCTGCCGGGACGCATCTGGAGGATCTCCTGGCCGATCTGGCTCGGGCTGATCGCCTACGTTCCCGGCACGATGGGACTGGGCGGCATCATCGGCGGCGCCGGCCAGTCGATGTCCTTCCTCGCCTCGCTGGGAAACATCGAACTCGACGGCGTTCTCTGCACCGGCCTCATCGCCGTCGTCTGCTCGATCATCCTCGGCACCGGCTCCTACAAGTGGCTGGAGCGGGTCATGCTGCCCCTGGTCCTCGCCTTCACCTTCTGCACGCTGGTCTGCCTGATCGCGATGCAGTTCACGGAGTTCCGCACCTCGCCGGGCGAGATCCTCGGCGGCATGAAGCCGGACATGACTCTGTTCGTCGCGGTCGCGGCACTGGCCCTCTCCGCCTACGGCTACACCGGCACGACCTCGGGCGACATCTCGTCCTACACCTACTGGTGCATCGAGAAGGGCTATCCCAGCCTGCTCGGCGCGGACCGTAGCGACCCGGCCTGGGAGTCACATGCGCGCGGCTGGATGCGGGTGCTGCACACGGACGTCTGGCTCGCCCTGCTCATCGTCACCTGCGCCACGATCCCCTACTACATCCTCGGCGCCGGGGTGCTCAACAAGATGGGGCTGACGCCGGAGGGGAACGACGAGACGATCGGAGCCCTCTCCAACATCTTCACCCAGACCCTCGGCCTCTGGGCGGTGTGGATCTTCGCGATCGGCGCCTTCTGCATCCTGTTCTCCACCGTGCTTTCGGGAGCCGGCGGCGGCGGCCGCTCGATCCCCGACTACCTGATGGAGATGGGCCTGATCGAGCGCTCCAACCTGGCGCTGCGCAAGAAGATCATCCGCGGCTACCTGGTCTGCCTGCCCCTGGCCGCCTTCGGGATCTACTACTTCGTCACCGACTTCGTCATCCTGATCATGGTCGGCGGCCTGACTTCGGCGATCTTCCTGCCCATTCAGGCAGGCGCGACGCTGTGGCTGCAGCGCACGCGGATGGACCCGCGGATCAGGCCGCGCCGGCTGACCTACGTCGGCATCTGGATCGTGTTCGCGTTCGAGGCCGCGATGGCGCTCCTGGTCATCCGCTACGTCGTGCTGGCCGACCAGTTCGACTGGCTGTTCGGCTACCTCTTCGGCTGAAGAACCAAAGCGTCGGTGCGCCGGCCCTCTGGCCGGCATCCGGCGCAAAGCGCCGGCCCCGTCAAGTGTCGGTGCGCCGGCCTTCTGGCCGGCATCCGGCGCGAAGCGCCGGCCCCGTCTGGCGCTAGCATGGCCCTCATGCTTCGGTACATCCTCGCCACCACTCTCGTTCTCCAGGCCACCGCCGCCCTCGCCCAGCGCCCCGGCGACCGCGCCGACCGGATGCAGGAACGCAGTCGCCAGATCGACGCCCGGCTCGCTGACGACCCCTACGTCGGTATCCACGCCAGCTCAGGCCTCCAGCGCGGCCTCTACAGGATCGAGTCGACAGGCGTGTCGACCGAACCGGTCCGGCTGGCCGCCGAGAAGTTCCTGGCAGCCCTCTCGGCCGAGCAGCACGCGAAGACGACCTTCGCCGTCGACGACGACGAGTGGCGCAAGTGGATGAACCAGCACTTCTACGTGCGGCAGGGCGTCGGCTTCGACGAGATGGACGAGACACAGCGCGAAGCAGCCTTCGGCCTGATGCGCGCCTCGCTCAGCGCGGACGGACTCAAGCTGAGTCGCGACATCATGAACCTCAACCGGACGCTGGGCGAACTGAACGACAACGACTTCGACGAGTACAACGAGTGGCTGTACTGGATCACCGTGATGGGCAAGCCTTCCGCCGATCAGCCCTGGGGCTGGCAGGTCGACGGCCACCACCTGATCATCAACTACTTCGTGCTCGGCGACCAGGTCGTGATGACGCCGCTGTTCGTCGGTTCGGAACCGGTCATCGCCGAGTCCGGAAAGTTCAAGGGCACGGTGATCATGCAGCGGGAGCAGGACCAGGGTCTGGCCCTGATCCGTTCGCTTCCCTCGGAGCAGCGGGTGAGAGCGGTCATCGAGACGTCGAAGGACGGCAACAACAACCTCGGAGAGGCGTTCAGCGACAACATCGTCCTCGACTACGCCGGCATACCGGCCTCCGACCTGTCACCGCACGGCCGGGCGCAACTGCTCGACCTGATCGGTCTCTACGTCCACAACATGCGAGAAGGCCACGCCAGGGTACGGATGGCGGAGGTCGAGGCCCACCTGGACGAGACCCACTTCGCCTGGATCGGCGGCACGGACGAGGACGCCGTCTTCTACTACCGCATCCACAGCCCGGTCATCCTGATCGAGTTCGACCACCAGAGGCCCGTGGGCATCCGGCATCTCGTCGATGGCCGGGCGCCCATCCGGCAGCACATCCACGCCGTCGTGCGGACGCCCAACGGCAACGACTACGGCAAGGATCTGCTACGGCAGCACTACGAGCGGGACCACTGAGCCAGTCACTTCGCGGCGCGCGGTTCCACCTGCTCCTCGTCGGCGCATAGCGCGCACGAGGCGGCGTAGCAAACGCGGGCGCTCAGCACCATGGCGCCTGCGATCGTCAGGCTACCGGCGGACGACGTCACCGTTTCGGGCAGCGGCTCGAGCCAACCCGCCAGGGAGGCCGCCCAAAGCGCAGCTCCTCCGGTAAAGGTGAGGATCACGGGAGCGTTCCTGCGGGCCGGGCCCAGGAGGAGCATCGCCGAGCCGAGAAGAACGGTCACGGCCCACGCGGCCCGTTCGACGCCTTCGGAGAGCGCGAGCGCCGGCGCCGTCACGACGAGCACCGGCGTGAGCGCGCAGTGCAGGGCACACAAGGCCGCAGCGCACGCCGCGAACCGTGAGCCCGAAGTCAGATACGAGATCGACTGAGCGGTTGCGAGAGAGTTCTTCATTCTGCTACTCCACCGTCACCCAGATCGGGGACGACCAGGCCATATTGCCGTCGACCTGGATCACACGCACGTAGTAGAGGTGCTCGCCGGGTTCGACGTCGGCATCGACGAACTCGAGGCTGACGTCCGCCTCCAGGTTCTGGCGATTGTAAAGGAAGGTCTGGTCGCGGATGATGTCGATCTGGCGGATCGGCGTCGTGCCGATCACACGGACGCTGAGCCGGAAGTCGCCGTCGGCGGTCAGGATGTCGCCCTGGAGGTACTCCCTGCCTCCGGTCCGCAGCCGGTAGTCGAGGATGATGTTGTCCGTTGCGCCGTAGCTGTGGCGC
>JAPOVF010000187.1 GCA_026708285.1 Acidobacteriota bacterium
CCTGCTCCACAGCGAGGCGCTTCGCACGCGCGGTGGCGTCGAACTCGACCGGCAGGGTCACGAGCTGGAAGAGGACGACCGCCGAGAAGAGAACGGCGCCAAACAGCACCATCCCCATTGCACCCATGATCAGGCCAAGGAACATCGCGATGTAGCCAACATTGCTGCCGATCCCGGCCATCGGCACCAGGGTCGAACGCAACCAGAGGGGCGCGTAGTTCTTCGCGTGCTGGATCGCGTGCCCGGCCTCGTGGCAGGCGATACCGATCGCGGCCACGGAGTTCGACCCGTAGACCTGCTCCGAAAGCGCGAGCTTCTTGGTCACCGGGTTGTAGTGGTCGGACAGCCGGCCGCGAGTAGCGACGACCTGAACGTCGGTGATGCCCGCGTAGGCGAGCAGACGCTGGGCGGCCTGTGCGCCGGTCATGCCGGTCACTGAGCGCACCTTCGAGTACTTGTTGAACGCTCTCTTGACCCGAAAACTGGCCCAGCCCGACAGCAGCAGGCCGGGGACCAGGACCATGAGGATGTAGTTGAGATCGAAGAACATTGAACAGACTCCTTGGTGAGCGCCCGCCTTGAGTTACGGAGCGCCACCGGCGGTGTTTCAGGGGGCGCGCGACGCGCCGAGGCGCCGCTTCCGGCTGTGCGAGGGGCAATCCGCGCCGCCGCGGAGTATATTCCGCGCGTCCCAGCCGTCAGACAGTCAGACATGCCTCGAATCACGCCTCTCGAACTGCAGGGCCCGGCCGGCCTGCTGGAAGCCGAACTGCTCGAGCCGGAAGCGCCCCCGGTCTTTACCGCGACCGTGGCGCATCCCCATCCGCTCTACGGCGGCGACATGGACAACCACGTCGTGGGCGCCGCAGCGAAGGCCGTGGTCGAACTCGGCGGCGCGGCGCTCCGCTTCAACTTCCGCGGCACGGGCGGCAGCGAGGGACGCCACGACGAGGGGCGTGGCGAGACCGAAGACCTCGGAGCCTGTGAGCAGGAACTCCGTGACCGCTTCCCGCGGCTGCCACGTGTCGGTGTCGGCTACTCCTTCGGCGCCGTCGTCACGATGGCGCGGCTGTCGCAGGCGCAGGCCGAGTCGGACTCGCCCGCCGGCCTGCTGCTCATCGCTCCGCCACTCACCCACTACGACTTCGAGGCCGCCGCCGACGCCTCTGTTCCGGTCGCCGTGGTCTACGGCCAGCTCGACGCGTTCACAACGGACGCGATGATCCGCCGGCTACCCAAACGCTGGCCCACGCTGGGCGCCTGCCTGGAAGTCTCAGGTGTTGGCCACGACCTGTCATCGCCGGAACTCGGCCCAACGATCCGCCAAGCTCTTCAGAGCCTGATCGGCTAGCTGGCGCGCACTTCCTCGGCTTCACCGGACGAGTTGTAGCAGCGGCGGCAACGAGCCTCGTATGCCTCCGTGTCCCCGACCAGTACCTGCTGCTCACCGGCGGCGATCCGGAGCGAGTACTGGGCCGCGGCGCCGCAGCGCACGCAGACGGCATGCATCTTGTCGACGTACTCCGCGATCGCCATGAGCTCCGGGATCGGCCCGAACGGCCGGCGCCGGAAGTCCAGGTCGAGGCCGGCCACGATCACCCGTACGCCGAGGTCGGCGAGCTCCGTCGCCAGGTCGACCAGACCCCGGTCGAAGAACTGGGCCTCGTCGATGCCGACGACCTCGACGCCGAGACTGAGCTTTTCGCGCATCTCGTCGCTCGACGCCACGGTCACCGCGGACAGGCTGCGGTTGTCCCGCGTGCGCAGCACGTCCGCCTCGCCACCCCGAGTGTCGGTCGCGATGCGGAACACCTGGACACGCTGCCGGGCGATCAGGGCCCGGCGCAGCCGGCGCAATAGCTCCTCGCTCTTGCCCGAGAACATGCCGCCGGTGATCACCTCGATGCAACCGCCGTCGCCCCGGCCCTGCTCCCGGATCACAGGCCTTCTCCCGTCGCGTCGCGGCTGCGCGCGGCGGGCCGCATCGAACCCTCCAACGTCCCGGTCAGCACGCCTCGATGATACTCTCGGGCAACGAGGCCGCCCATTCGCGCGCCTCACCGAACAGATGCCTGAGATCGACTTCCCCACCCCGCCGGCACCGACGCCCGCACCCGCGCAGGCGCCGGAGACCCTCCATGTGACCGCCAAGGCGGTCCGCATGATCAAGCTCACCCGCGAGGACGAGGGCCTGTCGTCCAACCACGGCCTGCGCGTCGCGGTCCGGGGCGGCGGCTGCAGCGGTTTCGAGTACGCGCTCGACTTCGAGACGAACCAGCGCGAGACGGACGAAGTCTTCGAGTACGACGGCCTGCAGGTCTACGTCGACCCGATCAGCGCCCGCTACCTCAAGGGCACGACGATCGACTACCAGCTCGGCGTCGCCGGTACCGGGTTCAAGTTCTCGAACCCCAAGGCCGTCGGCACCTGCGGCTGCGGTTCCTCGTTCGCGGTCTAGCGGCTGTGCCGCACCGGCTCTGCTTGCCTCCGCAGCGAATGTTGCGGCGGGCCGGTTCGCCACTCGCTATCGTCAACGCTCTCGCGCTGACGACCGCCATGCTGCTCACTGGAGTCTGGGACTCGAGTGGCCATGGCCACGACCCGCTCGGCGCGAACGCCGCGTACTGCGTCGTCGACCACGAAGCCGAGGCCACCGGGGCCACGAACCACGCCAGCCTCGGCAGCGCCTCGGCGCCGCACGAACACTCCTGCGTCGCCTGCCGGCTCGGATGCTCCAAGACGGCGGAGATCGGCAGGAGTTCCGTCGCGAGGCCGCTTGACCTCGCTTCGACCGCTGCACGGCCCGAGAACGACGGCCGCGCCAGACGCGGCGCGCCCAGGCACCAGGCCGCTCGCGGCCCGCCACGAGGCTGAGGCGACAGCGCTGCCGACCCGCGCAGAGCGCGAAGTGTCGGAGCCGCCAGGAAGCAAACCAGGCGTCACCCGTCCCGCCTCGGGGCGACGGCGACGACGCTATCGCGGTCAGCCGTAGCTGATCCCGCGGAATCGCAGCAGCGCGCGGCCGACAGGTTCGGTGCGCTGCCACCGCTGCGGACTCCACAGCCAGCGCCACAACACCTTCGACTCGGACTGAACCACCCAGGACTCCAAACCATGCTCACTACCATGCCGCCCAACGGACTCAGCCGCCGGACCTTGCTCCGACGCACCGGCACCAGCGTCCTCCTCAGCGCTGCCGGCGCCCCCGCGTTTCTGAACACCCGCCACGCCTCCGCACAGCCCAGCCAATCGACACCCGCCACCGACTTCGACGAAGTCTACGACCGTCGCGGCACCGACAGCTCCCGCTGGGACGGCCCGATTGAGCAATACGGTCCCGGCATCGTGGCCGCCATGGGCGTCTCCGACATGGACTTCCGCGCGGCCCCCTGCGTCACGCGCGCACTCGCCGAGCGCTGCGCCCACGAGAACTGGGGCTACATACGCCGCTCCGACTCCTACGCCGAGGCGGTCGTGTCGTGGAACGACCGCCGCTACGGCGTTGAGATCGATCCGTCCACCCTCGTCTTCACGACCGGCGTGCACCCGGCCCTCGTCGCCGCGCTGCGGACTTTCTCGCCCCCGGGCACCCGTGTCCTCATGACGACTCCAACCTACGACGGCTTCTACGGCGACCTCTGGTTCACGCGTACGGTCGCGGATGACAGCGAGATGATCGTTGACGCGGACGGCCGCTACTCCATCGACTTCGACGACTTCGAACGGCGCGCCCAGCGTTGCAACACCTTCCTCCTCTGCAACCCGCAGAACCCAACCGGCAACCACTGGTCCCCCGAGGACCTGACCCGCCTCGGTGAGATCTGCCTGAAGCACCGCGTGGTCGTCCTCGTCGACGAGATTCACTGCGATTTCGTCACCCGCGGAAGCACCTACACGCCCTTCGCCACCCTCGACCCCGAGATCGTGGCCAACAGCCTGACCTTCAACTCCGGGACCAAGTCGTTCGGGCTCTCCGCGATGAGGCTGGGGTGGTACTACAGCACCAACCCGGATCTGCTGGAGCGCGTCAAGGCCAACACGCGCGCCGATCTGAACCCGCTCGCGCTGGTGGCGATGCGGTCCGCGCTCGAGGAGGGCGCCCCGTGGCTGGATGAACTGATCCCCTACATCGACGCGAACCACGACTTCGCCGAGTCGCACATCCGCGACAACCTGCCGGGCGTTCGCTACACGAAGGCGCAGGGCACCTACCTCGCCTGGCTCGACGTGGCGGAGTTCGCGGAGCGGATCGGGGCCGTCGAGACCGCCACGCGCGAGAGCGCCGAAGCGGTCTATCCGGTGACCCCCGAAGCGATCGTGCAGCGGTGGTTCGCGGAGCGCGCGGGTGTGTTCCTGAACCAGGGGCCCTGGTACGGCACCGGGGGAGCCGGACACATGCGCATGAACCTGGCCTCTTCGCGCAGGATCGTGGAGTTGGCGTTGAACAACATGGCTGAAGCGCTGACCGAAGCCTGACTGCGTCGCGACCCTTCACAGCTTCAGCTGCAAGCACACGCGCGAGCGAGTCCCACTCCTCGACCTTGTCGGCGACGGCGACGGCGACGCGGCGCTACTCCAGCGGTTCCTCCTCCCGCCAGGAGGACTCTCCGTCCGCGTAGTGCTCCCGCTTCCAGATCGGCACTTCGGCTTTGAGGCGTTCGAGAGCCAGTCGGTTCACGTCGTAAGCCTGGCGGCGGTGGGCAGAGGCGGTGGCGATGACTACGCTCGCCTCACCCACTTCGAGGGTGCCCAGGCCGTGGACGACTTCGACGCGGGTTCCGGGTTCAGCCGCCTCGAGCTCGTTCACGATCCGTTCGAGGCGCCTCTCCGCCATCGCCGGATAGGCCGAGTACGTGATCCGCTCGACCGGGCGGTCGCCGAAGGAGTTGCGGACGTTGCCGACGAAGACGACGACGGCTCCTTTGCCTGCGCCTTCGATAGCGGCGCGGACCGCGGACACCGTGTCCGCGTCGACGGGGCCCTCCCGCAGCCGGCCGGTTCCGGCGCCGCATGAGCCGCCGGAAACCGGCGGTAGAAGGGCCACTTCGGCGCCGTCGTGAAGAGGTGCCGTCCGGTCCCCGGCGACTTCGCCGTCGACGGCCACTGCCAACCGCGGCCAAAGGGACTCCAGACCCGGATACGCCGCCGTCAGGCGCTCGACCAAGTCGGCGACCGTGCTGCCGTCCGGGAGGTCGTGCTCCATCTCGGCGCTGCCTACAGCGTCCAGCGCGGTGGCGAAGCTCAGCACCCGTACGATCAAGATGGGAGAGGCTAACAGGGCGGATAGTCTCCGCGCTCACGCTGGAACACCGACTACGCGATGCGGCTCCTGCTTTTCGACATCGACGGCACCCTGGTGCGGTGCGGCCCTCAGATCGGGCCCATCTTCATGGGTGCCCTGAAACGTACCTTCGGCCAGACCGGCAACGTACGCGCCTACGACTTCGGCGGCAGAACGGACACGGAAGCGGTCATCGACTTGATGACCGAGGCTGGCCTGCCGCGCGACGAGGTCGAAGGCCGCCTGGGCGAGGTCCGGTCGCACTACTGCGACCTGCTCGAACGGCTCGACCCCGAGCAGATGAGGCTGCTTCCGGGAGTGGTCGAGCTACTCGACGAGTTGGCCACCGCCGAGGACGTCTGCGTGGCTCTGCTCACCGGCAACTGGGAGATCGGTGCCCGAGCCAAGCTCGAACCGTTCGGCCTGAACCGCTTCTTCGACTTCGGCGCGTTCGGCGAGGACGGCGTCCGGCGCAATGAGCTGGTGCCTGTGGCCGTCGAACGGGCCGCCCGGCGTATCGGCACCGCACCGGAGCCGAGCGACGTCATCATCATCGGCGACACGGTCCGCGACATCGCCTGCGGTGACGCTCATGGCGTCCCGGTGCTGGCCGTGGCCACCGGTTTCACCCCCGACCACCGACTGGAAGAAGCGGGCGCCCGCTGGGTCGTGCCCGACCTCCGCCACGCTTCCGTGCGGGAGATCCTTCTCGATGGCCACGGCCGCTCTCGGCGGACGCCATGAGCTTCGAACGCGACGTCGAACTCCTCACCACCGGAGCCGCCCTGTGCGAGCCGCCGCCGGCCTCCCGGCTGGAACTCATGGGCTTCGACCGCGAACGGTTCTTCGGCGGCATGGTGACCGCGGCGATCGAGGGCCTCGAACCCGGCGGCGGCCGGTTCGGTTTCATCACCGACGTCCGTGGCCGGATTCTCGCCAGCGCCGCCGTGCTGGCACTCCAAGACCGCTTGTGGCTCGAGATCCCGAAGGGTCGCGGTAGGACAATCATCGAGCACCTGGATAAGTACATCGTCACCGACCAGGTCGAGATCCTGCCGCTTGGCGACATGGCTTCGGTGAGGATCGCCGGGCCGAGGAGCGCCGAAATCCTGGCCGATCTGGGCGCCTCGGCAGCGGTCGAACTCGACGAGCCCTGGAGTCACACCCAGGTCGAACTGCTCGACTACCAGGCCCGCCTGGTCCGCGACGGTCACGGCGGCGTGCCTGCCTTCTCCCTCTGGCAGTCCTCCGCGATCGTGCCGCTCATGGCCGACGACCTGGCCGAAGCAGGCTTGCAGCGAGTCGGCCGCGAGGCGACTGAGGCCCTCCGCATCGAACACGGTCACCCGCTCTGGGGCACCGACTACGACGATTCCAACCTTCCCCAGGAAACCGGCATCTCAGACGCCGTCGACTATGAGAAGGGCTGCTACCTGGGCCAGGAGATCGTCGCCCGCATCCACTACCGCGGCCAGCCGGCCCGCCGCATGTGCCGCCTGGTCTTCGCGCCCAAACACACCCCGGCCGCCGGCGCCGAGATCGAGTTCGACGGCCGAAGCGCCGGAACGGCCACCAGCGTCTCCCCGTCGCCGCACGAGGACGCCGCCATCGGCCTCGCCCTGCTGCCGAGGCGTGCCGTCGAGGCGTTGCCGGAGGCGCGGGTGCGGATCGAAGGACGGGAGGTCCGCTTCAAGCCGCTCGGCACTTGACACACACGCCTGTTAGTCCTACGGTTAGCTAATCAACCGTCCGGAGGGGGGATGGGAGTGTCCGTAGTGAACGTGCATCAAGCGAAAACCCAGTTGTCGCGGCTGCTTGCTCAGGTCGAACGTGGCGAGGAAGTCGTGATCGCCCGCAACGGCGAACCGGTCGCGCGGCTCGTCAGCTGCCACCCTCCAGCGAAGCGCCAGTTCGGCGCCCTGCGAGGACGGATCCGCATCGACGACCGGTTCTTCGAACCTCTGCCCGAGGAGGAGTTGGCGGCCTGGGAGGAGTAGAGCGTGCGGCTGCTGCTCGACACGCACGCCTTCCTCTGGTGGCTGGCCGGAAGCCGGCGACTATCCCGATCCGCCCGTCAGGCGATCGAGGACGAAGCGAACGACGTGCTGGTGAGCGCGGCGTCAGCATGGGAGATCACGACAAAGCACCGGCTGGGCAAGCTCCCGGAAGCCGATCACGTGGCACTGGACGTCGCCGCGACGATCGCCAGCCAGAGCTTTGAGGAACTACCGATCAGTGTGGACGACGCCGGGCGCGCCGGCAGACTACCCGGGCCTCACCGCGATCCGTTCGACCGCGTGCTGGTTGCTCAGGCGCTCGCACGGGACCTGGTCGTCGTCTCGACGGACCCGGTCTTCGACGGCTACGCGGTAAGCCGCCTCTGGTAAGGCGAGAGCGGCCGCTCCCTCAATACCGCGGCAGCGACAGATCCACCTCCACCGCCCACGCATCGATCCCGCCGGCCAGGTTGTAGGCCTGCGGAAAGCCATTGTCGCGGAGAATGTGCGTCGCTCGCGTCGACCGCGGGCCGTGGTGGCAGTGGACGACCCAGAGCTTAGAGGGATCGAGCTCGGCGAGCCGGCCTTCGAGTTCGGCAACGGGAATCAGGGTCGAGCCATCGATCCGGCAGATGGCGTACTCCTGCGGGCCCCGGACGTCGAGGATGCTGAACTCCCGGCCGTCGTTCATCCAGGACTGGACCTGGGTCGGGGTGACGTCGATCATGTCGTTGAGCGCCGGCTCCTCGGCGACGGCGGGGACGCCGCAGAACTGCTCGTAGTCGATCAGCTCGGTCTGTGTCGGATTCTCGGAGCAGACCGGGCAGTCCGGGTTCTTGCGCAGCTTGAGTTCACGGAAGGACATGCGCAGGGCATCGAAGAGCACCAGCCGGCCGATCAACGGATCGCCCTGGCCGATGATCAGCTTGATCACCTCGTTCGCCTGCAGGCTGCCGATGATGCCGGGGAGCACACCGAGGACCCCGCCCTCAGCGCATGACGGGACGAGTCCCGGTGGCGGCGGCTCGGCGAACAGGCAGCGGTAGCAGGGCCCCTTCGCTCCCCAGAACACGGACACCTGGCCCTCGAAGCGGAAGATGGAGCCGTAGACGTTCGGCTTGCCGAGCAGGACGCAGGCGTCGTTGACGAGATAACGGGTCGGGAAGTTGTCCGTGCCGTCGACGATCAGGTCGTAGTCCTCGAAGATCTCCAGCGCGTTGCTGGAGTTCAGCAGCACCGGGTGCGGTGTGAGTTCGATGTGCGGGTTCACCTCGCGCAGCCGCTCGACCGCGGCGTCGATCTTCGGACGGCCGACATCGGCGTTGCTGTAGAGCAACTGGCGGTGCAGGTTCGACTCGTCGACGACGTCGAAGTCCACCAGGCCGAGGCGGCCCACGCCGGCCGCGGCCAGGTACATGCCGAGCGGCGAGCCGAGCCCGCCGGTGCCGATCATCAGGACCTTGGCGGCCTTGAGCTTCAACTGCCCCTCGGAGCCGACCTCGGGCATGATCAGGTGCCGGCTGTAGCGGAGGATCTCCTCCGGGCTCAGCTCCTCGGCCTGAGCGGCCACCGGCGGCTCGGCCAGGATCGCCTCGGTCACGGCGCCGCCGGCAATCGACGGGATGATCGCCAGCGTCGCATCGCCGCCTATCGGCGTCGCCTCGCGCTCCAGGTAGCGCACGTCCTCGTCGTTCAGGAACAGGTTGACGAAGGTGCGCAGCTTGCCGTCGTCGCCGAACAGGTGTGGTCGCAGCCCTTCGTAGCGGGTGACGAGCTGCTCCATGGCCTCGCCGACGGTAGCGGCGGCCACGGCAACCTCGGCCTGCTCGTCGGCGAAGCCTCGCAGTGGAGTGGGGATCTGTATGAGTACGGTCATCGTCGGTCTCCGTCGGACTCGGTCTTGTACGTGTTCAGGTCGCGGGCGGTTCGGGGAAGCGGATCGGTTCCTCGTCGAAGCGGGAACGGTCGTCGCTGAGCCGCCAACTCCGCTCGTCCCTGGCGCGGCCCTCGCGCACCGAGACGATCAGGTAACTGTAGCCCGGCCAGGCGTGGTCCCGGTCGAAGTCGCTGGGCCGCGACGGGTGATCCGGGTGCGAGTGGTAGTAGCCGACCACGTCGAGGCCGTCCGCCCGTGCCTCCCGCTCGGTTCGCAGAATGACCTCGGGCGGGATCAGGTACCGGTTGTGACGGTTCTCCTGGGCGCGCTCGTTCTCGGCACCCACGAGCCGCACGACCCGGGCCAGAGCCGCACCGTTCCCGGCGGCAGTCCGCTCCATGCTGCCGACCAGGATGCCGCAGCACTCCTCCGGGTACGTGGCCTCGCCGTGGGCGCGGATGCGGGCCAGGTCGCCTGGGGACAGTTCGATCATGCTCGAATCTCGTTGCGGTCGTTCCGTACGCCTGTTCCGGCGGCTCAGTCCTCGTCCCAGAGCGGCTCGGACAGGTACTTGTCGGCGCCATCACACAGGATCGTGACGACGACGGCACGCTCCCCGGCCTCGGCGGCACACTCGGCGATCCGACGCGCCGCGACCACGTTCGCCCCCGCCGAGATGCCGACCAGCAGACCGCTCCGCCGTGCGAGCGCCTTGACCTCGGCGTAGGCGTCCTCCGTGCTCACCGCGGCCTCTTCGTGCGCGATCTGCGGATCGTAGATGGCTGGCACCAGAGCACTGGGCATGTGCTTCATGCCTTCCAGACCGTGGAACGGCCCGTCCGGCTGCATGGAGATCAGCCGGACGTCCGGCGCACGCTCCGCCAGGTAGCGCGCGGTGCCACAGAACGTGCCGCTGGTGCCAAGGCCAGCGACGAAGTGGCTCAGGCGGCCTTCCGTCTGCAGCCAGATTTCCGGCCCCGTGGTCTCGAAGTGAGCCCGCCAGTTCGCGGGATTACTGTACTGGTCGACGTAGCAGAAGTCCGCCGGCGATGCCTCGAGCATCCGATGAGCCTCACGGATCGCACCGTCGGAACCTTCCATCGGATCGGTGAGGACGAGTTCGGCGCCGAACGCGCCCAGGATGCGCCGCCGCTCGATCGAGGCGTTCCGCGGCAGGCAGAGCGTGACGCCGACGTCCATCGCGGCCCCGATCATCGCGAGGGCGATGCCGGTGTTGCCGGAAGTCGCGTCCAGGACGCGGCGACCATCCTCGAGATGGCCGGCATCGCACGCCGCGAGCATCATGTGGCGTGCGGGGCGGTCCTTCACCGAACCGCCGGGGTTCGCCATCTCCGCCTTGGCCAGCAACTCCGAGCCGAGAGCCTGCGCGGCCGGGCCCAACGCGTGGCTGAGATCGAGCAGCGGCGTGTTACCGATCCGCGCAAGCAAACGCCGGGCGGCCGCGCCCAGCCCCGCCGGAATCGGCGGACCGGCCAGCTCGACGGCGGCTGCAGCGTACTCGCTGGGGGCGGATTCGGTGATCATCGTGCGGACTCCGGCCGGCGGCTCGGGCGAGCCACGACGGGGCGAACGGGAATTGTTGACCAAAACGCTCACATTTGACAACCATCCCGATGCAAGGCCCGCCCTCAGCCGATACTCTTCACCGCCATGGACGATTCCCCGAGGCGCGGCGACGATCGGATCCCCCCCGGTCAGTACGTCACGAAGAAGTGGCCGGTGCTGTCCGTCGGCGATACGCCGGAGGTCGACGTGGCCGGGTTCGAGTTACGGCTGTTCGGCCGCGTCGAGGCCGAGCACGCGTTCGACTGGCGGGCACTTCAGTCGCTGCCGCGGCGCGAGGTGACCGCTGATTTCCACTGCGTGACCCGCTTCTCGACCCTGGACAACCGGTGGTCCGGGTTCTCGACCCGTGACGTGCTAGCTGCCGTAACGGCGACCGCTGACGCCACTCACGCGATGATCCACTGCTACGGCGGTTACACGACGAACCTGCCCCTTGCTGACCTGCTCTCCGAGCACGCCCTGTTCGCCGATCGTCACGCCGGCGAGCCGCTGCCGCCGGACCACGGTGGCCCGCTGCGCCTCGTCGTGCCGCATCTCTACGCCTGGAAGAGCGCCAAGTGGGTGACAGGCGTCGAGTTCCTGAGCTCCGACGAGCGGGGCTTCTGGGAACGGAACGGCTACCACACCTACGGCGATCCCTGGGAGGAACAGCGGTTCTCGTCGCAGGAGACGCGGCAGGCCTGGCAGGTGCGGCGCGCGGTCCAGGGCTGAGGATTCGCGCTCGCCGCTTCGCGGCGCGTTCTTCCGCGGGTCGGAAGACCCGCGGTCACAGCCGGCCAGAAGGCCGGCGCACCCAGTCAGTCGTCTTCCAGGAGCGCCGCGAGCGACTCGCGGATGCGGTCGCGGTCGGCGGCGCTCTTGACGACGACGAGGACGGTGTCGTCGCCGGCGAGGGTGCCGGCGACTTCGGGCCAGTCGGTCTGGTCGAGGGCGACGGCGAGCGCATTCGCGTGGCCACTGCGGGTCTTGAGCAGGATCAGCGCCTCGCCCTCGTCGAAGCCGGTCACGAACTGCCGCAGGGCCCGCTCAATGTCGCGCCGGGGTGGACTCGCGGCCTGCTCCGCCGGCGCGTAGCGGGAGCCACCTCCCGCGAGCGGCACCTTGACCAGGCCAAGACGGCGCACATCGCGCGACACGGTGGCCTGGGAGACATGGATGCCGCGCCGGTCGAGTGCCTTCAGGAGTTCCCTGTGACTCGACACGGGCTGCTCGCCGATGATGTCGAGGATCGCTCCCCGCCGGATCGCCGGGCTCATTCGCCGGCCCCCGGAATCGCCTCGGCCAGCAGTTCACCGCCAAGGTGAGCGCGGTAGATCGGCGGCGGTTCCAGTTCGTCCAGCCAGCGCCGCTCTTCCTGCAGACGCTCCCCGGCGAATTCGATCTGCTCGATAACCCGCTGCGGCGCCGGCCCGCCGTAGCTCCCGTGCGCGGCGAGCGAAGCCCCCGGCCGAAGCGCCGCCAGCAGCGCGCCGGTGTCCTCGATCTCGGGTACGAGTTCCCGGAGTTCCGAGCCCGATAGCTGCCAGAGCTCGACGCCCCGCTCTTCGGCCGCCCGAACCACGGCGCCGGTGCGCTCGTGGGCGCTACGAAACGGCACGCCGGCCATGGCGAGCTGGTCGGCCAGATCGGTGGCGGTGATGTAGGCGCCTTCGAGCGCCGACGCCATCGCGTCGCGGTCGAACTCGAGGCTCTCGGCCAGCACCTTCGCCACTCCGAGGGAGGCCTGGACCGTGTCGAACCCGTCGAACAGCGCCTCCTTGTCCTCCTGCAGATCGCTGTTGTAGGTGAGCGGCAGGCCCTTGACCGTCACCAGCAGCGAGACGAGATCGCCCACCGCGCGCCCCGACTTGCCGCGCAGGATCTCCGCCGGTTCCGGGTTCTTCTTCTGGGGCATGATGCTCGAGCCCTTGGCGGCCCGGTCCTGCAGCCGGGCGAAGCCGAACTCGCTCGACGTCCACAGCACGACCTCCTCGGCCCAGCGCGAGAGATGCACCATGACCAGCGCGCAGGCGAACAGGGCCTCGGCGGCGTAGTCGCGATCGGCCACCGCCCACATCGCGTTCGGATACGGGGCCTCCATGCCGAGCAGTTCAGCGCTGCGGTGCGGATCGATCGGGTGCGGCGATCCGGCCATCGCACCCGCCCCGAGGGGGGAGAGTCCCGCGGTGCGGTGCGCCCGCCGCAGCCGCCCGGCATCGGCGAGCGCGGACCACGCGTGGGCCAGCAGGTGCTGCGCCAGGCTCGTGGGCTGACCGCGCTGCAGGTGGGTGTACCCCGGAAGCGCCGTGCCGGTGTGCTGCCGGGCCCGCTCGATCAGGGCGCCCGCGAAGTCGGCAACTCCGGCGACTGCGAGCTCGATCTCTGCCCGCTGCCACAGCCGCAACGCCACCGCGGTCTGGTCGTTCCGGCTGCGCGCGATGTGCAGGCGCCGCCCAGCGTCGCCGATCTCTTCGGTCAGTTGCCGCTCGATCCAGGTGTGGACGTCCTCGTCCGCGCCGCCGACCTGGAGATCACCGGTCTCCACGCGCCTCAGCAGGGAACTCAGGCCTTCGAGGATCGCGGAGGAGGATTCCCGGTCGATCACTCCGGTGTCGAGCAGCATCCGGGCGTGGGCCAGACACCCCACCAGGTCCGCCGCCGCGAGCCGGTGGTCGAAGGGCAGCGAACGCGTGTACGCATCGACCACCGGATCGACGTCCGATGCGAAGGCGCCCCCCCAGAGGCGCGCGGGGGAAGGTCCCCCACTTCCTGACGTGTTTCGGGGGGTCAAGCGGCGGCTTCCTCCAGCGCATGCCCGAGGATCCCGACCGCGCGCTCGATCTCCAGGTCGTGGACCACGAGCGGCGGCAGCATGCGGATGCTGTGCGGCCGCGGAGCCTGGACGATCAGGCCGCCCTCGAGGCAACGGTTGACGACGTCCGGCGCATCCGGCGTGCATTCGATCGCGGTCATCAGCCCCTGGCCGCGCACCTCGGTCACCAGGCCGCCCGCGCCGAGCTGTCCGAGCAACGCGCGCAGGTACCCGCCGGCCCGCGTCACCCGCTCGAGGAAGTCCGGATCAAGCACCGTCTCGAGCACCGCGACCACGGCCGCGCACGCCAGGGGATTGCCGCCGAAGGTGGTTCCGTGGGTGCCGGGAACGAGAGCCGCGGCGATCTCTTCCTTCGCCAGCACGGCTCCCACCGGGACGCCGCCGCCGAGGCCCTTCGCCAGGGTGATCACATCCGGTTCGAGCCCGTAGTGCTGGAAGCCGAAGGCGCTGCCGAGACGCCCGATCCCGGTCTGCACCTCGTCCAGAACGAACAGTGCGCCTCGCTCGCGGCAGAGCGCCTGCAGTCCTTCGAGGTAGCCCGCCGGCGGTTCGATGACTCCGGCCTCGCCCTGAATCGCCTCGATCAGCACCGCGCAGGTCGTGTCGTCGATCTCGGCCGCGGCCGCTTCCAGGTCACCGAACGGCACGGCGGCGAAGCCGCCGGGCATGGGTCCGAATCCGACCTGGTAGGCGGGCGTGCCGGTCGCGGCAAGCGCTCCGAGAGTGCGGCCGTGAAAGCCGCCCTCGGCGGTCACGATCCTGTGCCGTTCGCCCGAGCCGTCGCGGTCGTAGGCGTAGCGGCGCACGAGCTTGATCGCCGCCTCAACCGCCTCCGCGCCGCTGTTGCAGAAGAAGGCACGGTCGAGGACGCCGCCGGTCGCCTCGACGAGCATCCGGCCCGCCCGCTCCTGCTCCGGGATCTCGTACAGGTTCGATACGTGGAGATAGCGGCCCGCCTGGCGCTTGATCGCGTCGGTGAGCGCCGGGTGATTGTGGCCGAGGGACGACACGGCGATGCCCCCCATGAAGTCGAGAACCTCGCGGCCCTGCCGGTCCCAGAGGAGCGCGCCGTCGCCGTGGCTGAACGCCACGGGCGCCCTCTTGTAGTTCGCGAACAGGCTGTCGTCGCTCATCTTCCAGTCGCTCCAGGGTTTCCAGGTTCCTTGATCATCGTGCCGATACCACCCTCGGTGAAGAGCTCGACCAACAGTCCGTGGGGCTCGCCCGCGGCCAGGATGTGGGCGCTCGCGACTCCGGCCTCGAGCGCCGTCAGACAGGCCCGCACCTTCGGCACCATGCCGGCCGAGACGACGCCGGAGTCGATCAACTCCCCCGCTTCCCCGGGCGTGAGCCGCGACCTGAATCGGCCGTTGTCGCTGATCCCGCGCACATCGGTCAGCAGCAGGAGTTTCTCCGCCGCGACTTCGGCGGCCAGCGCCGCGGCGGCCGTGTCCGCGTTGATGTTGTAGGTCTCGCCGCCCGGCCCGACGCCCAGCGACCCGATCACCGGCACGTAGCCGGAGTTCGTGAGCTGATCGAGCAGCGAGGTGTCGACCTTCTCGATCTCGCCGACGAAGCCCAGCTCGTCCGATCGCGGATGGGGCCGCACCCTGAGCAGGTCGCCGTCCTTGCCGGTCAGCCCGACGGCCCGGCCGCCGGCGCGCTGGATCATCCCGACCAGGCGCTTGTTCACGGACCCGCCCAGAACCATCTCGACGACTCTCATCGTCGCCCGGTCGGTGACCCGCAACCCGTCGATGAACCGCGGCTCGACTCCCATGCTCTGCAGCGTGGTCGTGATCTCCGCGCCGCCGCCATGCACCAGCATTGGCCGCAGGCCGGCGCTCCGCAGCAGCACCACGTCGTCGATCAAGGTGCCGAACTCGTCGCCGGCCATCGCCCGGCCGCCGTACTTGATCACCACCCGCTTGCCGCGCCACGCCGATGCGTAGCGCAGCGCCGCCGCCATCTCCAGGCCCAGATCCCGATCCGTTTTCATGGTCCGCGCCCGCCCTTCAACTGATGTAGCTCGCGTTGATCTGGACGTAGCCCTCGGACAGGTCGCAGGTCCAGACCGTCCAGCTCCCGGAGCCGAGGCCCAGATCGACCTCCAGCACCGAATGGTCCGCGAGCATCGCCCGTTCAAGCGGTTCGAGGTCGTCCGTTACGCCCAGGCCGTCGCGCACGACCTCGATCCGGCCTCCGTCCGCGCCCGCTGAGATCGCGATCCGCTGCTCCACGATCTCGATGCCCGAACGGCCGATCGCCCCCATGAAGCGGCCCCAGTTCGGCTGGCCCGTGCGGTAGGCGGTCTTGACCAGCGGCGAGTTGGCGATCGTCGTCGCCACCTGCCGGGCCGCGGCGTCCGTGCGGGCGCCGCCGACCCGGATCTCGATCACCCGGTTCGCTCCTTCGCCGTCGGCGATCAGAGCGACCGCGAGCCGGCCCAGCAGGCGCTCGAGCCCGGCGGCGAAGCGGTCGAGGTCGGCGGCCTCCGCCGCTTCGACGCCCGCCGCGCCGTTCGCCAGGAGCAGGACGCAGTCGTTCGTGCTCGTGTCGCCGTCGACGGTCACGCTGTTGAAGGTCGGCTCGACCGCTCTGCGAAGTGCCATGTCGAGCGCTTCCGGCGCCGCCTTCGCGTCCGTGGTCACGAAGGCCAGGGTCGTCGCCATGTCCGGGGCCATCATTCCGGCGCCCTTGGCGATGCCGCCGATCGTCACTTCGCCATCTTCGAGTTCGACGGTCAGGGTCTCGATCTTGGTCCGCGTATCGGTGGTCAGGATGGCCTCCGCCGCCCGCGAACCGCCGTCCGGGCCCAGTTCGGCTGCCGCGAGATCGATGCCCGCGAGTACCGTGGGCATCGGCAGGGGAACGCCGATGACCCCGGTCGAGGCCACCAGGACATGATCGGAGTCGATGTCGAGTGCTGCCCCGACGCAGGCGGCCATGGCCCAGGTATCAGCCAGACCCGCATCGCCGGTGCACGCGTTCGCGTTGCCGCTGTTCACGACGATCGCCCGCGCCCGGCCGCCGGCCGCCACTTCGCGGCAGTAGAGCACCGGGGCGGCCTGCACCTGGTTGCGCGTGAACACGCCCGCCATCGCCGCCGGTTCCGTGGTCGTCGAGGCGATGAGCGCGAGGTCCAGCTTCTCGTCCTTGAGGCCGCAGTGGACGCCGGCGGCAACGAACCCCCGGGGGGCGGTGACGCCGGCGCTCACGGGAACACCGGTACGGCCGAGAGACCCGTCGTTTCTTCGAGATTGAACATCACATTCATGTTCTGCACCGCCTGTCCGGCGGCCCCCTTGACCAGGTTGTCGATCACCGAGAACACGACCGCGAGCCCCCGCTTCCGGTCGACCCGAACCGCTAGATCGCAGTAGTTGGAACCGAGCGTTGCCTTCGTCTGGGGCAGGGCCGATCCCGTGAGCACTCGGACGAAGGGCTCGTCGGCGTAGCGGTCGAGGAACACGGCCTCGAGTTCCTCCCGGCCCGGGGGAGCGGCCAGCGGCACGTAGCAGGCAGCGAGGATTCCGCGCGTCATCGGCGCGAGATGCGGCGAGAAGAAGACCCTCGCGCCGCCGCCGCCGGCCGACAGTTCCTGTTCGATCTCCGGCTGGTGGCGATGAGCTCCCGAACCGTAGGGCTTGAAGTTCTCGTTGAGTTCCGCGTACTGGTAGCCGTCGCGCGGGTTCCTGCCGGCACCCGAGACGCCGGATTTCGCGTCGATGACGATCGCTCCGGTCACCCGGTCGCCGAAGTGCTCGAGCAACGGTTTGAGGGCGAGGGCCGAGGCGGTCGGATAGCAGCCAGGATTGGCGACCAGCCGCGCTCCCGCCACCGTGTCCCGATGCCACTCGACGAGACCGTAGGCAGCCTCCGCCAGCAGGTCGGTCGCGGTGTGCTCCGCGCCGTACCAGCGCCGGTAGGCGGCGGGGTCGCGGAGCCGGAAGTCGGCGCCGAGATCGATCACCCGGGCTCCTGCCTGAAGGAGCCTGGACGCGGCCGCAAGCGCTTCGCCGTGGGGCAGGGCCAGGAACACGACATCGGCACCGGAACCGAGCGCGTCCCAATCCGTCGGGGCGAGGTCATCCTCTGCGATGCCGCCCAGGTGCGGGAAGACGGCTTCCATCGCCTGGCCGGCGCTGCGCCCCGCCGCAAGCGCAACGAGCTCCACCTGCCCGTGGCCACAAAGCCACCGGACCAGTTCCGCCCCGCTGTAGCCGGACGCCCCGGCGATCGCAGCCCGAATCACAAGGCGGCGAATAATACACCACAACGGCGCACGATTATTCGTGCGCCGGGCTGCGAGTCCTCAGCGCCAGGAGAGGAACGAGAAGGGAACGGCGAGAACCGAGACGACGAGCAGCACGATCGCCGCCAGCACCTCAGAGGGCGTCTCCGGCTTGTCCGGACGGTAGAGACGCGCCATCCCGTAGCCGCCCGCCAGACCTCCGAGATGGGCCCAGTTGTCGATCCCCGGGATCAGCAGCCCGAATAGGACCAGGGGGATGGCCATGCCGAGCACCTGCCTGATGAACATGCGGCTGCCGGTCCTCCGCGAGTAGCAGAGCAGCGCCCCCAGCCAACCGAAGACCGCCGCCGAAGCGCCCAGGGTCACGCCGGTATGGGTCAAGGGCAACCAGGGAGCGAAGACCGGCAGGGCGCTCGTGACCAGGAAGCCCAGCGCGGACGAAACCACGTAGATGATCGCCGCCCGCCCGGTGCCGTAGAGCCGCGCCATCGCCGGACCGAGCTGATACACCCAGTACATGTTGAACCCGATGTGCAACAGGCTGCCGTGGAGCCAGCCGGCACTCAGGATCGACCACCAGTGGCCCTCCCTGAAGACGATAAGTGCGCCGCTCGCCCCGAGACGGATACCGACTTCGAAGTCGGGCGAGAGGAAGCCGAACAGCGACCGGGTGCCGATCCCGCCGGGCGCCATCGCCAACTCGATCACGAAGATCACGACGCAGATGCCGATCACGACGGTCGAGAACGCCGCCTCGTTGCCGATTCGCTGAAGCAGCCGGGAGAAACCGAAGAGGCTCGGGCGGGCGCGGCCGCAGTTCCAGCAGCGCTCATCCTGAACGCCCACCAACCGACCGCAGCCGGGACACACGACGGAGCCTGTCTGCTGTCGTTCGAACATCAGAAGGGAATCTCGTCGTCGTCCTGACCGCCGACCGGCTCCACGGCGGAGGCCGCATCGGGATCGGTCCCAGCGCCGCCCGAGTCCGCCGATTCCTCCTCGATCGTTTCCACGATCTGCTGGACCTCGACCTCGGCGCGGCGGATCTTCCTGCGGCAGATCTCGAGCAGCTCCGCGGCGCGCCCCAACTCCCTGCCGAGTTGGTCGATGTCGATCTCGTCGCCCTCGATGCGCCGGAGAACGCCCTCGAGCTCGTCCATCGCCTGGCTGAAGCTCAGTTCAGCCCCATCGGCGCCGCCCTGTCCGGTCATGTCCGCTCCTCTGTGCTCAGCAGGTCCTTTTGGCGCGACGCTTCCTCCACCTCGAGCACCCTACTGCGAATCGTGCCGCTCCAGACGCGGGTTCGCAGTTCGACGCCCGAGGCCACGTCGTCGACGCTTCGCACCAGTCTGCCGTCCGCCCGCCGGGTCAGGCTGAAACCCCGCGCAAGCGTCCGCTCCGGCGAGAGTTGATCGCAGAGGCGCCTGTGCGCCTCCATCTGTCGCGCCGCCCGCCGCACGGGGAGGAAGGCGCCCCGCAGGAGTCTCGTCCGGCGTTCCCGCTCCAGCTTTTCGGCGTCGGCCAGCGTCCGTTTCGCCGACCGGGTCAGATCGCGCTCCAGCGCGCGGCAGTGAGCGGCTCGGGTCACAAGAAGCGCGCGGCTCGGCGACGCGAATCGATGCGTGACCTGCGAAGCCCGGTTCTCGGCCGCCCGCAAGACATCACGCGCCTGCCGGGCGAGCGCGCGGGCCGTCTCCTCGACGCCGTACGCGGCACCGCCGACGCGGCCGACGAGGAGCTCCGCCGCTTCCGTGGGCGTCTTGCAGGTCGTATGCGCAACCAGATCGGAAATCGACACGTCGATCTGGTGGCCGACACCGCAGATCACGGGCACGCCGGCCTCGGCGACGGAACGCGCCACCCGCCGGCTGTCGAACGTCGCCAGGTCGGCCCGCGACCCGCCGCCGCGGATCAGGGCGATCGCGTCGAGCCGGCCTCCGTCGCGCGCGAACGCCTTCAGCAACCCGAAGGCCCGGCCGATCTCCGCCTCGGCCGTCGCGCCCTGGACGGCCGCATGAACCAGAAAGACGCGAAACCCGAATCCGGACTGCTCGAGGGTGTGGAGGAAGTCGTGGTAGGCGGCGCTCCCCGCCGACGTCACGAGGCCGAGGTCGAGCGGCGCGGGCGCCAGCGGCAAGCGCTTGTTCAGTTCGAGCAATCCCGCCGCCTGAAGCGCCCGGAGCGTCTCGCGGCGCCGTCGCTCGAGCGCGCCAAGCGAGAAGAGAGGGTCGACGTTCGCGACGACGAACTGGAAACGGCCCCCGCCGGGCCAGAAGTCCGGCTGGCCGGCGCAGCGCAGGACGACGCCCTCCGAGAGTTCCACGCCGGCCTCTCGCAGCACAGACTCGACCTTCGACCGGTCATCTGCCCAGACGACGCAGTCCAGCTTCGCCTGGACCCGGTCGCCCCGCCCTTTCTCGACCAGTTCGAAGTACATCTGGCCCCGGGCAGCCGTCCGCAGCCTCTGGACTTCGCCGGCGATCCACACCGATGGATAGGTGTCCCTGAGGAGACCCTTCATCTCCCATGCGAACTGGGAGACGGTGTACGTGCCGGCCGGGAGTTCGGAACCGAGCAAAGGCTCAGTGGAAGCCGGTCAGTTCGACCATCGACTCCATGGGAATCGAGTCGGCCCACTCGAGAGCGTTCTTGTCGCCGATCGTCAGCTTGTCCAGGAACTGCCGTGCCTCGTCGCGGCGGGTGAACAGCCGCCAGATGAAGGTATGGCCGGCCGGCGCGGTGAAGTAGGTGTAGTTCCGCATCCCCTCGCTCAGATCGAAGCCGAGGTCCGATTCGCCGTTGACGCCGACGCACGCCATCGCGATCGCCCGGTAGGCCAGCGCCAGCGCCTTGAGCGGCTCCTCGAAATCGGACAACTCCTCCCGGGACAACGGCGAGTGGTACAGGGCCACTCGCGAACCGTCCTCCTCGGCGAGCAGGTTGTACGGTACGTCCGCCCGGTCGAGCGCGTCCCGGGTTTCACTGGTCATCACGAAGACGTCGTCCGTGTCCTCCACCTTGTACGCGATCGCGAAGGTCTCCGAGTCCAGACCCGCGAAGGACTCGGCCAGGATGCCTTCATCCTCGATCGTGAAGTAGTAGAGACGCGAGATCATCCGACGGGTAGCCATGGTTTCAACTCCTGGGTCGGCCGGGGAGCAGCCGGGGCGGCATCCTACCGGAATCGGGGCCTTCCGGGCCGCTTCCCGGAGGCGTGCCGCGCCCCCGATCGCTCAGCGCTCCGGATGCTCCAGCAGGAAACGATCGAACGCCTCGCGTTCTTCCGGCGTTACGTCCTCGTACCCGATCACGTACTCCCCGCCGGCCTCCGGGAGCGGCGCGCGAATCAGGGTCACCGCGCGCTCGATCGCATCGCAGTCGAGGCTCACCAGCACCAGCGCCATCTGGCGGCAGACGCTGAAGAGCTGGGTGCCGAGCTCACTCTCGATCCGCACCTCCGCAGCCTCGGGCATGCGCTCCGTCCGGATCCAGTATCCCTCCTCGCCAGGCCGCACTGACAGAGCGCCCTCCAGACGCAGCGTCTGACGCGGGATGGTCAGTTCCTGGCTCAGGCGGCTCTCCAGGCTGCCGATCACGATGTCCGCCACGATCCTCCCGGAGCCGGCGATCTCCAGCTCGAGCGCGGTCTCGAACACGCCGTCGCTGCCGGCCGCAAGCGTCGCCGCGTGGCGAATGACGCTCAGCGAATGCTCAGGCGAGCGCAGCACGACCTCGGCGGGTCCGATGCGCACCGGCGCCAGGTCCTCGATCAACTGCTCGTAGACCCGATTGAGGCGCTCGAACGAGACGACGCGACCGCCCTCCTGGCCCACCGCCGGGCCAGCGACGAGTCCCGACAGCAACACCAGGACGGCGGCCGCCGGTCCGGTCTTCACGGGTAGTAGCCGCTGATCGTCCGCACCTTGTGCCGGCCCTTGACCTTCACCTCGACCTCGCGGTACTCCTCCCCGCCTCCCGACTGATTCGACGTGTAGGCGAGCAGGTACTGCGACCGTAGCTCGCGCTCGATCTCGTCGTAGACGGGCGCCAGATCCTCGGCCCTGGAGATGAAGAACGACTGCCCGCCTGTGACCCGGGCCAGATCGTTCAGCTTGTTGCGCAGGATCACCTGGGTAC
Organism: Acidobacteriota bacterium; assembly: GCA_026708285.1. Classification (GTDB taxonomy): domain Bacteria; phylum Acidobacteriota; class Thermoanaerobaculia; order Multivoradales; family Multivoraceae; genus Multivorans. The sequence continues at coordinate 21,946 of JAPOVF010000187.1, forward strand.
GGCCGACGCCGAGTCCGATCGTGTAGATCGCCACCGCCGAGCGGCGAGCGTAGTCCTCGACATCCTTGAACGCGACCGTACTCGACGTGTCTTCGCCGTCCGAGAGCAGAACCAGGGCCCGGCGACCTCTGACTCCCCGGAAGTAGTACAGGCTCATGATCAGCGCATCGTGCAAGGCCGTATTGCCGATCGCCCGCAGCTTCTCGATGGCCCCCGCCACGGCGCTGACGTCCGAAGTCCGGCCCATCAGCAGTTCGGGACGGGACGCGAAGGCCACGGCGAAGCTGCGGTCCTTCGGCGTGATCAGGTTGGCCAGGAAATGCGACGCCGTGCGGCGCGCCTCGCCCAGGGACGTCTCCATCGAACCGGAGGTGTCGATCACGACACCCAGGGTCAAGGGCAGGTCCTCGACCAGTTCGAACTTCGAGAGCTCCTGCCGCCGACCGTCCTCCAGCACGGTGAAGTCCGCTTCCTTCAGGCTCGTCACGGGACGGTTCGCGCCGTCCACGACCGTCGTGTAGAGCTCGACGAGATCGACGTCCACCGTGTCGGTGAACTCCGGCGCGTTGAGAAAACGCACGTCCTCGGCGCGGCTGCCGTCGTCGAGGGTCGCGGCAGCGGTCAGGTAGACGAGTTCCTGCTCGCCGGACGCGGCCGGCACATCGACTTCGGCTCGCCACGGAGGGCGCCGGAGAACCGCCTGGACCTCTTCGCCGATCCGAAACTCGACCTCCTGAACCAGGCGCTCTTCCGGCACGACGACCGAGGCCGCCACTTCCACCTTCCCCGAAACCCGGACGCCGCGGCGCGGCTCACTGATCTGAACCCGTAACTCGCCCCTCTGCTGGTTGAGCACCAACTCGTCCGCGGCGACGATTTCGCCGGCCGCGTCCAGGCCCTCGACCCGAACCGCCTGCTCGAGCGGGTACTTCGCCAGCCGCACCTCGGCACTGAACGGCGGCCGGCGACGGGTCACCTGAAGCACATCGTCGACCAGGAACCGCATGGCCACGATCTCCTCTCCTGTCACCAGCGTCTCCGCACGCCAGAGGTTGAGCACGATGTCGCTCTCGGGCGGCACCAGGACCACGCTGCTTTCGGCCCCCTGCGCCTGCGGTGCGTCCGCCGCCAGTTGCTCCGCCGCCATCACCAGCCTCCGCCGCTCCCCAGGATCCGCCGGTTCCGACCGCGGCGCCAGTGGAACCTCGACGGGCACCGCCGTGAACGCCGCCGCTCCGCCGATCTCGTCCCGCACCAGCAGACGCACGAGCACGGTCGAGCCCGGGCGCAGCAACCGCTCCACCGGCAGCGCCAGGGAGCGGTCCGCCGGAGGCGAACCGGAGAGGTAGCGCACCTTGAAGACGTCGAACACCCGGCCCGGCCGCTCGATCACGCCTTCCACGTTGATCCGCACCTGCTCCCCGCCCGCGTCGTCGACGAAGGGAGAAAACGAGGCCCCGGGCGGCAGCGACAGCAGGATGCGCGTCACGATGCGCTGACCCCGCTGAGCCGGGAAGGTGACGATCGGCGCTTCCAGCTCCAGTTCGGGCACGGCCGGGACCTGGTCCGAGGCGGCCCGCTCCGCCCAGACATCGAGAGCCGGCGGCGGTCTCAACCAGGCTTCAAGGCGCTCGGTGGTTGGACGCTGGCGCCGAAAACCGAAGAGACCGTTGACTCCGGTCGTCTCGTCGACGCGCCGGGCCTCCTTGCAGACCTGGAGGTCGAAGCGGCGTGCCCGGATGAGGCCCCGAAGTTCTTCGTACTGCTCGAGCCAGTACTCCATCTCGGGCATGTAGAGGGCCCGCTTGGAGTCCTCCGGCAGCCACAGGCGAAAGGCCTCGTTCGGCTTGGGCTGAAAGACGACCAGGTTGTCGTGCTCGCCCTCCTCCGGACCGTATCTCCAGATCTGGAGCGGCCGGAAGGTCTGATCGCAGTCGATCGGCTCGATGTGGTCCGGTTCGCCATGCAGGAACAGCAACTGCGCCCTCACGTCGAAGAACGGCACGCCCGACTGACGGACCCGCTGGCGACGCCGCTCGACGCCTTCGGCTACCTCGCCGCGGCCAAGGAACGTCTCGATGTACTCGCGCCGGGAAGCCGGAGCCAGGTTCTGCACACGCTCCAGCTCCGCCGGCCCCAGCAGGAACTGGGGCCCGTCCAGAAAGAACTCCCGCTCCATGTCGCTCCACTCGGAGAGCCGCCAGCCCGCTTCCTGGGCGGCAACCGACGCCGGCACGAGGCAGGCCGCAACCAGAAGCAGCCGGCGGATCCGCGATCCGAGTCCCCGCGGCCTCACCATGACATGCGATACAGCATCCAGTAGACGACGACCCCGGTCACCGACACGTAGAGCCAGATCGGCAGCGTGAACCGAGCAATCTTCTTGTGCCGGTCGTACCGGCCGCGGAGCCCCAGATAGACCGTGATCAACGCCAG
>JAPOVF010000213.1 GCA_026708285.1 Acidobacteriota bacterium
GTTCCGCCTCAAGGTCGGCGTCCGCTTCTAGGCAGGCGGTCGGCCGGAAACCAGTACAGAGAACTGTCGATCCGGGTCGTTCTGGGGAACGGGCCGGTAGCCACCGGCACTCTCGTCGGGCTCCATCCGGCGCGCCCCGTCGGGGGCGAGCTGCACGATGTAGGCCTTGCGGACTTCGGAGGTGAGATTCGGCCCGGTCGCATGCGGCGTGAGTGACGAGAAGACGACGATGCTGCCCGCTCTTGCCGGCGCGGCGATCCCTTCGGCGTCCTCGTCCGCGCAGCAGTAGCCGAGGTCGGTGGTCCAGTGCTCGAGGGTGCCGTGGCGATGCAGTCCCGGGAGCACCCGGGGGCAGCCGTTGCTGGTGGTGGCGTCGGTCAGCGCGATCCAGCAGGTGAGATAGGCCTGCGGGTCGAGGAAGCCGTAGCCGTTGTCCTGGTGCCACGGAAACGGGGCCGGAACGCTCGGCTTCTTGTAGACCGCCTGGTCCCAGTAGAGCCGGACGTCGGGGCCCACCAGGTCCCATGCGAGATCACGAAAGAGAGGTCCGGCACAGAAGTCGCGCAGGAAGGTCGAGCGAAGCACCAGGTGGACGGTGAACGTGATCTCGTCGGCGCGGGCGATGAAGCGACGGCCCTGCGGCAGCTCGCGCAGCGCCGCTTCGGCTTTGGCCTCCCAGGGATCGATCTCGGCGATCAGGCGCTCGAGCGTCGAAGGCTCGACCGCGTCCTCGAGCACGAAGAAGCCCTGCTCGCTCCACTGGCGGGCCTGCGCGGACGAAATGCGCCTGTAGGGACCGTCTCTGGGCTCCCAGCGAAAGTCCTCGTTGAGCGGATGGAGCTTCGGCGTCATGTGGCCGCCACGATCAGACCGCGAAGAGGAGGGCTTTCATTGGCACATGAAGGCTACTCCGAGGCTCAGGAGCTGCGCCGGGGCGTGCGTTCCCGAAGTGTACTCCGAGATAGTTCAACTATTTCGGAGTACACTCCGAGATCGGAGGCCAACCGTGTACGCCCGCGAACTCAAGATCGAACTGCCTCCCGGCCAGTCGGCCTTCCTCTGGGGAGCCAGGAAGACCGGAAAGTCCACGCTGATCCAGCGGCAGTTCCCGGAGTCGATTTGCTTCGACCTGCTCGACACGCGCCTGATGCTCGAGTTCACCCGCGCGCCCTGGACCCTCGGTGAACACATAGCGGCGGCAGAGGGCGTGAGACGCGAACTGCCGATCCTGATCGACGAGGTCCAAAAGGCACCTGCCCTCCTCGACGAAGTGCATCGCCTCATCGAGGCGGAGCGCCTCAGCTTCGTGCTGTGCAGCTCCAGCGCCCGCAAGCTGAAGCGCGGGAGCGCGAACCTGCTCGGCGGCCGCGCTTGGCGCTTCGCGCTTCATCCGCTGACCTGGTGTGAGATTCCCGACTTCGACCTGCTGACCGCCCTGAACCGCGGGCTCGTCCCCGAGCACTACGACTCGGCGCATCATCGCCGCGCGCTGGCCGGGTACGTGGACGACTACCTCAAGGAGGAAGTGTTCGACGAGGGACTGACCCGCAACGCCCCGGCCTTCTCGCGGTTCTTCGAGGCGCTCGCGTTCTGCAACGGCGAAATGCTGAACTACAGCAACGTCGCCCGGGACTGCGGCGTCAGTTCCAAGACCGTCAAGGAGTACTTCCAGATCCTGGTCGACACCCTGCTCGGCGTCCTGGTCGAGCCCTTCAGCCAGCGGCCTTCGCGATCCGTGATCACCGCCGCGCCGAAGTTCTACCTGTTCGACGTGGGCGTGGCGAACCACATCGCGGGCCGGCGCATCGAAAGGGCCGCAGGACCCGAGTTCGGGCGCGCCCTGGAGCACTTCGTCCTGATGGAGCTGCTGGCCTACCGCTCCTACCGCGAGCGCGACTTCCCCATCCGGTTCTGGCGGACGAGGTCCGGCCGCGAGTGCGACTTCGTCCTGGGACGCGATGGGGACGTGGCGCTCGAAGTGAAGGGCGCCAGCCGGGTGCGACGGGCGGAACTCAGGGGCCTGCGAGCATTCGTCGAAGAACACCGTCCGCGCCTGGCCATCGTGGTCTCCAACGAGGATGCAGTCAAACGAACGGCTGACGGGATCTGGATCGTGCCGTGGGAGCGCTTCCTGGAGCGGCTCTGGGGAGATGAGGTGGTCGAGTGAAGTGGCTCTTCACCCCTGCTGCGCGATCCACCAGTCGATGTGCTCCTCCAGCACGACCATCGGCATGGCGCCGCTGCCGATGACGGCGGCGTGGAAAGCCTTGATGTCGAAGCGGTCGCCTAGCGCTTCCTCCGCCTTCCGGCGCAGTCGGAGGATCTCCAGGTTGCCGATGCGGTAGGCCAGGGCCTGGCCGTGGATGTCGGCGGAGTAGCGTAGGAGTTCCGTGGCGACCTCCACG
>JAPOVF010000058.1:0-13657 GCA_026708285.1 Acidobacteriota bacterium
GCCGCAGGACTTCCTCCCACAGCGTGATGTACTTGTAGATCGAGTCGGTGCCGGGCTCGTCGTCGCTGGCGCCCAGCCAGGCGCCGCTGGCAAGGCCAAGGACGAAGAGCAGCGAGACGCAGACGAAAAGCAGCCTGCCGCCGACTCCTGCCCGGCGGTCCACCGGCGGACGATCTTCCTCTGCGATCACGGGTTCCTCAGGAGACCGACGCGACCGCCTCGTCTTCGTCCTGCATGATGTCGAGCACCGTGACCAACTGGGTGATCTGCAGCACGCCTAGCACGCGCCTCGGCAGCGCGAACAGACCCAGCTTGCCGCCGCGGTTGGTGACCGTGGTGTAGGCGGCGATCAACTCGCCGACGCCGGAGGAGTCGATCGTCCGCACCCGGCCCATGTTGAGCAGAATGTTCACAGCGCCCGCGCCGACCGCTTCGTGAACGGCCTCCCTCAGAGCAACGTCTCCCTCGCCTATGGTGATCTTGCCCTGGAGATCGAGAATCGTCGCTCCATCCCGCTGGCGCTTGTCAATCTTCATTCCGCTCCTCCCTGGTCTCTTCGGCGCCCGCACGCGGACCACCGAACTTCTTGTGAAGCCGGACCTTCGTGCCGCCTTCGGCGCCAAAGTCGTACTCGATCTTATCCATGAACTTTCTCATGTAGAAGATTCCCCGGCCCTGTGTCTTCAGCAGGTTGTCCGGCGCCAGCGGATCCCCCACCGCAGCCGGGTCGAATCCGCTGCCCTCATCTTCTACCGTGACTTCGATCCCGTCCGCACTCACTTCCAGCGCCACCTCGACCTTCTTTTGCGGGTCCTGGGCGTTGCCGTGCTTGATCGCGTTGGTCAGGGCCTCCCGCAGCGCGATGCCCATCCAGTAGCCACTCTCCTCGTCCACGTCCAGCGGTTCGAGCACTTCGTCCACCACCGCCAGCACAAGTTCGATGTTCTCGTACCGGCTGCCGACGCTGAGCCGGATCGTCTGCCGAGAGGGTGCGGACACGGTCTTGGGTACGCTCAGCTCCGCGCCCGCGTCGCACCGACCTGGTGCTGGTACTTGCTCTTCGCGCCCGGCTCGCCGTACGCGATCTCCGGCTCCGATTCCATCGCGATGAAGATCAACTGGGCGATCCGCCGGCCGGCGTCGAGCACGAAGGGGACCGGCCCGAGGTTCTGCAGTTCGAGCGTGATGTTCCCCTCGAAGCCCGGGTCGCACCAGCCGGCCAGAGAGTGGTTGATCCACAACCGGCCCAGGGTCGACTTGAGCTTCAGGTCGCACGCAACCGAACGCGGGATGCGCACGAACTCGAGGGTCGTGGCCAGCACCACCTCGTTCGGGAACAGCTTGACCTTGTCGCCGCGAAACTCCTCCGGGTCGCGCGTGGGGCAGATCCAGTGGTCCCCCACCCGGACGTCGTAGCTGGCCGCGTTCACCTGCCCCGGTTCGAAGGGGGAGACTCCGCCCCCCTCGCCCCAGGCGCGGATCCAGTGGTCCGGCTTGATCACCGGTCCACCGTCCGACGCCGTGTCCTCGACCTGCTCACCGACCGTCGTGGTGGAAGTACACGGGGCCCTGTTCGTCGGCCCGGTGAATCGTCTCGACGAAGCGGATTGCACCTTCTGCGAGGGACATGACGAGAGTCGACGTGCGATAGCCGTTGCCCTCGAAGCGGACGCCACGCAGGAGGTCGCCGCCCGTGACGCCCGTGCAGCAGAAGAGGATGTCGTCGCCGGGCGCTAGTTGTTCTGTGGTGTAGACCGCGTCCCGGTCCTCGATGTCGAACTCGTCGAGACGGCGTTCCTGCTCGTCCGAGAGCGCCGACAGCCGGCCCTGAATCTCGCCGCCCAGACAACGCATGGCGGCAGCCGTGATCACCCCTTCCGGGGCGCCGCCGGTGCCGATCACGGCGTGGACTCCGGTGCCGCGGACCGCCGCCGCGATCGCCGTCGACAGGTCGCCGTCCCCGATCAACTTGATGCGGGCGCCCGCCCTGCGGATGTCCTCGATCAGCCCTCGGTGACGGTCCCGGTCCAGGACCACGACGGTCAGAGCACTGACCGCACAGCCAAAGGCGCCGGCAATCGCGTCCAGGTTGTCCTCGACTCTTGCGTCGAGATCCACGCGACCGCGGGCGGTGGGGCCGACGACAATCTTGTCCATATAGATGTCCGGCGCGTGCAGCAGGCCGCCGCGCTCGGACGCGGCCAGCACCGCCATCGCGTCCGAGGCGCCGGTCGCGCACAGGTTCGTCCCCTCCAGCGGATCAACCGCGAAGTCAACCGGCAGGTCCCCGGAAGCTCCGCGACCGACCTGCTCGCCGACATAGAGCATCGGCGCCTTGTCGCGCTCACCCTCGCCGATCACGACGCGGCCGTCGATCGCCATGCCGGCCAGCGCCTCGCGCATCGCCTCCACGGCGACGTGGTCGGAATGACGGCGGTCGCCGTAGCCCATCGTCTGCGCCGCCGCGACCGCGGCGGCCTCGGTGACGGCGACGAAGTCGTGCTCCTTGAGACCGCCGGTCACGAACCGGCCCCAGCGGCGACGGCGGCCGGTGCGCTGTCTGTTGCCGCCTCCCGCGCCTGCCGGCGGCTCATCGGCGGATTGAAGGAGGGAATGCCGGTCACCGCGGCGCCGATCACCAGGCCGTGGATGTCGTGGGTGCCCTCGTAGGTGTAGACCGACTCGATGTTCAGCATGTGGCGCACCACCGGATACTCGTCGGAGATGCCGTTGGCGCCCAGGATCTCGCGCGCCAGCTTCGCGCATTCGCGCGCGACCCAGACGTTGTTCCGCTTGCACATCGAGACGTGCTGCGGTTCCATCGTGCCGGCCGTCTTCAGGCCCGCCAACTGGTAGACGAGGAACTGTCCCTTGGTGATCTCGGTGATCATCCAGGCCAGCTTCTCCTGGACGAGCTGGTGACTGGCGATCGGCTGGCCGGCGAACTGCACCCGCTGGCGGGCGTACTCGAGCGCCGTGTGGTAGCACTCCATCGCCGAACCGAGGCCGCCCCAGCAGATGCCGTAGCGGGCCTGGTTCAGGGTCTGGAGCGCGCTGCCGATGCCGCGGGTCCCCGGCAGGATGTTGCCTTTCGGAATACGGCAGTTCTGGAACGAGAGTTCGCCGGTGACCGAAGCCCGGAGCGAGAACTTCCCGTGCTGCTCGGCGCTGACGAAGCCCTCCGTCCCCTTCTCGACCAGGAACCCCCGGATCCCGTCGTCCGTGCGCGCCCACACCACGGCGACGTCGGCGACGCTGCCGTTCGTGATCCACTGCTTGGCGCCGTTCAGCACCCAGCAATCTCCGTCCCGCCGCGCGCGCGTGCGCATCGCCGAGGGATTCGAGCCGAAGTCCGGCTCCGTCAGACCGAAGCAGCCGATCATCCGGCCGCTCGCCAGTCCGGGAATGAAGCGGTCCTTCTGCTCCCGCGAGCCGAAGGTCAGGATCGGGTACATGACCAGGGAGCTCTGCACCGAGACCATGCTCCGGATGCCCGAGTCGCCGCGCTCGAGTTCCTGCATGACCAGCCCGTAGGCCACGTCGCCGAGCCCGGGCAGCCCATACTCCGTAAAGTTCGCCCCGAACAGGTTCAGGTCGCCCAGCTCAGGCGCCAGTTCCATCGGAGAGCGCGCCTCCCGATGGCACTGCTCGATGATGGGCTTCACCCGTTCGTCGACGAACTGACGGACAGTGTCCCTGATCAACCGCTCCTCGCCGCTGAGCAGCGAATCGAAGTTCATGAAATCAACGCCGGGGAATCGCTCCAAGGCACCCTCCTGGATGGTCTGCGGCAGCGCCGAACCCTAGCAGTAGGATGCCGGCCGTGACCCTGGTCCGAATCATGCTGCCGCTGGTGGCAGGCGTTGCCTGCGCCTGGTGGATCGACCGCTCGACCGCGGTGCGCCGGCTCCTGCCGCCGGGTTTCGGAAGCGCTACCGGCGAAGGTCTCGAGCGCCGCCTCGCCGCCATGGCACTGCTGGGGCTGGTGCTCTGGATCGGCATCTTCGCGGCCTTCGGCCAGATCGGGCTGCCGTCCGTCATGGACCAGATCGACTTCGAGAGCGTCTCACCGCTGCGGCTGTTCCAGATGCACGCCATTCTGGTCGCCATGCTGGCGGCCTGGCTGATGCTCGGCTACTGGCGCTGCGGGCATGACGCCGGCACGGTCATCATGACCCAGCTCGGCCTGCGCACCCGCACCGGCCAGTCGATCCCCAGCGAGGTCGGGATCGGGCTCGGCGCCGGCGTCGTTCTCTGGGCGGGCGTGCTGGCCGTCGTCCTGCTCTCGGCGTTGATTGTCGGCGCCGCAGGCGGCTTCGAGAACCTCCCCAACGAAGCGCCGCCGGTCGTGCTCTGGATGGGCAGCCTGCCTGTCCTCGTGCGGTTACTGCTGAGTCTCTCGGCCGGCGTCGTCGAAGAACTCTTCTTCCGCGGCTTCCTGATGCCCCGGGTCGGCTTCGGCCTGTCGAACGTCCTGTTCGTCCTGGGCCACATGAGCTACGAGCAGCCGTTCATGCTCCTGGGCGTCGCCCTGCTCTCGATCGCCTTCAGCTTGCTGACTCTCTGGCGCCGCAACATCTGGCCCGCCATCGCCGCGCACTTCCTCTTCGACGCGATTCAACTGCTGGTCATCATTCCAACCGCAGCCGAAGCGGTCGGCGGGGCGCCGTAGCCCGCCGCCTCAGACCAGCAGGCCGGCGATCGTGGCCGTCTGCAGGCAGGCCAGGGTGCCGGCGATCATCGCCCGCAGGCCGAGGCTCGCCAGCTCACTCTTGCGCTCCGGGGCGATGCCGCCGATGCCGCCGATCTGGATCGCGATCGACGAGAAGTTGGAGAAGCCGCACAGTGCGTAGGTGGCGATGACCCGGGACTTCTCCGACAACTGGTTCTCGGCCGAGATGTCCTCGAAACGGGAGTAGGCGACGAACTCGTTGGCCGCGGTCTTGAGACCAAGGAGCGTTCCCACCGCGTCCGCTTCCGCCCACGGCACCCCCATGACCCAGGCCAGAGGCCGGAACAGGAAGCCCAGGATCATCTCCAGGTTCAGACCGGGAAGGCCGATCCAACCCCCCACCGGGGCGAGGAGACCGTTGACCAGCGCCACAAGAGCGATGAAGGCGAGCAGCATGGCGCCGACGTTCAGCGCCAGCTTCAGACCGTCGCCGGCGCCCTGGGCGGCGGCGTCGATCATGTTGGCCCAGGGGGTCTTCACCTTGAAGTCGGCCTTGGCGGAGACCTTGTCGGTCTCCGTTTCCGGGATCATCAGCTTGGCCATGACCAGTGCAGCCGGCGCCGACATGACGCTGGCCGCGATCAGGTGGCCGGCCGAGATGCCCATGCCGACGTAGGCGGCGAGAACGCCGCCGGCGACGGTGGCGAAGCCGCCGGTCATCACCGCCATCAGCTCCGAGCGCGTCATGTTGCCGACGTAGGAGCGGATCAGGAGCGGCGCCTCGGTCTGGCCGACGAAGATGTTGGCCGAAGCGGAAAGCGACTCCGGACCCGACGTGCCCATCACCTTCGTCATCACGACGGCGAAGACCTTGACCACGCGCTGAATGACGCCGAGGTGATAGAGCACCGCGACCACGCTCGAGAAGAAGATGATCGTCGGCAGCACCCGGAAGGCGAAGGGAACGAGGTCGAACCCCTGGCCGAAGACGAACCGCGAGCCCTCGTCGGCGAACCCGAGGAAACCCGTCACGACCTCCGTGGCTCCAGCGAAGAAGGCTTGGCCAGGGGCCGTCTTCAGAATCAGCAAGGCAAGGACGAACTGGATCGCGATGCCCGTGACCACGGTCCGCCAGCGGACCCCGAAGCGGTTCGTGGAGAGCAGCCAGGCGATGCCTGGGATGACGAGGAGCCCGATCAGGCCGGTCATCTATCGACGGACCGCTGGACCCGCAGCTAAGGACCGCTCGCCTTCAGAAAGCTGAAGTAGTCGCTGTCCGTCGATACGACCAACCAGGTGTTCGGGTCGATCGTCTTCTCGAAGGCCTCCATCGTGCGCAGGAACTCGTAGAAGCTCCTCGACTGGACCGACTGGTTGTAGGCCGAGGCGTAGATCTCGGTGGCCTCCGCGTCGGCCCGGCCCCGGATCTCGGTCGCCTGGCGGTAGGCCTCGGACTCGATCCGCTTCAGGTCGCGGTCCATGTTGCCGAGAATCTCCGACGCCTGGCCCTGGCCCTGGGAGCGGAACCGATCGGCGATCCGCTGCCGTTCCGAGATCATCCGGTTGAACACGTCCGGCTCGACCTGTTCGCCGTAGTTGATGCGGCGGAACTGAACGTCCAGTACCTGGATGCCGAGATCGTCGGTGCGCGTCTGCGCCGCGGCGAGGATGTCCTGCCGGATCTTGTCCCGGCCGGTCACGATCTCCTCGAGGCCGCCGCCCGCGTCCGGATACGACTCGTCCGCGGCGGCCTCGCGGTTCGAACTGCGGATGACCTCGATCAGGTCGTGGTTGGCGATCGCGTTCCGGGTCTCGCCGTCCAGGATGTCGTCGAGCCGCGACTGCGCGCCGCGCTCATCGCGCAGCCGCTGGAAGAAGAGCAGCGGATCCGAGATCCGCCAGCGGGCATAGGTGTCGACGAAGATGAACACCTTGTCGCGGGTCGGCAACTCCTCCGCGGAGCCCTGCCACTCCAGGAAGCGGCGGTCGAAGTACTGCGCCTTGCGCCAGGGCAGCTTGAATTTGAGCCCCGGCGTGTCGATCGCGTCGCCGACCGGGGCGCCGAACTCGGTGATGATCGCCTGGCGGTCCTCCCGCACGACGAACAGCGACAGGTTCGCCAGCAGGAGCAGCACCAGAACCAGCAACACGCCCAGGATTCTCTTCACGGCGATCCCTCCCCGGCCTGCTGCGCCGCGACCTGCCGCGACGTCCTCGCCGCGCTGACTCCCTCGAAGCTCATGATCGGCGTCAGGCCGTCGACGTCCTCGTCGACGACGATCTTCCGGCCCACCTTCGGCAGCACCCGCTCCATCGTCTCGATGAACAGCCGCTTGCGCGTCACCTCCGGCGCCTGGCGGAACTCCGCGTAGAGGGCGTTGAAACGCGTCGCGTCGCCCTGGGCCCGGTTGACCCGATCGAGGGCGTAGCCCTCCGCCTGCTGAATCGTCTGCAACGCCTGCCCCTCGGCCCGGGGGATGACCCGGTTGTACTCCGCCTCGGCCTCGTTGACCAGGCGTTCGAGCTCCTGCTCCGCCTGGTTGACCGCGTTGAAGGACGGCTTGACCGGCTCGGGCGGATTGTTGCTCTGGAGCACCACCTGATCGATGTCGATCCCGGTCTCGTACTGGTCGCAGAGTTCCTGCAGTTCGAGCTTGACCGTGCCCTCGATGTCGGCCCGGCCGACCGTGAGGACCTCGTTCACGGTGCGGTCGCCGACCACCTTGCGCATGACCGCCTCGCTCATGTCGCGGAAGGTGTCGTCCAGGTTACGGACCCGGTACAGGTACTGGTACGGGTCGACGACCCGGTACTGCACGACCCACTCGACCACCGCCGCGTTCAGGTCGCCGGTCAGCATGTTCGCCTCTTCCGCGTTGCCGACGAAGGAGCTGCGCACCGCCACGCTCTCGCTGCGGAAGCCGAACTCCTGCTTCAACTGGCGCCTCACCGGCACCTTTTCCAGTTGGTCGACCACCGGGATCTTGAAATTCAGGCCCGGATCCCTCGTGCCGGCGTACTTCCCGAGACGGAGGATGACCCCCACCTCCTCGGGCTGCACCGTGTACACGCTGGACAGAGCCAGGAGGCCCGCCACCACCACCACCGCGATGATCTTGAGGCCGCCCAGCCGATCGCGGACGGCCTTCCCCAGGTTGTCGAGATCGAGCGGGCTGTCCCCGCCGCCGAAGTTGTCTGCCATAAGGCACTCAGGCTATGCCATCGACCCCCCGATGACAACCTGTGAAGCGCCGAAACTCCCCGGCCGGCAAGGAAACCCGGCGTCCCCTGGAGCGCCTTCGCGCGGCCCGTTCAGGCGGTAGTCTCGCCGCCATGCCGCCGCGCTTCGACGACGACGCGAGGACGCTCCAACTGTCCGTAGCGGACCTGCTCGACCGCCGCTCCGCCCGGCATCTCGGGTTCGCCAACCGCGGCGGGTTCGAGCGGCTCTGGGTCGGTCAGGCGATCCACAGCCGCTACCAGGAACAGGCGATGGAGCGCGAGCCAAGCTACCGGCGTGAAGTCGAACTCTCACTGGAGTTCGTTCATCGCGGCTGGCAGGTGACGCTGACCGGCCGCGCCGACGGCGTCTACGAGGACCGAGACGGCGTCCTGGCGATCGAGGAGATCAAGTCCGTACGCCCCAACACGGAGCCCTCGCCGGGCCTGCTGGCGACCTACCGGCTGCAGGCGGCGATCTACGGCTTCATCCTCCACCAGTCAGGCGCGGAGCCGCTCCCGGTCCGGGCCGAACTGGTCTTGATCGAGATCGGCACCGCCGAGATCGAGCGCCTCGAGGTCGAACTCGACTGGACCGAACTCGACAGCCGGATCCGGGCGCAGCTCAACACCCTCGTCCATGACTACGAAGCGGCCCGCGCCCATCGCCAGCGGCGCCAGCTCGCGGCCGAACGGCTCGAGTTCCCCTTCCACCGGCCGCGGCCCGGCCAGCAGGAGATCATCGACCGCACGGGAATCGCCGTCGAGCAGCGGGAGCATCTGCTGGTCCAGGCGCCGACCGGTCTGGGAAAGACCGCGGCGGTCCTGTTCCCGGTCCTGCGCGAGGCGCTGGCGCGGGACCTCCGGGTGTTCGTCCTCACCGCGAAGAACACTCAGGCAGCGATGGCCAACCGGGTGATCGACCTGCTGAACCCCGAGCGCGCCTTCCACGCTCTGCACCTGCGAGCCAAGGCCCGCATGTGCGCGAACGACGAGATCATCTGCCACGAGGACTACTGCCAGTACGCCCGCGACTACTACGTCAAGCTGCAGCGCAGCCAACTCCTGCCGCGCCTGCTCGAAGAGCACAGCCTGCTCGAGCCGGACGCGATCTACGACGCGTCGAAGAGGGATCGCGTCTGTCCGTTCGAGATCAGCCTGGAGCTCGGGCGCCAGGTCCAGGTCGTCGTCGGCGACTACAACTACGCCCTCGACCCCTTCGTCAAGCTGACCGAGTTCCAGGGCGACGCGGACCTTTCCGGCACGGTCCTGATCGTGGACGAGATCCACAACCTCGTCGATCGCGGGCGCGGCTACTACAGCCCGGAGCTGACCGCGAAGAGCTGCCGGGACGCTGCGGCAAGCCTGCGCCGGGCGGGCCGCGGCACACAAGGCGGGCCGACGGAACGACTGCGGGAACTCTGCGCCGGCCTGGAGGAACTGATCCAGGATGAGGTCGACCTGGCAGTCGACCTGCCCGACCGCAACGCAGTGGCCGAGGGAGCCGCGCCCGAAGAGCAGCTCTGGCGCCTGCGGCCCGCCTTCGACCGCGGCTTCGTGGACTACCTGGAGTTCCGCCGCGACACCCGCTCGTTCGCCGCGAACGACGCCTTCGTCGATCTCTACTTCAAGCTGCTCCGGTTCCTCAACACCCTCCAGCTCGCTGCCTCGCCGGAGCACGCAGAGGCCTTCAGCTTCCTCTTCCGGCGCACCGCGGGTGAACCGAGCTTCAGCCTGCTGTGCAAGGACGCGAGCGCCTTCCTCGGCGCGACGATCAACCGTTGCCGCTCCTGCATCGGCCTCTCGGCGACCCTCCAGCCGTTCGAGTTCTACCGCGACCTGCTCGGCTTCGACGGCGCACGCACCTCGACCCTCGAGGTACCGAGCGCCTTCCCGGCCGGGAACCGGCGGATCGTCGTCGACACGTCCGTCACCACGACCTACCGCACCCGCGACGACAACTACGGCCCCATCGCCGAACGGCTGTCCGAGTTCGCGCGCTCGGTGCCGGGGAACTCGATGGCGATCTTCCCCAGCTACCGCTTCCTCGCCGAGGTGGAGGACCGGCTGCCCGACTGCGGCCGCAACGTGGTCGTCCAGCAGCAGACGACCAGCGAAGCGCGGCGCCAGGAAGTGCTCGACGCGCTCACGAACCCGCTTTCCGGCGACACCCTGCTCCTGGCGGTGGCGGGGGGCGTGTTTTCCGAGGGCGTGGACTATCCGGGCGACGCTCTGCTGGCGGTCGCCGTGGTCGGCCCCTGCCTGCCCGCGGTGACCGTGGAGCAGAAGCTGCTTCAGGCCTACTACGACGAGCGCTTCGAGCGCGGCTTCGAGTACGCCTTCGTGGTGCCCGGAATGACCCGCGTGGTCCAGGCCGCCGGCCGGCTGATCCGCTCCGCCGACGACCGCGGCGTGATCGCCCTCCTCGACCGCCGCTTTCTCCAGCGGCCCTACCGCAAGCACCTCCCGGCCGAGTGGTGGCCGGAGTCCGAGGATTCGGACGGCGACGGGCTCGCGGGTCATCCGGCGAGCACCGCCGCCGCGTTCTTCAGCCCATGACCGGCCTGCTCCGACGGATCGAGCGCTTCATCGCCACCGGCGAGGGCAGGTTCGGTCGCCTGGCCGCGGCAGCCGCCCGCTTCGGAATCGAGCGGGTCGAGCCCTACCGCCGGCTGTGCGAACGGCGCGGAGTCACTCACGCCGCGCTCGACGACTGGCGGGCGGCGCCGCCCGTCCCGACATCGGCCTTCAAGTCGCTGCGCCTGGCCGCCGCCGAACCCCGGGAGGTCTTCCGCAGCAGCGGCACGACCCGCGGCGGCGAGCGCCGGAGCGTTCACCACCACCCCTACCCCGACCTCTACCGGACCGTGATCGACGCCACCTTCGCCGACGCCTGCCTGCCCGCTGGCAGCGGGCGGGTCCCGATCTTGTCGCTCATCCCCGACCGCCGCGCGGCGCCCGACTCGAGTCTCTCCTTCATGGCGAACCACGTCTTCGAGCGCCACGCAGCGCCGGGCAGCGCCTGGGCCGTCGCGCGGCACGGGATCGACGTCGAACAGGCACGCCGCTGGCTGCGGAGCCACGACCGCGACGAGCCCGTGCTGATTCTGGCCACCGCCCTCGCCTTCGTCCTCCTGCTCGATCACCTGGAGGGCTCGACCGCGGACGCGATCCGCCTGCCGGCCGGAAGCCGCGTTTTCGAAACCGGGGGATTCAAGGGCCAGCGCCTCGAGACGACGCCCGAAGACATCCGGCGTCGCTCCCGCTCCCTGCTCGGCCTGGACCCGGAAGCGGTCGTCCGGGAGTACGGTATGACCGAGCTGACCAGCCAGGCCTACTCCCGCCCCGGCGGCGAGCGCCTGCGCACACCGCCGTGGATGCCGTTCAGGGTCCTCGACCCGGAGACCCTCGAAGAGGTCGAGGACGGCGAACCCGGCCTGCTCGCCTTCTTTGACCTCGCCAACCTCGGCTCCGTCTGCCACATCCTGACGGAAGACCTCGGTGTCAGGGAAGGCAACGCCTTCCAACTGCTCGGCCGCGCCACCGGCGCCGAACTCCGAGGCTGCTCCCTGACTGCGGAGGAGTTAGGCGCGGCATGAAGACATCAGCCGTTCGTGAACCGTAGAGAACTCAGCCAAGGCAACGCCCGATCTCTGGGTGCGCGGACCTTCTGGTCCGCATCCGGCGCGAAGCGCCGGCTCCGCAAAAGCTCACTCAAGGCCACGATCCTCAGCCTCGCCCGGGGTGCTCGCGCCCTTCGCGGCATCCCGGCCGGCGACCTCCTCGCCGCCTGGAACGACACCCTGGCCGCCTTCCTCGATGCCGCTAGTCCGGAACGTCAGGCCCTCGACTCCCACCTGCTGCAATCCACCGGCCTCTCGCCCGCCGGCCTCGGCCGCGGCCTGCGAACCATCGGCGCCGGCATGGCTGGCGAACCCGCGGCCAGCGAACTCCAGCGCCCCCTCCGCCAGAAACGCCACGGCTTCAGCCTTGTCGTTCTGCCCGCAAGCCCGCCGGGCCTCATGCTCCAGTCCATCCTGCCTGCCCTGGCCGCACGCGCTCCCGTTCTGTTCAAGTCCTCCCGTGCCGAGCCCCACTTCGCCCCGGCCTTCCTCGCCGCCCTCGGCCGGCGACTACCCGCGTTGCGCGACGCTTACGCCGCCGCCACCTGGACCGGCGGCGACGAAACGGTCGAGTCGGCGTTTCACGCGGCGGCCCGCGTCGTCGCTGTCTACGGAACCCATGAGACGATCGAGGCCCTCCAGTCCGCCGCCACTCGCCGCCTCATCGCCTTCGGCCCCAAACTCAGCCTCGGCTGGGTCGGACGCGACGCCGACCTGGCCCGAGCCGCCCGCGGCATGGCCCTCGATACCGCGCTCTTCGACCAGCGCGGCTGCCTGTCCGTTGAGGCCGTGCTCGTCGAACCGGCCATTGCCCCCACCTTCGCCGCCGCCCTCGCCGAAGCCCTCGCAGAACTCGCGCTCGATCTCCCACCCGGCCGCGGCAACGCCGCCGAGCGCGCCGGCGTCCGCCTCGCCCGCGAGGACGCCGACCTCCGTGGTCTGCCCTGGTACGGCGACGCACTCGACGTCGGCACCGTCATCCTCGATTCCGACCCGAGGATCCGCCCCTCACCCGGCCTGCGCACCGTCCGCATCCACGCGGTCGAGGGCGCGCCGACCCTCGACGAGTGGAACGGCCGCCTCCAGGGCGTCGCCGTCGCCGGCCACATGCCCGCGACCGTCCGCCGCGCCTTCGAGCATGCCGGCGTCTCCCGCCTCGCCGCCGCCGGCGAACTCCAGGCGACCGACGCCGCCTGGCGCAACGGCGGCATCGATCTCGCCGCCGAGTTCGCAGGCAGTGACTAGGGCTCCGGCGGCAGCCCCGACACCGTCCCGACCACCACGCCGTCCTCGACCCGGAACGACCGCGGCAGCGTCCGGTACAACGGATTCAGGAACGTCGGCGGCGCCTCGCGGATCTCGAAGGCCGGGCCGTAGGACCAGAAGAACGTCCGGTTCTCGTCCGGGGTCGCGGAGCTGAGCACCCACATCCGGTCGCCGTCGAAGACGTGCTGGTTCAGGCTGTCGACCGCCTTGCCCAGGTCCTCGTCGAGGTCGGCGATGACCAGCCAGTGCTCGCCCTCCTCCAGCTCCGGCACGATCGTGAACAGACAGAGCCTGCTGTCGCCATCGCCGCTGCAGATCTCTTCGATCGCAAGACCCGGCTTGAGCCGGGTCGCCAGGTTGTCTAGCGGAAGGTCCGGCGCCGCGCGGGCGAACGCCAGCAGGCCCACGGTCAGGACGCCGACCACGGCGAGCCGGACCCATGGCACGCCGTCGGCCGCCCGCCTGCCCAGAAAGGCGATGGCCAGCGCCGGGACCATGAGCGCCAGGTCCTGCCAGAACGCCTCGGCCGGGGTGCGCTCCACGAGGTTGCCGAAGCAGCCGCAGCCCGCCTCGTCCTCGGTCGCGATGCCGCGCAGGTCGCGGTAGTAGGCCCGGCCGGTCAGGAACAGGAAGAAGGCGACCAGCAGCGCCGACGGCCCGAGCACCCACATCCGGCGAAGCCCCAGGATCAGCGCGCTGCCGAGACCCATCTCGAGCGCCAGCGCGATCGCGGTGACCACGACGGCCGGCAGCAGGAAGTCGAGACCTTCGATCTCGATCAGCTTGACGAATGCCTGAGGGTCGAGCGCCTTGACGACTCCTCCGAACACCAGCACCGCACCGAGAAAGGCGCCGCCGGCCCAGCCGATCAGACCCA
>JAPOVF010000058.1:14027-24037 GCA_026708285.1 Acidobacteriota bacterium
CGGCCAGCGAGGGCTCGATCTCCATCCCGAAGCGTTGCCGGCTCGGGGTGCTGAAGCAGGACCACTTCGAGTACGAGGAGGTCCCCATTCTCGATGTCGTGATGATGGGCAACGCCGAGCTGTGGGACGCGATGGTGGAGAAGGAGCGGCTGCTGGAGCGGGCCGACGAGCACTTCGACGGCGACCGCTTCGCCGCACTCGAGGAGGTCGTCATGCGCTGGGACGGCTACTCGCTCGAGTCCCGGGCAGCCGAGATCCTGGAGGGGCTGGGGATCGAGACGGAGGTCCATCGCCAGCCGCTCTCGACGCTCTCCGGCGGCTTCAAGCTGCGGGTGCTGCTGGCGCAGACCCTGGCCGCCGCTCCCGACGCGCTGCTGCTCGACGAGCCGACGAACCACCTCGACATCCTCTCCATCCGCTGGCTCGAGAAGTTCCTGTCCGACTTCAGGGGCGTGGTCCTCGTCGTCTCCCACGACCACCGCTTCCTCGACAACGTCTGCACCCAGATCGCCGACATCGACTACGAGACGCTGACCGTCTACCCCGGCACGTACTCCAACTTCGAGCGGAAGAAGGTCGAGGAGCGCGCCCGCAGGGAGGCCGAGATCGCGCAGCGCCAGCAGGAGATCGACCACCACCAGAAGTTCGTCGACCGCTTCCGCTACAAGGCGAGCAAGGCGCGGCAGGCCCAGAGCCGGGTGAAGCTGATCAACCGGATGACGATCGAGCCGCTGCCGCAGAGTTCGCGGCGCTATCCGCTGTTCCGGTTCGCGTCGCGGCGACCCTCCGGCAAGCGCGTGCTCACCCTCGAGGGCATCTCGAAGAGCTATGGCGACAACCACGTGCTCGACGACGTGTCGATCGAGATCGGCCGCGGTGAACGGATCGCGATCATCGGTCCGAACGGGATCGGTAAGTCGACCCTGCTCAAGATCGCGATCGGCGAGGTACCCGCCGACTCGGGCGAGATCGACTGGGGCTACGAGACCCACCCCGGCTACTTCGCCCAGGACCACCGCCAGCAACTGCTGGACAGCCAGGGTGCCGCGCGCAAGACGGTCGAGAACTGGCTCTGGGACTGCTGCCCCGGCGAGCCGATCGGCTTCGTCCGCGGCCAGCTCGGCGCCGTCCTGTTCTCCAAGGACGAGGCGACGAAAAGGATCGGCAGCCTCTCCGGCGGCGAGGCGGCACGTCTCCTGTTCTGCCGCCACATCGTCCTCAAGCCCAACGTGATGGTGCTGGACGAACCGACCAACCACCTCGACCTGGAGGCGATCGAAGCGCTGATCGAGGGGCTCTCCGACTACCCCGGCACCCTGCTGCTCGTCTCCCACGACCGCTGGTTCGTGAGCCGGCTCGCGACCCGGATCATCGAGATCTCGAGGGACGGCGTCAACGACTTCGTCGGCAGCTACGACGAGTATCTCGACCGCCTCGGCGACGACCACCTCGACCGGGCGGCGGCGCTGGAGAGGGCAAAGCGCGAAAGGTGGGAGAAAAAGGCGTCCGCACGGGCCGGGTAGGCAGTAGCCTCAACTCACCGCAGAAGAAACGATCTCCGTCCTTCGGGCCGGCTCGCCGTTTCCGCCGCGGCTCACCTCTCCATGGGAACCGGGCAAGTCAAATCGACCACCAGGGTCCTGCTCTTCAGCACGATGTCGGTACCGGGCAAGTAGGCTTCCATCTGGACGGTGTGCTTCGCCGGCGTCAAGAGGCGGGCCGGACCTCCCGGTCCACGGAAGCCCAGCGGCACCCCTGGGCGCACGTCGGGGTCAGGGCACGTTCCGTAGACGATCTCTTGTCCGAGCGGGCGCCAAGTGCGTCCACTCGGAATGACTGAGCAACTGCTGCCGGCGCCAGCCCACGGTTCACCATCGACCAGCGTGCGAAAGAGCAGGCTGTCCTGCCACTTCTGCGCGTCCGGGGGCAGGTAGGTGGCGACGGGAGCGAGTGCCTGGTGCCGGGCCGACATTCCGCAAAGATTGCCCTCGGCGATGCGGAGCGGCTGCTCGGGCGCGTCCCGCTTTTCCAAGGTGAGCTGTGCGCTGGCCGGGAATTCGTCGGCGTCCACGGTGAGCAGGACCTGACGGTAGGGACCCCTACCGCCTTGCCTGCTCTTGGCCCAACGTGGATCCTTGTCGGTCAGGGACGACCCGCGATCGGTGAATCGATACGTGGCGCCGACGACCAGTCCCTCGCGAGGTGCAACGACGAAGATGCCGCGAAACCCGCGAACACTGCGAGCGGCCGCCGGCACGGTCTCGAACCGGTCCTGCAACCGTTTCTCGACGGTGATTCGGCCCGCGACACTGCTCTCGGAAGCGGGTAGTTGTGGCCGGTGGCGGTCGAAGGGCTCGAACCACAGGACGCCGGCGGCGTTGGCCGGCAGGCTGACGTTCTGGGGACCGAGGAACCCCCAGTATTCGATCTCCACGCAACTGCATCCGTGAACCGGAAGAGGGGCGACGAGGGCGAAGACGACCGCCAGAGCAATCCCCGCCGCCACGAAGGACGGCGCTCTGCCGTGCATAGGGCCACGGACACGGAACTGCTCGCGGGATCGATCCATCTGCTCTCGACTCATGCTGCGGTCCCGAGCGACCGTGCTCCCGGCCTGGCGTTCAAGGGTCCCCGTCACCCAGGGGCGGGATTGGTGCGAGCCGGGAACGCACGCCCAGACCATACAACTCTGGCGAGAGATGTCCCCGTACGCTGGCGCGGTGCAGCTGCCCATCACACGCCGAAGTAGCGCGCGTCCGGGTGGTGGAACACGAGCGCCGAGACCGTCGCCTCCGGGTCCATCATGTCGCCCTCGGTGAGTTCCACGCCGATGTCGGCGGGCTGTAGCGCGGCGAAGAGCTGGCGCTGGCCGGCGAGGTCGGGGCAGGCCGGATAGCCGAAGGAGTAGCGCTTGCCGCGGTACTTCGCGGCCAGGCGTTCGCGGATCGTCATCTCCGGCGGATCGGGGAATCCGAGCTCGGCCCGTAGCCGCTGGTGCAGGAGTTCGGCAGCGGCCTCGGCGGTCTCGAGCGCCAGCGCGGCGTAGGCGTGGCTCTTGAGGTACTCGCCTTCGCGCTTGAAGCGTTCCGCCGTCTCGCGGACGCCGGCGCCCGCGGTGACCACGAAGAGGGCCACATGGTCCCCTTGCGGCAGCACGTAGTCGGCGAGGCAGAGGCCGTCTTCGCGTGGCTGCCGGGGCAGGAGCCAGTCGGCCGCGACCTTCCCTCCGCCTTCCCCGGGCTCGAACAGGACGAGCCGGTTCCCCTCGCTCCGGGCTGGGAAGAACCGCCACGCTCCATGCGCCGCCAACTCGCCGCGCGCGAACTCCTTGAGGTCCTCGACGACCGCCTCGACCTTGAGGAGCTTCGGGTCGTCCGCCGCGCGCAGGCGCTCCACGGAACCCTTCAGTCCCAGGTGCTTGGCGTAGAGCATCTGCAGGTTCAGGTGCGGCCACACGTCGTCGAGGTCGAAGCGGGCGGTGTGCCGCTCCAGGTCGGGTGGCTGAGGCGCCGGGACGTCGGTGCGCACGGCCCCACTGCGGCGGTTCCCCGGCGACGCTTTCGCTCCCCCCGAGCCGCTGCGAAGCGGCGCGCTGTCCCGCTCGCGGAGCGCGTCGATCCGCTCGAGTACGCCGCCCCGGCGCCCACCGTCGCACAGGCGCTCGATCAGGTCGAGCCCGCTCATCGCGTCGCCGGCGTAGGTGCACACGCCGCCGTACTCCGGGGCGATCCGGTTGTGGGTGAACCGCCTGGTCAAGGCCGCGCCGCCGACGACGAGGTCCGTCCCGATCCCGGCGTCTCTCAGGTCCCCCGCGGTCGCGACCATCTGCTGGGCGCTCTTGACCAGGAGTCCGGAAAGGCCGATCACGTCCGGCTCGTGCTTGCGCGCGGCCTGAACCAACTGCTCGCTCGGCACCTTGATCCCCAGGTTCACCACCTCGAAGCCGTTGTTCGTCAGGATGATG
Source organism: Acidobacteriota bacterium (assembly GCA_026708285.1). Lineage (GTDB taxonomy): Bacteria > Acidobacteriota > Thermoanaerobaculia > Multivoradales > Multivoraceae > Multivorans. Next base: position 17,992 of record JAPOVF010000058.1, read on the forward strand.
TCGACCAGGTTCTTGCCGATGTCGTGGACGTCGCCCTTGACCGTGGCGAGGATCACCCGGCCGCGGGTCATGCCCTCCATCCGCTCCATGTGCGGCTCGAGGTGGTCGACCGCGGCCTTCATCACCTCGGCGCTCTGCAGCACCTCGGCCACGATCAACTCGTTGTCGTTGAACAGCCGGCCGACCTCGGCCATGCCGGTCATCAGAGGTCCGTTGATGATGTCGAGCGGATCGGGCCAACGCGGGTCGGCGAGCGCCGCGTCCAGGTCCGGCCGCAGGCCCTCTTTGCTGCCCTCCACCACGGAGCGCGACAGGCGCTCCGGCAGCGGCAGCAGATCCCGCGGCGCCTGCTCCTGCCAGCCCTTGCGCTCGCGAAACGCGGCCGTGAAGGCCTCGACAGCGCGCTGCCCGGCCTCGACGTCGCCGGGCCGCAGATCGAGCAGCGCCTCGGCGAGCACGCGCTCCGCGGCCGGGATCTCGGCGTAGCGCGCCAGGCCCTGCGTGTTGACGATCGCCGCATCGAGGCCGGCCTGGGTAGAGCGGTAGAGGAACACCGCGTTCAGGACCTCCCGCCCCGCGAGCGGCAGGCCGAAGCTCACGTTCGAGATGCCCAGGATCGTCCGGGTGCCCGGGAACGCCTCGCGCACCCGGCGCACGCCCTCGATCGTCGCCGCCGCGGAACCGAGATAGGCCTCGTCGCCCGTGCCGCAGGGGAAGACGAGCGGATCCCACCAGATCTCCTGCGGCTCGATCCCCCACCTGGACGTCAACAGCTCGTACGAGCGCGTGGCAACTTCGAGCTTCCGCTCCACCGACACCGCCATGCCCTCTTCGTCGATCAGCCCGACGACCACGGAGCAGCCGAACTCCCGCGCCAGCGGCACCACCCGCTCGAAACGCTCCAGCCCGTCCTCCAGGTTGATCGAGTTCAGGATCGACCGTCCCTGGCACCAGGTCAGAGCCCGCGCCATCACCTCGTGGTCCGTGCTGTCGATCATGAGCGGCACCTTGACCCGCCGCACCAGCCGCTCCAGGAACCGCTCCATGTCGTCCGTCTCGTCACGCTCGGGGTCCTGGAGACAGATGTCGACCACCTGGGCTCCACCCTGGACCTGGGCGCGGCCGACCTCGGCCGCCGCCTCGTATTCGCCCTCCCTGATCAGGCGCTTGAACTTGCGGCTGCCGAGAACGTTCGTGCGTTCGCCGACCAGGAGCGGCCGGTTGTCCTCGGTCAGTTCCGCGGCGTCCAACCCCGAGACGATGCAGCGACGATGTTCGGGCTGCCGCCGCGGCGAACGGCCGCGGACCAGGTCCGCGAACGCCTCGATGTGGGCGGACGTCGTGCCGCAGCAGCCGCCGACCAGGTTCAGCCAGCCGTGGTCGAGAAAACGGGAGAAGACGGCCCGGAAGTCGTCCGGCGTCTGCATGTAGAGGCCGTCCTCGTCGGGCAGGCCGGCGTTGGGAACGCAGGCCACCCGCGTGCGGCAGATCTCCGACAGGGCGCGCAGATGGTCGAACATCTGGTCCGGTCCGGTGGCGCAGTTGAGGCCGACGTAGAGCAGGTCCCGCCGGTCCCGGTGCAGCAGGGAGGCCGCCAGCGCCTCGACCTCCTGGCCACCGAGCATGGTGCCCATCGTCTCGATCGTCACCGAAACCGCGACGGGCAGACGCCAACCCACCTGCCCGAACGCCTCCTCGATCCCGATCAGGCCCGCCTTCACGTTGCGCGTGTCCTGGCAGGTCTCGAGCAGCAGGTAGTCGGCGCCGCCGGCCACAAGCCCCAGAGCCTGCGTGCGGTAGTCGTCCCGCAGTTGCTCGAAGGTGACGCCGCCGGTCACCGAGATCGCCTTCGTCGTCGGCCCCATCGAGCCGCAGACGAAGCGCTCGCGGCCGGCCGTGACGCATGCCTGCCGCGCCAGCTCGGCGGCTCGGCGGTTCAGTTCGAAGGCACGCTCCCCGAGACCGTACTCCGCGAGCACCAGGGGCGTGCCGCCGAAGGTGTTCGTCTCGACGATGTCGGCGCCGGCCTCGAGGTAGGAGCGGTGGACGTCGAGCACGACGTCCGGCCGGGTCTCGACCAGGATCTCGTTGCAACCCTCGAGTTCCTCGCCGCCGAAGTCCTCCGGTCCCAGGTTCGCCGCCTGAAAGGCCGTACCCGTGGCGCCGTCCAGCACCAGGATGCGCTGCTCGAGCGCGGCGCGGAGGGCGCTCTCGCGTGCAACGCGGTCGTGCGGCGAGCTGCTCACTTCGCCACGCTACCGCGGCAGCCGCGGCCAGATTCCCGTGGCGAGCAGGGCGCCGACGCCGACGCCGACGGCATCGGCGACCAGATCCATCCACTCTCCGGACCGGTAGCCGACCAGCCTCTGCACCACCTCGATGGCCCCTCCGTAGGCCACGGCGCCGGCGGCCGCCAGGAGCACGCCGCGAACCTGCCCCGCCCGCGCCGCCGGCGCGCACCAGGCCCAGGCGAGCAGCGCGAACAGCACGCCATGAGCGATCCAGTCCCACGGCAACTCGGCCGCCACCCGGCGCGGTTCGCCGCCGAGCAGACCCGCCAGCCACCTGACACCGCGCTCGAACGTCCCGGCCAGCGCCTCCGCCGGCAGCAGCAGGAACAACGCGACCATCGCGGCAACGCCCATGGAGAGCAGTCGCCACCTGAGCGCGAAGCGCCGCCGGGGGGAATCAGCGCGGTCCGACGAACCCCTCCTTCTCGAGGTGGAGGATGACCTGCCGCGCGGCCTCCTCGGCGGTGATGTCCGTCGTATCGATCACCATGTCCGGGTTCTCGGGCGCCTCGTACGGATCCGAGATGCCGGTAAAGGCGTCGATCAGCCCCGCCCTGGCCTTGGCGTAGAGCCCCTTGACGTCGCGTTCTTCGCACACCTCGAGCGGCGTCGCCACGTGGATCAGGATGAACCCGCCCACGTCTTCGATCATCTCGCGTACGTCCTGGCGCACGTTCTCGTACGGCGCGATCGGAGCGCAGATCGCGACACCGCCGTTCTTCGTGATCTCCGAGGCGACGAAACCGATCCGCCGGATGTTGATGTCGCGGTGTTCCCGGGAGAAGCCGAGTTCGGAGGACAGGTTGGTGCGCACGATGTCGCCGTCGAGCAGCGTCACCGGTCGTCCGCCGGCCTCGAGGAACTTGACCAGCAACACGTTCGCGATCGTCGACTTGCCGGCGCCGGAAAGCCCCGTGAAGAACACGGTGAAGCCCTGGTTGCTGCGAGCCGGATGGCTGCGGCGCAGCTCCCGGGCCACCTCCGGGAAGGTGAACCACTCCGGGATCGGCAGGCCGCGGCGCAGGCGGCGGCGCAGGTCGCTGCCGGAGATGGAGAGCGTCCGCTCCCCCTCCTTCACGGTGTCCACCGGTTCGTACGAGTCGCGGTCCTCCACGTAGACCATCAACCGGAAGGGGACCATCTTCACGCCGAGTTCCGCCTCGTGCTCGACCATCAGCTCCTGCGCGTCGTAGGGGCCGTAGAACGGCTGGCCCTTCGAATCGACCCCCGGGCCCGCATGGTCGCGGCCGACGATCAGGTGCGTGCACCCGTAGTTCCTGCGGATCAGGGCATGCCACAGCGCCTCGCGCGGTCCCGCCATGCGCATGGCGAGAGGGAGCAGCGCCAGTTCCGCGGTGTGACGCGGATAGTGGGCGAGAACCTTGCGATAGCAGCGGACCCGCGTGTAGTGATCGAGATCGCCCGGCTTCGTCATGCCGACGACGGGGTGAATCAGCAGGTTCGCCTCCAGCTCGCGGGCCGCCCGCAGCGTCAGCTCGAAGTGCGCCCGGTGCATGGGGTTGCGGGTCTGGAAGGCCACCGCCGTCTTCCAGCCGAGCTGGGCGAAGCGGCGCCGCAACTGCTGAGGCGTCTTCCGCAGTCCGGGGAAGTCGTAGTGCCGGGGCAACTGGATTCCCTCGATCCGGCCGCCCACGGAAACGGTGTTCGTCCGCTGATACAGGTGGGCGACACCGGGGTGGGCCTGGTCGAGCGTGCCGTAGACCAGTTCGGCTTCCTTGCGCCGGTCGTGCTCCCAGACGTCCTCGACCGTGAGCACCGCCAGCATCAGTCCCTCCGGGTCGCGCAGCACCAGCTTCGATCCCGCTTCGAGACCGGAAGCGGCCTCCGGCGTCACGTCGAGCGTGATCGGCATCGGCCACAGTGATCCGGAAGGCAGACGCATCGTCTCGCAGACGCTGTCGAAGGCGGCCCGGTTCATGAACCCGTCGAGCGGCGCGAAGCCGCCGCACATCAGCAGCTCCAGATCGCAGATCTGGCGCGGCGTCAGGGTCCAGGAAGTCCATTCGCGGGAGCCCTCCCGCAGTTCGTTCAGGCGATCCGGGGCGGCGATCAGCGACCGTGGCGAGCCGCTGCGCCGCGCCCCTCGCGGCTCGGTCATCATCTGCTCCGTCGACGTCGTCGTAGTGCGGCCCAGCAGTGCCGGCCGGCCGCGCAGTCTAGCAGCCGGCTAAGGTTCTCCCCTCATCTGTTTCGGAACGAATCGGCTCAGGGGGAAGAAGCATGGTCTGGGAGCGAGAGATCGAGGAGCTGAGGCGGCGCCGCGAGTTCGCCCGGCAGATGGGCGGCGAGGCCGGCATCGCGGAGCAGCACCGCCGCGGCAAGCTGACGATCCGGGAGCGTCTCGACGTGTTCACCGACGAGGGCTCGTTCCAGGAGATCGGCGAACTCGCCGGAGTGGCCAGCTACGACGGCAACGAACTCCAGGACGTCCGACCCTCGAACCGGGTCATCGGGCTCGCCCGCCTGAACGGACGTCGCGCGGTCCTGAACGGCGGCGACTTCACCGTGCGCGGCGGCGCCTCCGACGCCTCGGTCGGCGACAAGGGCGGCCACGCCCAGAAGCTGGCGCTCGGCTGGCGCCTGCCCTACGTGCGCCTCCTCGACTCCACCGGCGGCAGCGTCAAGACCTTCGAGAAGATCGGACGCACCTACATCCCGACCAACCCCGCCACCCCGGGCATCGAGGACCTGCTGTGCAGGGTCCCGGTGGTCGCCGCCGTGCTCGGCTCCGTCGCCGGGCTGCCGGCGGTCGAGGCGTGCCTCGCCCACTTCAACGTGATGGTCAGGGGCACGAGCCAGGTGTTCCCGGGCGGTCCTCCGGTCGTCAAGGCCGCGCTCGGCATCGACATCACGAAGGAGGATCTCGGCGATGAGCGCACGCAGGTGTTCGGCAGCGGCGTGATCGACAATCTCGCCGACTCCGAGGAAGAAGCGTTCGCGATGCTCAAGCAATTCCTGAGCTACCTGCCCGACAGCGTCTGGCAGATGCCGCCCCGCGGCGACACCCACGACGATCCGGAACGCCGCGAGCCGTCGCTCCTGTCCGCCATCCCGCGCGAGAAGAACAAGGCCTACGACCCGAGGAAGATCCTCGACGCGGTGCTCGACCGCGACTCCTTCTTCGAGATCACGCCGCACTACGGACGCTCCCGCATCGTCGGACTCGCCCGCGTCAACGGCTATCCGGTCGGCACGATGATCAACAACCCGAGCCATCTCGGCGGCTCGATGAACGTCGCCGCCGGCACCAAGGTGATCCGCTTCCTGCAGTTGTGCGACACCTTCCATCTGCCGATGGTCTACTTCGCCGACGAGCCCGGTTTCATGGTCGGCCCCGAGCAGCAACGCCAGGGCATCGTCCGCGCCGGCGCCAAGATGCTCTGCGCGACGCTTCGAACCCGCGTGCCGTGGCTCACGATCGTGATCCGCCAGCTCTACGGCGTCGCCGGCCAGTGCCACGACCGCCCGACCGGCATGTTCCGGCGGGTGGCGTGGCCGTCCGGCCACTGGGGGTCCATGCACATTTCCGGCGGCGTGACTGCCGCCTACCGGCGCATCATCCGGGAATCCGACGACCCCGCCGCCAAGCAGAAGGAGATCGAGGACCGCCTGGAGGCCCTGGCGTCGCCGTTCCGCACCGCCGAGGCGTTCAATATCGAGGAGATCATCGATCCCCGCGAGAGCCGGCCGATGGTCTGCGACTTCATCGACACCGCCCAGGCGGTTCTCGAGAC
>JAPOVF010000242.1 GCA_026708285.1 Acidobacteriota bacterium
GGCGAGCAGATCCTGGATCGTGTAGGCGTACTCGAGCCGGGTCAGGCGCCGCAACTGCACGCGCTGGCTTCCGCGGGTGGCCAGATTCGCCTCGACCAGAGCTCCCTTCAGCGACGCCAGCGCCGCCTCGATCAGTTCGGCTTCGGGCTTGGGCGCCTCGGCCGGCGGCATCTCGCCGTTCGCGATCCGATCGTGAATGCGCTGCCAGGTGCGAAAGGTCTTCGCGTCCGCCAGGTCATGACTCAGACGGGTGATGCTGAGCGGCGTCGCGGTGCGGTTGCCGTGGCAGCGGATGCACGACCGGTCCACGAGGGGCGCGACGCCCTCGAAGAACCCGGCCGCCTCCGACGTCTCCTGCGCTGCGCCGGCCGGTACGAGCAACGCCAACGGCAACGCCGCGACCGCGATGCGATTCTGCTTCATCCCCTCTACCCCTTCGGACGCCGCTCCCCGGGCTGGCTGGAAATTCGCCTCTGGAACTTGTAACACCCTACCAAACTGGGGCCGCCTCAGCCGTTGCCCTGAAGCGGCAGAACTGTCCCGACATGGTCCCCGATCCACTTGGCGTCGAACCATTCCAGCGGATTGACCGGCAAGCCGCCGAGCAACACGGCGAAGTGGAGATGGTCGCCGCCGGCCATCCCCGTCTGGCCGCTCCGGCCCAGCCGCTCGCCCGTCGCTACCTCCTGCCCCACGACGACATCCATCCGCGACAGGTGCGAGTAGAGGGTCTGCAGGCCGTAGCCATGGTCGAGGATCACGCTGTTGCCGTAGATGCCGAAGTACTCGGCGAACACGACGACTCCGGAATTCGCGGCCGGCACGTCGTCCTGAACCCGAGACGCCAGATCGAAGCCCAGGTGATCCTGGGTGTCGACCACCCGTCCGTCGTAGAGGTACTGCCTGCGGGCGGCGAAGTGATCCATGACCTGGGTGTTGCGCATCTGCCGGAACGGCCCGCTCCAGAGCTGCCGGGACGCCGAACCGGAGGCCAGCTCGACCAGACGTTCGGCGTTCATGCGGCGAAGGTCGCCGTTCAGCATCAGGTAGTTGTCGAGCAGATTGCCCTGATCCGCCAACTCCGGTGTCTGGGCCATGATCGCCGGGACGACCCGGTTCATGAAGGCGTCGGTCAGCCGGATCGTCGACGACTTGAGGGGCAACGGCTCGATTTCGCTCAGGAAGGACACCCTCGCCTCGTTGCCGAGTTCGTCCCGAGCCACCAGACGGAAGGACGATGGGTCGGCGCCATCGTACGGTACGCCGAAGAGCGCGAAGCGTTCGCCGACGAGGCCTCCGGGAACCGGGTAGCCGGGGAACCGGTAGCCGCCGACCTCGACTCCGCTCTCCGTGGCGCGCGCACCGACCCTGTAGCGCACCACGCCGCTGCCGGATTGGGTCGGCGTCGCCACGACACCCGCCGAGTCGAGTGCGGGCGGGCGCAAGCGAACCGGCAGGGACAGCTCCGCCTGCGTGGGCGGCAGGCGCCGGAGCCACGTGCCCGGCCTCTCGACGCTGACCCGCACCGTGGCCTCGCCCTCTACCAGGCTCGGCACCGAGTCGCTGCCGACTTCAATCTCGACGACCGCCTCTCTGACCGGCGCGCCCCCTAGCGACCAGGGCCCGGGAGGGCGATGCGGTCTCTCCTCGAGCAGGAGCGACTCCGCGCCCTGAATCAACTCCACCCGGATCGAGCCGACGCCGCGGCCGCCGGCACGCGCCACCGTCGTCACCACGGTGCGCGGACCGATTCCCGGGAGGTCCGCCGTGATCGCCACATCCGCTTCCGGAGCGACCCGGAACCACAGCACCACCGCGACCGCGAGCAGAACGACTCCGACCGCAACCAGAGCCGCCCGGGGCAGCCGGCGGCCGCGACCCGAGCCCAGCCGCACGGCCTCTCTCTCGCGAAACGGCAACGTCCGCCGCTACTCGTCAGTCGACCTGCAGCAGTTCGACCCAGTTGCCATCCGGATCCTCGATCATCGAGATCCTGATGCCCGGTCGAATCTCGCGCGGCGAGATGACGACCTTGCGGCCCGCCTCCTCCGCCCGGGCTGTCGCCTCGTCCAGGTTCGAGACCGACAACGTCCAGTACCGGTAGCCGGTGGCTCCTCCGATCCCTCCCGGCGGCGCTGCGGCCTCCGGCTGTCTCGACAGCGACACGAGCTTGATCAGGCTCGTGCCGCAGAGCAACCGGTGCATCGTGCCGCCCGGCATCGGCATCTGTCCCTGGTCTTCCAGTCCCAGGATGTCCCGGTAGAAGTGAAGCGCCGCCTCCGCGTCGCGCACCACGATGCCCAGATCGATCGAGTCCTTCGTCAGTTGTACGCCCAAACCACCTTCCTCCTCGTCGTCGTGGCGGCGGATGTTATCCGGCC
>JAPOVF010000162.1 GCA_026708285.1 Acidobacteriota bacterium
ACCTCGACGCCGAAGCGCTCGTCGAGCAGGTGCCAGGCTTCGCCGACGCGGTACGACGGGGTCCCGGAACCGCTCACGAGCAACGTCCGCGGCGCGACCAGCGGCCGCAGACTCGGGCTGCCCATGTCGATTCCGGCCGCGGCCTGACCGCTGATCAACCGGTGCACGTCGACGCCGTCGGCGACCGCTGCCTCAGCGAACAGTCGCTCCAGGTCGACTTCCGCGTTCGCGCCCGGCTCGCCCTCGCGGCCCACCGGCACGACGATCGCTCCGGGCTCGAACGACTCCGGGCCGCCGGCCGTTTCCGCCGTAAACGGCCGCACCGTGGCACGGGCACGGGCACCGGCACGCTGCAACCGGTTCAGGACCCGCGGCGCGAAGTAGCCGTCCCACGAGAAGGCGTAGGCGTACACCGCCTCGTTCGGCCTCGCGTCGCCGAACCGGCCGGGCTCAACCGCTGCATCCGTCACCGGAGCGCCGAGCATCTCCGGTCGGTAAGGGTCGCCGTCGAGCAGATCGTACTCGGCGCCGAACGCGAGCGGCAGCGTCCAGGCCGAAACGTCGTAGAACACGGAGTCGTTGAACTCGGTGACCTTCTCGAAGAACGAGCGCACAAGGGTCGACTGCGGCTGTTCCATCGGCACCAGCCAGGAGGCGCCGGAGGGATAGGTCCGATCCTCGAATGCAATGTCGTCCACGGTCCCGTAGACCTCGATCTCGTGGCGCAACAGCAGGTCGAGCATGCGCTGCGCCCGGCCGCGGTCTCCGTCCACGTGGAACACGTACGCGGCCGGACCGGACTCCTCGGCCGCGGCCAGAACGCCGCGGAAGAAGTCGCGCTGGTGCTCCAGCAGCTCGAGACGTTTCGCTACGCCGCCCTCGACCATCGAGAGGGACGCCAGAAGCTGGTTCTTGATCCCAAAGCCGAACGCCAGTTCCCCGTTCGCCGTCTCGAGCCGGTGCCCCGCCGCCCTTCCCTGCTCGAACAGGAAACCCACCGCGCCGTGCGCGTCCGGGTAGGTCGAGCCCTTGCCCAGGTAGAAGTCGTCGAATCCCTCTCGGGTGTAGTAGAGCCGGCCCATGCGATCGAACACGGCGGCGTGGTGCGCCGCGATCTCCTCGGTCAGTTCCACGTTGCGCTCGGGAATCAGGGGATTCCGCCGGCTCGGGACGCCGGGCTGAAAGAAGAAGGTGTTGTCCGAACCCATCTCGTGGAAGTCGCCGACGAGGTTCGGCTGCCACGCCTTCCAGGTCACCATGCGGTTCCGCGACTCGGGGTGCTGAAGCAGGAGCCAGTCCCGGTTCAGGTCGAACAAATAGTGGTTCGTGCGGCCGCCCGGCCACGGCTCTCGATGCTCCCGGTGCAGGGGGTCGGCATTCAGCACCATGCCCCGGTTCGTGTTCGCCCAGTGCGCGAAACGGCCGATCCCGTCCGGATTCAGGCTCGGGTCGAGCAGGATGACCGCCTGCTCCAACTGCTCAGCGACCACCTCGGAGAGCGACGCGGCCAGGTGGTAGGCGACCAGCATCGAGGCGTTCGCGCCGCTCGGCTCGTTGCCGTGGATGCTGTAGCCGAGCCAGATGACGACCGGCAGTTCCTCGAGTTCCAGCGCGGGCAACCGCGGATCGACGAGGCTGCGCCTCTGCTCGCGGATCTCGTCGATCCGGGCATGGTTGCGCGGCGAGGTGATCGCCAGCAGGAGCTGGGGACGCTGCTCGTGGGTCCTCCCCTGCACCGAGACGCTCACCCGCGGCGAGGACGCGGCCACGGCCCGCACGTAGGCATTGAGCTGATCGGGGCGAACGTGCCACTCGCCGACCTCGTAGCCGAGTACCGCGGACGGCCGGGGCACGTCCGGGTCGTAGGCGGCCGGATCACCGGCGTCCGGGAGATAGTACGAGAGTTCTTCGGCCGTTGCCGGTAGCGCCAGCGCGCCGACCAGCAGGAGAACAAAGGGCAGTCTGGGCATGGCGGGCAGTGTAGCCCTAGGAACCCCTCACCGTCGCGTGAACGTCGTCGAACTCCGCCGCGGCGCCCTCTGGCGGCTCTGTCCACAGGCTGACGATCACCGTCGCCGCCGTTCCAGCGATGAGCCCCGGAATCAGTTCGTACAGGTCGTAGTAGGACGCCTTGAACAACACGACCCAAGCCACCGTCACCGCGAATCCGGCCGTCATTCCGGCCAACGCGCCCGGCAACGTCGTCCGCTTCCAGAAGAGAGAGCAGAGGATGACCGGAACGAAGGCGCCCCCCAGCCCCGACCAGGCGAACAGCATGAACCAGAACAGCAGCGGCGGTTCGTAAAGGGCGAAGGGAATGGCCACGAGGCCGACGAAAGCGGTGACGAACTTGCCGTAGCGCGACAGGCGACCTCCACCGCGGGCCGCGCCGAGGATCTTCTGTCCGAAGTCCCGCACCACCGAAGACGAGGCAAGAATCAACAGCGAGTCGACGGTCGACATGATCGCGCCCAGAACGATGACCAGGAAGATGCCGGTGAAGAGAGCCGGGAACAGCTCCGCACTCAGCGTCGGCATCACGGTTTCCGGATCGTCCAGCAGCGGGAACAGGGCCCGGCCGGCGATCCCGGTGAACACCGCGCCGACATCGAACAGCACCATGCACACGACCGCGACCCGGCCGCCGCGCACGAGTTCGCGGCCCGAAGCGGCGGACATGAACCGGGTCAGGAGCTGCGGCACGCCGAGGAAGGCGAGCCCGATGCCGGCGAAGCTCGCAGCCGACAGCACGCCCGCCCAGCTCGCCCCGTGGCTGCCCATCGCGCGCAACAGGCTGGGATCGGCCGTCTCGAGCGCGCCGATCACTTCGTTCCAGCCGCCCGCGGCCGCGACGCCAACGATCGGGAGCATGACGAGACCGCCCACCATGAGCAGGCCTTGCACCAGGTCCGAGTAGGCCACCGCCTTGAAGCCGCCGACGGCCGTGTAGACGATCGTGACGCCCGCGCCCAGAAAGACGCCGGTGACGTAGCTGAACCCCAGGAAGGACGAGAACGCCTTGCCCGTCGCCACCAGTTGCGCGCAGCAGTAGACCGCGACCATCGACAGGATGATCGCGATGCTCAGCTTCCGCAGGAGTTGCCGGCGGTCCCGGAACCGCTGCTCCAGGTAGTCCGGAACGGTGATCGCCCGGTACCGGTCGGTGTACTCCTTGAACGGCCGCGAAACGAGGGTCCAGGCGATCGCAACGCCCATCACTTCGCCGAACACGACCCAGAGAGCGTGGAAGCCGACCGCGTAGCCCATCCCGGTCAGGCCGAGCAGCAGCCAGCCGCTCTCGCCAGTGGCGTTCGAACTGAAGGCGATGACCCAGGAGGGCAGTTTCTTGCCGGCGACGTAGTAGCCCTCCAGGCTCCCCCCCTCGCGCCGGCCCCACAGGCCGAGCCCGATGAGGACCAGCATGTAGAGGCCCAGGGGGACGAGGACCAGGGCGCTCGCCGTCACGCCGTGCCGCTCCGCGTGGCCCCGCGATCGCGACGGCGCCGGCCCTCAGACCACCACCGCAGCAGGACCAGAGCCGGCCCGCCGCCGACCGACAACGCGAGCAACGCCCAGGTCGAGATCGGCAAGCCGGCCCACATGGACCGGCAGGCTAGCAGTCAGGCCGCCGGCCGCAGATCATCGTCAGGCTGGCAGCCTGTCGCCCGACCAGGCCGCGCTATGGCAGCAACCTGATCGCCCCGACGATCAAGACGCCAAAGCCGATCATCGTCGTAACCATGGTCTTCAGCATCCAGACCTTGAGGTCAGCCAGGTCGGCCTTGGTCGCCATGTGCTCCAGGCGCTCATCGACCCGGCCCCGCCACGCAATCCAGTCCTCGGTCTGCGGCGGGCCCATGGTCGTCACGTTCTCGGTCGTCATGTCGTCTTGCCTCCACGAGGCGCCGGGAAGCTCAGCCGAGTTGGCCTGGTGAGTATGACATAGGACGCGACGCCTGACAGCGTCGATACACTCACGCGACTTCGCGCCCACCGCGCAGCCTTCCGCCCGCGGAACAGCCGAGAACTGTCGAGAGAGAGCATCGTGTCGAAACCCCACTCCGGAACTGCCGCACTGGTAGCCGCGGCCCTCGCCGCTCTCACCGCGCCGGTCCAGGCCTCGGACGGCACCCTCGACGAGAGCACGTTCCTCGAACGAACCCGGCGCCTGATCTACGAGGGCAAGCGCTCGGGCGAAGGCTACTTCTCCGCCGACGGCGGGCTCCTCGTCTTCCAGAGCGAGCGGCGGCCCGAGAATCCGTTCTACCAGATCTACCTGCTCGATCTGGCCACCGGCGACACCCGGGAAGTCTCGACCGGAATCGGCAAGACGACCTGCGCCTTCATTCGTCCGGACGGTACCGAGATCCTGTACGGGTCGACCCACCACGACCCGCGCTCGGCCGAACTGCAACGGCAGGAGCTCGACTTCCGCGCCTCGGGCCAGGAGCGGCGCTACGCCTGGGACTACGACCCGGAGATGGACATCTACACCGTGCCGATGGCCGGAGGCGAGCCGCGCCGGCTGACGGACGCGCGCGGCTACGACGCCGAAGGCGCCTACTCCCCGGACGGCGAGTGGATCGTCTTCGCCTCCACCCGTGACGCCTTCAACCGGGAACTCTCCCAGCGCGAATCGAACCTGCTCGAGGTCGATCCCGCCTACTTCGGCGAGATCTACGTCATGCGCGCGGACGGCAGCGAGCAGACCCGGCTCACGAACGTGCCCGGATACGACGGCGGCCCCTTCTTCTTCGCCGACGGTTCCCGCATCGTCTGGCGGCGCTTCAGCGAGGACGGTCTGGTCGCCGACGTCTGGTCGATGAATCCGGACGGCTCGGACCAGCGGCAGCTGACGGACTTCGGAGCGATGAGCTGGGCCCCGTACCAGCACCCCTCAGGGCAGTACATCTTCTTCGCCTCGAACAAGCTCGGTTTCGAGAACTTCGAGGTGTTCATCGTCGACACCGAGGGAACGAAGGAACCGGTCCGGGTCACCTACACCGACCGCTTCGACGGCCTGCCCGTCCCGTCGCCGGACGGCCGCCAGCTCGTCTGGACCTCCAGCCGCCACGGCGGCGACGGCGGCCAGCTCTACATCGGCGACTGGAACCACGAGGCCGCGCTCGCCGCCCTCGCGGCCTCGCCGGACCGCGACGCCTCTGGTCCGCCGGCCGATCCGCGATCCGCGCTCGAAAGCCACGTGACCACCCTCGCCTCGCCCGAGTTCGGCGGCCGCCTCACGGGCACGGAAGGCGAGCAGCGAGCCGCCGCCTACCTGGCCGAGCAGCTTGCCGCGCTCGGCGCCGAGCCGCTGCCCGGTGAAAACGACCTGCTGCTCGACTTCGAGTTCACCTCGGGCGCCCGCGACACGGGCTCGACGATCCGGATCGAGACCGAGGGCGGCGCCGCCGCATTCAGCGATCAGACACAGATCCAGGCGCTCGGTTTCTCCGACGCGACCGAAATCGAGGGAGAGGCGGTGTTCGCCGGCTACGGCATCCGCGTGCCGGACTCCCAGGACTTCGGCTACGACAGCTACGCCACGCTCGACGTCGGCGGCAAGATCGCCGTCGTCCTGCGCTACGTCCCCGAGGACCTCGAGGGCGAGCCGCGGGCGATCCTCAACCGCTACTCGGGCCTCCGCTACAAGGCCCTGACCGCGCGGGAGGCGGGCGCCGTGGGACTCCTCGTCCTGACCGGTCCGCGCTCGCCCAACGCCGGCGAGACGATCCCCATGGCCTTCGACACCGCTGCGGCCGGCTCCGGCGTCGCCGCCGCCAGCATCGGCGGCGAGGTCGCGAACGCGCTGTTCGCCGGCACAGGCCGCGAACTCGAGGAGATCCAGAAGAGCTTCGACGACGGCAACCCGCACAACGCGGGCTTCGAGCTTCCGGGCGTCCGGGTCACCCTGAAGACGGCGATCGAGCGGGAGCGGAGCACGGCGCGGAACGTCGTCGCCGTCCTGCCCGGCAGCAAGGCGGAAAGCCTCGCCAAGCCGTGGGTCGTCGTCGGCGCCCACTACGACCACCTCGGCCGCGGCCGCGGCGGCAACTCGCTGGCGCGGCCGGACGAGAAGGACGCCATTCACCTCGGCGCCGACGACAACGCCTCGGGCACGGCGGCGGTGCTCGCGGCCGCGCGCCAGTTGCGCGAGCTGGGCCACGACCGGAACGTCGCGCTCGCCTTCTGGTCGGGCGAGGAGTTGGGGCTCCTGGGCTCGGCGGACTTCGTCGACGATGCCGTGATTCCGGCCGACCAGATCGCGGCCTACGTCAACCTGGACATGGTCGGCCGGGTCCGCGACAACCGCCTGACCGTCCAGGCGGTCGGCTCGAGTCCCGACTGGACGGGGCTGGTCGAAGCCGCCAACGTCCCGGTGGGCTTCGATCTCGGCATGCAGACCGACCCGTACCTGCCGACCGATACCTCGAGCTTCAACGGCGCCGGCGTTCCGACCGTCAACCTGTTCAGTGGCTCCCACGAGGACTATCACCGGCCGACCGACGCGGCGGACCTGATCAACTACGACGACCTGGAGCGTGTGGCCCGCTTCGCCGCCCTGCTCACGCGCCGCGCCGCGAACCAGGCCGAGCCGCTCGAGTTCGTCAAGGTCGAGCGAACGCTCCAGCAGGGCGGCAGCCGCGACACCGTGCGCGCCTACACCGGCACCATCCCGGACTACGCCAGCGAAGTGGAAGGCCTGCTGCTCGGCGGCGTGATGGAGGGCGGCCCGGCCGCCGAGGCTGGTCTTGAGGCCGGCGACGTGATCGTCGAGTTCGCCGGCCAGACGATCGCCAACATCTACGACTACACCTACGCCCTCGACGCCGTGAAGATCGACGAACCGATCGAGGTCGTCTACGTGCGCGAGGGCGAACGCCACACGACGACGCTGACACCCCGAGCGAGACGCTGAACCGCCAAGCCTCGAACCTACCGCCACACTCTCAGGGAGGCGCCCCATGAACCTCGACCAACGTGACCGTGTCCTGATGCTCTCCGCCGCCGCGTTTCTCCTCGGCGGCATCCTCGCCGGTACGGCGCTGGCCGCTCCGCCGGCCGCAGCCGCCGATCAGCCCGGCTCCGCACCGCTTCCCATTGCCGAACCGGAGAGTGCCGGCATGTCGAGCGAGCGGCTCGAGCGGCTCTCCGAGGCGGTCGGCGCCTACATCGACCGCGGGCAGGTTGCCGGCACGGTGACCCTGGTCGCGCGTCGTGGCAAGGTCGTCCATTTCGAGGCGCAGGGCGCACGCTGGCCCGAGGAAGGCGCCCCGATGACCCGGGACACGATCTTCCGGATCGCCTCGATGACCAAGCCGATCGCCTCCGTGGCGCTGATGACCCTGTACGAGGAGGGCCGATTCCAGCTCCGCGATCCGATCGCGAAGTACCTGCCCGAGTTCGCCGAGGTGCAGGTCGCGACGGTTCCCGACGCCGACGAGTATCTGGGTGCCCCCTACAAGCTGGTTCAGGCCGCGCGGCCGATCACCGTCCAGCACATCCTGACCCACACCGCCGGCTTCGCGAACAGCTACCGCGGGCTGCTCGGCGCCGAGTACGCGAAGCTGCGCAACGACCGGGACCCCGAGTGGACGGTCGGCGACTTCGTCACCGCCCTCGCCGAGCTGCCGCTCGAGTTCCACCCCGGCGACGCCTGGCAGTACGGCCCGTCCGTCGACGTCGTCGGGCGGATGGTCGAGGTGCTGTCGGGCCAGACCCTGGACGAGTACCTGAAGGAACGCATCTTCGAGCCGCTGGGGATGGTCGACACGTACTTCTACCTGCCCGAGTCGAAGGTCGGCCGCTTCGCGGCGCTCTACCGGCCGGGCGAGGACGGCAGGATCGTCCTAAGCGAGACGCCGGACGTGAACGCCCGGCACGTGCGGGAGCCGCACAAGTACTTCAGCGGCTCCGGCGGCCTCGTCTCCACCGCGGCCGACTACTACCGCTTCCACCAGATGATGCTGAACGGCGGCGAGCTGGGCGGCGAGCGGATCCTCGGCCGCAAGACGGTCGAGCTGATGACGTCGAACCACACCGGCGACCACGGCCTCTGGCTGCGGGGTCCCGGCTACGGCTTCGGCCTCGGCTACAGCGTGGTGACGGACAAGGGCGCTTCGGCGATGCCGGCCTCGGTCGGGTCCTACTCCTGGGGCGGCGCCTACTGCACCGTCTTCTGGGTCGATCCGGTAGAAGAGCTGATCGGCATCCTGATGACCCAGGTCCGCCCCTACACGCACCTCAACATCCGCCAGGATCTCCAGACGCTGACCTACCAGGCGATCGTCGACTGACGAATCGCGGAGGGAGACCTCCCCGATGGCAACCTGGGCGATCGGCGACGTTCACGGTTGCTTCCGCACTCTTGAGGCGCTGATCGAGCGGATCGATCTCGACGTCACCCGCGACCGCCTCTGGATGGTGGGCGATCTCGTGAACCGCGGCCCGAGTTCGCTTGACGTGCTCCGGTGGGCCAGGGTGCTGGAAGAGGAAATGGGCGACCGGTTTCAGGTCGTCCTCGGAAATCACGACCTTCATCTGATCGCGCGGCGTCGGGGTCTCGCCAGCGCGAGGCCCGGCGACACCCTGGACGACGTCCTGGAGGCCGCCGACGGTCCCGATCTCGTCGAGTGGCTGCGACGACGCCCGTTCATCCACTTCGGAAGCACCGGCGATGACGACTTCGTGCTCGTTCACGCCGGACTACTCCCCGGTTGGTCACGGCGGGACGCCGCCATGGCAGCACGGCGGCTGGAACGGCAACTTCAGGGTCCTGATCCGGAACGCCTGCTGCACAGCCGCGACGACGAAGCTCTGGCAGCACTCACTCGAATGCGCATGCTTGATCCGGACGCCGGATTCCACGACCACAGCGGCGCGCCCGAAGCGGCGCCGGCGGGCCTCAGCCCCTGGTTCGAGGTCGAGCCGCGAGGCTGCCCCGGCCACACGGCGATTACCGGTCACTGGGCCGCGCTTGGCATGCGCCTCCGGCCGGATCTGATCGCTCTCGACAGTGGATGCGTCTGGGGCGGCAGGCTCACCGCGGTCCGTCTGGAAGATCGCCGAGTCGCGCAGAAGAGAGTGGCCGACCCGCTGTAACGCAGATCGGAGGGTCGCTCCGGAAACCAATCGGGGCACCGATGCGTTGTACCTAGTGAAGGTACCGGAGAACTCCGGGAGGCACGGGAGGAAGGCGACCGAGATGAAGGATGCGTACGCGATTTCGCGGGTCCTGCTCGCCGACGTCTACGACGCAACGGCGCAACAGGAGGAGGTGCAGGCACCCTCGCGCCAGCGCCTGCGCCGACTTGCTCTGACCCTGTCGACGCTGCTCTTCGCGGCGGCCCACGCGCCGGCCGCGAAGCGGGCGGCGCCGGATGAAGCGCTCGACCGCCTGCACGAGATGACGCTGACGATCGGCGCCTGCGAGAGCGGCGGCCTCCTTTCCGCCGTCGAGGCGGAGCGCCTCCGCCAGATGAGCGAAGCTCTGGATCGCAGCCTCCGCGACAGCGGGGAATCAGAGCAGTCCGAGTCGCCCAGCTAGTTCCTCAGCCATCAACTGATCGACGTGTTCGCGGTCCGAACCGATCGCGATCACGTCGAACTTGCCGAACTCCGTGAGCGGCCCGACGTTGTAGAGCACGAAGCGCCCCGCATCGACCCCGCGGTCCTGCAGCGATGAGCCCAATCTGACCCGGAGTTCCTCGAAGGTCAGGCCCGTCAGTCCTGCGTGGACGAAGCCCTGCGCCTGGTAGGGAGGGCGACCTTCGGGATAGAGCCGGTCGACCAGGTTCATCGGCGTGCTCGTGCCGCCCCAGCGGCCGTTGCACTCGGTGAACACGACCTGACCCGATGGAAGGACCAGGTGATCGAACGAGCAGCGCCCCACGTAACCCAGACGGTGCAGAACGGCCGCCACCCGGCCGGACTGCGAGACGATCGCGCGCTCGACATCCGGGGCCAGCCCGCTCGGCCGGCTGCCCACGAACACGCCCTCCTCACCCGCCAGGATCTGCTCGTAGACGCCGTCGAGACGAGGACCACCGCCGCTTGGGGGCGGCAGCCACCACTGCGTCGAAGGCGACGATGAGGATTCCTCCCAGGCGACCGCAAGCGCCTCCTCGCTGCCATCCCAGCCGGTGCGCTCCAGAAACCCCCGAACGATGTCGAGCACGCCGGCGAATCCCCTCCGGCGCAGGGCCGTCGCCTCGAACACCTCGTTGCCCATGGCCGACGCGCAGCGAAGGCGCTTCAGGGCCACCGCCGGACTCGCCTCGGCGAGTTCGAGCAAACCGCGGGCCAGATCCTCGGCCGACGCCGAACGACGGCTGGCGGGGAGGAAGCCGGGGCCCAGGACCGCCGTCACCAGATCCTCGAAGGTCGCCTTGTCGTTGGCGATCCAGGTGACCGGCGGCGGCGGCGCCAGCACCTGCACCTCCGTGCCGGAGTCTGCGGCGATCGCCGCGGCGAGTTCCCAGACCACCTCGATGCCCATGAAGGGCTCGATCACCAATCCCCCGCTCGCAGCCGCCACGGCGGCCAGACGAGACCGGTACGCTCCGGTCATGCAGGCGCGCGCGACCGCGAGCCGATCGCGACCGGGATCGACCTCCAACAGCTCCGCCGTGCCGAGCCCCAGCACCTCGCGGCAGTACCGCTCGTAGCCGGGCGACGCGGAGGTCGAGGCGGCAACGAAGTCGGCGTGATCCGCGCGCAGTCTCGCCCGGTGCTGGTAGTGCTCGACTCCCGCGATGCCATCGAGAAACGGGATCCCCGTGAAGTCGTCAAGATGGAGAGTCGGCGTCGTACCGTCATGGCCCCCGTAGCGGTTGGGCTCAAAGGCGGCCAGCCGGCGTCCGAGGTCGAGCCGCTGTCGCAAATCCTCAACCACCTGGTGAACGCTCATCGCCCCGCCTCCGGCGAACCTGGCCCCTCCGAGGGGATCAGCAGACCGCGGCAGGCCTGCCGGTCGACCTTCCCCGAGGGTGCCACCGGCAGATGATCCACCACTCTCCAGCGCCGCGGCCGCTTGAAGCCCGCCAGGCGCTCGCGAAGATACCGCTCGAGGCCCGCGAGTCCGCATTCGGCCTCGAAGGCGCGCGAACCGACGACAACCGCTCCTACCCGCTCCCCCCACTCGTCGTCGTCCAGGCCGACGACGCAAGCCGCCACAGCGCCCGGCCACTCGAGCACGGCGGCTTCGACCTCGCTGGGGTCGACGTTCTCTCCGCCAGTCAGGATGCGGTCCGACCGGCGGCCCAGGATGTGGAGTTCGCCCGAGGCGTCCAGGTTCCCCAGGTCGCCCGTATCGAACCAGCCGTCCGCGTCGAACGGCCGCTCGAGCGGCGCGCCCGGTTCGGAACCGAGATAGCCCTCGAAGAGAATCGGGCCGCGCACCAGAATCGAGCCGCGTACCGGCGTGCCGGCTTCTCCGACCGTCTTTCGCGACTCGATGCGCACCTCGACGGCAGGCAGCGGCGGTCCGACGCCGCTACCCGAACGCGAGTCGCCCGCTTCCGAGACGGCGCCCTTTCCGGCGACAACGTGCTCGGCGGCTCCCGGACGCTCGGTGGCGACCTGGGAACAGGCCTCCGTGAGGCCATAGGTCGCAAACACCGGCCATCCTCGGCGCCGGGCGCGCGCGATCAGAGCGGGGGACGCGGCCGCCCCACCTACGAGCACCGCCCGCAGCGCCGGCGGCGGATCCTCGCCAGCCCCGTCGAGCAGGCGCCCGAGCATCGTCGGCACCACGGAGAGAAGAGTCACCCGGTGGCGCTCGATCACCCGCAGCACTCCTTCCGCGTCGAATGTCCCGCTCGCGTGTCGCCCGCCGAGAACGATCGATCGACGAGCCAGGAGGCAGCGGACCACGATCATGAGACCGCCGACATGCGCCGTCGGCAGGCTGAGCAGCCAGCGATCTTCCTCGTTCCATCCGAACACGGCCGTGTGGGCTTTCGACGACGCGACCAGCGCCGCCTGGCTGAGTGCGGCGCCCCGCGGCAGGCCTGTGCTGCCGGATGTGAACACGAACACGGTTCCGGCGCCGCCGATCGAGCCGCGGCCAGGGCTTCCCGACAGCACCGTCAGCGCACCGTCATCCTCGACCACTAGCGCCGCGCCGGTCATCGCCAGCGCCCGGTCCCTTTCGGCGCGACTCCAGCGCGGATGCAGCAGCATGAACGACACCCGGTCCTCAAGAAGGGCCAGGATGGTCGTCACGGTCTCGACGCCCATGCCCCCAACGACCGCTACGAGAGGGCACGGCGAGGCCCGAAGACGGTGCCGGACACTGGTAGCGACCCCCTCCGCCCGCGCCGCCACTTCGGCCCAGGTCAGCGCCTGCCCGCCTTGGACGAGCGCGACTCCCTCAGGCGTCTCGCGGGCGGCGGCGCCAACCGACAGCGCCGAGTTCAGTTCGCAGCCCCCAGGACGATCCCGGCCGAAAGCAGGACGCCGAAGACCAGGAGCAGGCGGGCGGTTGCTGCCAGGGACGCGTTCAGCGCCGCTCCCTCGCCTCGCCACACGGAACGCAGCACGACCGCCGCAAAGGGCAGGGCCAGCCAGGACAGGAGAGGCCAGAGGCCCAGCGCGGGGACCAGCGGCAGCGTCGCGAGGTGGGCCAGGAGAAGCAGCACCGCATACTCGAAGCGCCCGAACCGGGGCCCGAAACGAACCACCAACGTCCGTTTGCCGGCGAGCGCGTCCTCTTCCCGATCGCGCAGGTTGTTGGTGACCAGGATCGCGGTCGCCATTGCGCCGACCGCGACACCGCACCACCACGCCGCGGCCGGCACCTGAACCGCCTGCACGTACACCGTGCCGCACACCGCCGCCAGGCCGAAGAACAGGAGGACGAACAGGTCGCCCAGGCCGGTGTACGCCAGCGCCCACGGTCCGGCCGTGTAGAGGAGGCCGGACGCGATCGAGACCGTGCCGAGAACGAGAACCGGCCAGCCGGCCACGGTCACGAGATAGAGCCCGCACGCCACGCTGATCCCGAACGCGACCCACGCCCCGGCCCACACCTGGCTACGGCTGAGCAGTCCCGACTGCACCGCGCGCGGCGGGCCGAGCCGCCGCTTCGTGTCGGCGCCACGGTCGAAGTCGAGGACGTCGTTCGAGAGGTTCGTGCCGATCTGGATCGAGATCGCAACGACAAGCGCGGCCAGCGCCGGACCGGCGGCAAAGCCGGAAACCGAGATGGCGCAGGCCGTCCCGACCATCACCGGCGTCACGGCGGCCCACAGCGTCTTCGGCCGGCTCGCCAGGACCCAGGCGCGGACGCCTCCGCGCCCGGTCATGGATAGCGCTGGAACTTCGAGAAGTCGGGCTTGCGTTTCTCGAGGAACGCCTGACGCCCCTCCTGCCCCTCCTGCGTCATGTAGAACAGCAGCGTCGCGTTCCCGGCCAGCTCCTGGAGACCCGCCTGACCGTCGCAGTCCGCGTTCATCGCCGCCTTCAGGCAGCGCAGCGCCATCGGACTGTTCGCCAGCATCTCCCGGCACCACTGGAGCGTCTCCTCCTCGAGCCGCTCGAGCGGCACGACCGTGTTGACGAGACCCATGTCCAGCGCCTGACGCGCATCGTACTGGCGGCACAGGAACCAGATCTCCCGCGCCTTCTTCTGGCCCACGATCCGCGACATGTAGGAGGCGCCGTAACCGCCGTCGAAGCTGCCCACGCGCGGACCGGTCTGACCGAAACGCGCGTTCTCCGCCGCGATCGTCAGGTCGCAGATCATGTGCAGCACGTGCCCGCCGCCGATTGCGTAGCCGGCAACCATCGCTACGACCGGCTTCGGCAACGTGCGGATCTGCCGCTGCAGGTCGAGCACGTTCAGACGTGGCACACCGTCGTCGCCGACGTAACCGGCATCGCCTCGAATCCGCTGATCACCTCCCGAACAAAACGCCATTGGCCCTTCGCCGGTGAGGATGACGACGCCGACCTCACCGTCATCGCGGGCCACGTCCACCGCCGCGCTCATCTCCTGCACCGTCAGCGGACGGAACGCGTTCCGCACCTCCGGCCGGTTGATCGTGATCTTGGCGATCCCCTCCGGCTCACCGTCGACAAAGGACTTCTCGTAGCGGATATCGGTGTAGTCACCGCCACTCCGCCATTCCTGGTGCGATTCTCCACTCATCCCCCGCGCCTCCTTCGATCGGCGACACTACAACGGCTCCCATCACCGGAACGGCCGCGGAGCGTTCGCCCCGCAGCGGCGTTCAGGAGCCCGGCCAATCGCGCCGGCGCCTCCAGGGGAACATTGTGGCCAACACCGTCGACGACGCGAACCGTGGCCGCCGGAAAAACTCCGGCCATCTTGCGCGCCAGACCGATGAACTTCGAGTCCAGACTGCCGACGATCAACTCGACCGGGCAGGAGATCGAGGACAGGGAAAGCCGGTAGTCCGGCATCGCGCCCAGGCTGAGTGTCCTCATCGCCGACGCGAGCACGGCACGGTCGTGACCGAGCCGGATCCTCCTCTGCTCCTCAAGTACACCGGGCTCGAGCCGGGACTGACTCGCGAACAGGGACAGCCTCGACCACTCGAGGTCGAACTCGTCCAGACCTCGTTCTTCGATCAGGCGTGCCCACTTCCCGTCCGCCTCGCGACGTTCGGCCCGTTCGCCCTCGTCGCCGATGCCCGGGTTGGCACCGATCAAGGTTGCGCCCGCGAACAGACGCGGATGACGCACGAGCAGGGCCAGCGCCAGACGCCCGCCCAGGGAGTAGCCGGCCAGATAGCGGGGAGCAGGTGCGGTCTTGCCGATCAGCGACGCCAACCGATCCACTTCCGCCTCGAAGGAGCGGCCGGGAGGTACGGTCGGAGCCGTCGGGTGTCCTCCGCCATGGCCGCACACGGCGGGCGCGTAGCTCGCCACCTCGAGTCGGGCGCGGACGCTGCGCCAGCTCTTCGGACTGCCCGAGAATCCGTGGATCAGAACAGCCGTCGTCATCAGGAGCCGGAGGACGAAGCCATCGCCCGGCTCAACGCTTCCTCGCCCTGAGCGAGCGCACCGCGTGCGGTCCGGGCGACGACGAGTGAAACACCGCGGCGGCCCATCGCCGCCGCGAGTTCGCGCTGCAGCGCCTGAGTCGTGTCGACACGGGCGCAGGGCAGGCCGAACGCCTGCGCCAGCCCCGAGAAGTCGACACGGTGGGGAGTGAGCCAGTGCCGCCCCTCCGGGCCCTGGAACGCCTCGGTCGAGGCGATGGGTAGCCGCTCGAAGATCCGTCCGCCCCCGTTGTCGATCACGACGATCACTGCAGCCGAGTCATCCCCGTACTCGGTGGCAGCCGTCAGGCCGTCGAGATCGTGCAGGAGGCTGACATCGCCGACGACCAGGACGCCGGCGGGGAACTCGCCGGTCGACAGCGATCCCAGGAAACCCGCAACGAGGCCGTCGATCCCGCCCAGCCCGCGCTGACTGGCGACCCAGAGACGACGCCCGAGTCGCCCTACCCAAGTCTCGACGAGACGGACGGGCAAACTGTTTCCCAACATCAGGAGCGCACCCGACGGCATCGCCGCTACCGTTTGGCGAGTCACTTCACCGTCGTGGAAATCTCCTGGTCCCGACTCGGCAACCAGGTTCGCGACCGTTTCCTGAAAGCGACCGCAGAGGGTGAGCACCTCCCGGCGCCACGGTTCCACTGCCGCCGCGGGCGAACTTGACTTCAGGCCGGAACAGAGGCTGGCGACGGTGGTCCCGACGTCGCCCGGCAGAAACACCGAGCCCAGTCCAGCCGGATCCGTCCACGTTCCATCCGAGACCACAACCTGCGGCGCGCCGCAGGTTTCCAGGAGGCGCTGCGTCCCGGAAGATACCGGCTGCGCCCCGACCTGCAGGATGAGGTCCGGGACCGGCAGCGCGTTCCCATCGTTCGCCACCCAGGCGGCACCCAGGCAGTCGGCAAGACAGGAGGCCTCGCCGGCAGCGCTCCCTTCCAGAAAGCGGCTCTGGCTGGTTGCCTCCGCGAGCAACGGGAAGCCAGTCCGGCGGGCAAGCTCCCCGAGGCCGAAGACGTCGGCGCCGGCTTCACGAGCCACCGGCGGCGGCAGGGTCAGGGGACCGGCGACGATCAGTCCACGCTCCGACCGACGGCAGAGTTGCACCGCCCTGCTGAGAACGTCCGCGTCAGGCGCGACCCTCGGTCGGCCCACGTCGACCGGCTCCGCGAGCAACTCGTCCACCGCGGCCGTAACCGTGCCGCACTCGCCGGCCTCTTGCCGCTCCAGGGGCTTTCTTGCCCGCACGTTGAGATGCACAGCGCCCCCCCGAGGCCAGCGCGAGCGGAACACGGCCTGCACGGCCGTCCGACGAAGCGCACGCAGACTCAAACGGTCGGTCCTGCCGCCCAGGTCGATCTCCGCGAAGTCGCTGACGGCCGAACCGAACAACTTGGTCTGATCGGTTGTCTGCTGCGCTCCACAGTCCAGCAGTTCGACCGGCCGGTCGGCGGTCAGGACGATCAGCGGCAGCCCTGCCTCCTTCGCCTCCAGAATCGCGGGCAGGTAGTGGCCAGGAGCCGAACCCGAGGTGCAGATCAGGGCACTCGGCAGGCCCGTGGCCCGCGCCTGCCCGAGCGCGTAGAAGGCGGCCGCACGCTCATCGAGGACGCTTCTCAGTTCGAGACCGCCGGTCCGTCCGCTGCTGGCGGCCAAGTCCAGCGCCGCCAGTACAAGCGGCGTCGAACGCGAACCGGGACTGGTGACGACGTGCCGGACGCCCGCCTGAACCAGAGCGCCGACAAGAAGGCGCGCTCGCTGGAACTGCACCTCGGCCGCGCCGGGCCTCAGTCCCATGCCCCCAGGATCGCGTCGAGCTTGAGGTTCGTCTCGATCAGTTCGCGGTCCGGATCCGAGTCCGCGACGATGCCGGCGCCCGAGTAGAGGAGCCCCTTTCGCCCGGTCGCCAGACAGGAGCGGAGCGCCACCGAGAACTCGCCGTCGCCGCGGCCGTCGAACCAGCCCACGGGCCCCGCGTACCAACCCCGATCCCGCTCCTCGGAGCGGCGGATCGCCTCCAGGGCACCGGCCGTCGGACGACCGGCCACGGCTGGAGTCGGATGGAGCGCGCTCACGAGCCGCAGCACATGGGGTGGTGCGGCTGCTTCCGCCAGCGTGGCCCGTATCGGCGTCTCCAAATGGAGGACGTTCCTCAGGACGCGCACTCCCGGCAGTGACCGCGGGGCCGCGGCGCCGCAACTCCGGTCGAGCCGCTCGACGAGGTAGCGGACCACGAGGTCATGCTCGAGCCGGTCTTTCGCGCTTGCAAGCAGGCGCCGTTTCAACTCCCGGCGCTTCTCCGGAGACGGATCGCTGGCGATCGAGCCCGCCAGGGCCAGCGTCTCGATCCGTCGGCCGCGTCGCCGGACCAGGAGCTCCGGCGTGGCGCCGAAGAAGATCGATCCCCCGCGCAGGAACGAGAAACAGGTGCACGTAGGCATGTGCCTCCGCAGACGCTCCACGATGCGCCCCAGATCACGGATCCCGAACGGCCGGCCGAGGTCGAGTTCCACCATGCGTGCCGCCACGACCTTTTGCAGCCGTCCGTCGCTGACTTCGCCTCGGAGCTCCTCGACCCGCCGAATCCACTCTTCGGTCGCCGGCAGATCGAAGCTCCGCAGAATCTCGGGTAGAACCGGCAGGTCCGGAGCGGCGTCACCGGCGCCCGGGGCTGCCACGCTCCCGTTGGCCCCGCTCGCGGGCTGTTTTCCTGCGTCGAGTTCATCGGCGAGGCGGAGCAGCCGCTGCCGCCACGAGGGCATGGCCGCGAACTCCGTCCCGTCCAGAACCGCGTAGACGTACGCGGATTCCGCCTCCGCCACATAGCCGACTCGGGGCAGCACGAAGCTACCGGCGCCGAAGTCGCCCCAGGCGGAACCGTTCGCGCTCCGCCGCCCATCGGCTCCTGGATCGAAGGCGAAGCCGCCATAGAGGCGAAGAGCGAGCGGATCGACATCCGCCAGTTCGCTCCACAACCCGGACGCCTCCTCCGCCAGAGGATCGATCGCGCCTTCGAAGCGACGCGCCGCGCCCCAGCCGGCGCACTGCATGCCCTCAGCCGGAGACCAGAGATGACCTACCGGCTCGCAGTCCCGGAAGCTCCGCGCGGCCAACTGCAGGAACTCCTCGGGCGCGGCGCGCGGCGCATCGACGCGCACGGCCCTCAGCGAGGCCCTGGGCACTCGCGGCCGCGGGACCAGCCGCGCCCCGGTCGCGGGCGACGTCATGCGTCCGTCCCCACTGGCGAGGCCGCCGCCGGGCGGGCAAGGAACAGATTGCAGACGCCGAAGGTCAGGCTGCGGGTCTCGACCTCCTCGAGGCCGGCGGCCGCCATCGTGCGAACGAACTCGGAGACCGGAGGAAAGGCGCGAATCGACCGTTCCAGATAGCGGTACTCCTCCGCACCGGCCAGGAGCCCACCGAGAAACGGCACGATCACGTGAACATGGAAGCGAGCCAGCGCCCCCGTCAGGCCGGCGGGAGGTTCGCCCGCTTCGAGAACGACGACCCGACCTCCCCGCCGCGTCACGCGTGCCATCTCCCGCAAGGCGCGGCTCCGGTCCGGGATGTTCCGGATGCCGAACGCGATGGTCACCGCGTCGAAGGAGTGGTCGGCAAAGGGAAGCCCCAGGGCGTCGCCCGCATCCAGTGTGATGCGATCCCCGAACCCCGCCTGGTCGACCTTGCGGCGGCCGATCTCGGTCATCCCGCGGGACGCGTCGATTCCACAAATGGCAGCGCCGGGGTACCGGCGGGCGATCTCGATCGCG
Organism: Acidobacteriota bacterium; assembly: GCA_026708285.1. GTDB lineage: Bacteria > Acidobacteriota > Thermoanaerobaculia > Multivoradales > Multivoraceae > Multivorans. Next base: position 18,794 of record JAPOVF010000162.1, read on the forward strand.
AGATCTCCGGTACCGGAAGCCACGTCGAGCACCCGGGTCGGCCGGCGAGTCCCACCGTTCACCGCCACTGCTTCGGCCGCGATGCGCCGCCAGCGCCGGTCCCAGCCCAGCGAGATGAGACGGTTCAGAAGGTCATAGCGGGCAGCGATGCGATCGAACATCGCGCCCGAGCCGTCGCCACGCACTCTTTCTGCCTCCGTCAGGACCATTCGGGGATCTTCCGCGCGCCGGCTACCGCTCCCGCAGCGCACTCGCGTACGCCACGGCCGTCAGCGCCCGCCGCGCTTCCCCGTCGGGGACTCCGGCAAGCGCCGCGACTCCCTGATCGACGTAGGTCCCGGCGAGGCCCCGGCAGATTCCCTCGACACCGTGGCGGGCCATCGCCTCCAGCACCCGCGTCTGTCGATTCGAGAGCTCGCTTCCGGCGCCACCGTCGCCGTTGGTCGGCCCGCCGTTGACCGGTCCGTCGCCGTTCGTCGGCCTGTGCCCGAATCCGGCTCCGCCGATCCCTGGTCCCGCGTCGTGCTCCTCGGCGATGGCGCGGATCGTGTCGACGAGTCCCGGTTCCCGGTCGAGTACCGTGATCAACGGATAGGTGACCTTGCCTTCGGACAGATCGCTGAACAGCGTCTTGCCGGTGTTGCTGTGGTGACCTACGAGATCAAGCAGGTCGTCGATCAACTGGAAGGCCACTCCGACCAACTCGCCGTAGGTCTCGAGAGCGGCGCAAACCTCAGGCGACGCCCCGCCCGTCATTGCGCCGGCGCCCAGAGCCCAACGGAACAGCGCCGCGGACTTGCCGCGGGCCACCTCGAAGTAGAGATCCTCCGACGTGTCGAGTCGGCCACGGTTCTCCAGCTGGAGCGACTCGGCCCGAATCATCTCGGCGATCGTCGCGAGCAGACCGTCCATCACGCCGGGCACATCCGCTCGCTGGACACGCTGCAGCGCCTCGATCAGCAGATAGTCGCCGGCGAAGATCGACGCGGCATTGCCGAGTTCGACGCGCGCCGTCGGCCGGCCCCGGCGGCGATCCGCGTTGTCGACGACATCGTCGTGCAGCAGAGTCGCGTTGTGGACGAGTTCCGCGGCGACCGCCAAATCATGTACGGCCGGCGCGGAGGTCCCTCCGACCCGTGACGCCAGGACGACACAGAGCGGCCGCAGCCGCTTGCCGCCAAGGTGAACCAGACCGACTCCGGCATCCCCCACGAGCGTGTCGCCCAGGGGCAGGGCGGCCAGGTCCTCCTCGACCACCGCCAGGTCGTCACGAACGAAGCCGACCAGATCCTCGATCGTCGAGGCAAGGTCGCTCAGACCGCCGTCGACGCAGAGATCCCGCAGCCGGACCAGGACCTCGTCGCCGAGAGCGAGGCCGCCTCGGTGGTCGGGGAGCACCGTCAACTCTCCTGTTCCTCCGCCTCGAGGTCCCTTACTCGATCCGGCGGTGCGGCCGTGTCGAGCCGCGAAAGGGCGAGGTTCCCCAGCCGGGCGGCAACCGCTCCGGCTCCCAGCAGCGCCTTGAGTCCAAAGTCCGTCACCGTACCGCCCTTCAACAGAAACTCCGCGATTGCATCGGCGCGCGCCATGAGGGTGTCGATGGCTCGCAGACGTTCGAGAAACTCCGCCGTGTCGGGAGAGCTATCGGCCTCGAGCGCCGGAATCCAGTCGCGCATGTTCTCACGGATCGGGTCCCATTCCCGTCGTTTGCGGATCTGAACGACGTTGCGCAGCACGCGTTCGAGGTCGGTCTCGGGACGGTAGACGACCCGACGCGACCCGGCCACCCGTTCAGGCGCGATCAGCTTCCACTCCCGGAGTTCCCGGCAGGCCATCGACACCGCGCCGCGGCTCAGTTCAAGACCGGCCATGATCTCCTGGGCGTCGGCGGGTTCGCGGCGCGACATCAGCCAGCCGAAGACCCGTGCGGTCGTCGGCGGAACACCCCAGAAGGTCCCCAGCGCCCCCCAAAGCTGGACGAACTCCTCACGAACCCGATCGACGCTGTCGGAAGGGCCGTCCGTCACGAACGCCGCCCTGGTTTCTTCTGCATGGTTACTGGTTCTCGCGGAGTTCGACGTGACGCAACCGTACGGTCACCCGTCCCGCAGGCGGGAGCCTACCGCTAATCGACACTGGCAGTTGAAGTTCTCTCGCCGCGAGGATCTCGATCTCACCCTCCAGCCCGAGCAACTCGAAGTCCTCGACCCCTCCATCTGAACCGATGGCCAGGGGGGTCAGGGTGAAGCGAGCGAGGGTCAGTTCCTCCGGTGACGGACCGCCGGCGACGGAGAACCCGGGCATCGCCGGAATCGTCTCCGGATGCCGGTCGATCCGAACCGCCAGAACCTGGCTGTTGGAGAACACCGGGACGGTCCGGCTCGCCGCTCCGCCTTCCGCCTGGAGAGCCGCCAGGCGCCCCACCAGGTGCAAGAGCGCAGACGGCTCGGACAGGGGTGCTGTGAGTTCCGCCGGCACCTCGTGAACGAGCGGGTAGCGGTGCGTCCATGACGCGACAGGCAGGTCGGCCTCTCCGGCGTTGGGCGTCGCCCGCTCCGCCTCCACGGTGCCCTGACAGAACGTATAGCGCTTGTAGCGATTGCGGCTACCACGTTCCTCCTGCACCCGGACATGGGCCTGGAGGCTCTCCGCATCGAACCACAACGAGGACTGCGAACGACGGCCGAATATCGAAGACTCGATGCGGATCCGCGCAGCCGACACCGGCAACGAAGGCCGGCCCTCGCAGCGGTCAGCCACCGGCAGTGGGGCCGTGGAATCGAACTCGACCGCGGCGTCGGCGGAGAGAAAGAACTTCTTGGCGCGAAACTCGAGTCGCTGCCACGGTGGCTCACTGCCGGTCGCCGCTACCGGCACCGCCGCCGCCAGGACGGCTACGGACAGGGCGACCTTTCTCAGTTCTCGCCCCAGGCCGAACACGGCGGTTTGCGCGAGGTCCAGGGACGGCACCGTTCCAGCTGGCTGGCCAACCGCAACAGCAACCCCTCGCCCCCGACCGGTGCGGCGAGCTGCACGCCGATCGGCAGACCGCCGCCTGAGTCGGTCCAGCCAAGCGGCACGGACGCGGCCGGGTTGCCCGCCACGTTCATCAGTTGGGTGAAGCCGATCGTCTGGAGCAACGCGGGCAGGTAGTCGTCGCCTCGATTCGACAGGGACAGAACGCCCAGTCTGGCCGGCGGCGCCGCCATCGTCGGCGAGAGGAGAATGTCGTAACCCCCCGAGAAGAAGGCAGCCACCTGGCGGCAAACCGCGTGTACGGTGCGCGTCGCCCGAACGTAGTCGGCGGAATCGTGCTCTTCACCGACAGCCGCCATGGCCCAGGTCAACGGTTCCAGTTCCTCTTCCCACGCCTTCCGGCCGAGCACTTCGGATCGTTCCGCCACCGTGGCGCGAATGTTGGCCCCGACGATCAGCCGCGTTGCGTTGCCCAGGGCCGCGACGTCGATGTCCGGGGCGGCCTCCTCGACGTCGTGCCCCAGTTCCAGGCAGAGGCGGGCCGCCTCCTCGACCGCGGCGACACAGGACGAATGAACCTCCGAACCGTTGAAGGCCCGCGCGGTCAGGGCGATCCGCAGCCGCCCAGGCTCCCTGCCGACTTCCTCCAGAAACGGACCGTCGGGCACCGGCGCCGCGTAGGGATCGCCCGCGACCGGACCGGCGACCGCGTCGAGGAGCGCGGCGCTGTCGCGCACCGTCCGGCTCACGCAGTGCTGGACCGAGAGGCCGGCCCAACCCTCTCCGGCATCCGGGGCCAACGACACCCGGGCGCGGCTCGGCTTGAGGCCAAACAGCCCGCAACACGATGCCGGGATTCGGATCGAACCGCCACCGTCACTGGCGTGAGCAGCCGGCACGATTCCCGCCGCAACCGCGGCGGCGGCGCCGCCCGACGAGCCGCCCGCGATGTGCTCCAGGTTCCAGGGATTGCGGGTTTGACCGAAAATCGCCGACTCGGTGCTGGTCGTGAGTCCGAACTCCGGCGAGGCGCTGCGGCCCGCGATCAGGAGTCCCGCCTGGCGGTAGCGGCGGACCATCTCGGAGTCGTGGTCCGGCACGTTGCCGGCGAACAGGCGGCTGCCGTTCGTCATCGGCAAACCGTCAGCGGCGGCGTAGAGATCCTTCAGCAGGTAGGGAACGCCTGCGAACGGCCCACCGGCCGCCACGGCAGCCGGAGCCGCCGCCGCGGCACGCTCGAAGTCCGAGTACACGATCGCATTCAGGTCGCCGTTCAACTCGGAAGCGATCGCGGCCGCGCACTCGACCCCCTCGGCAGGCGCCAACTCGCCTGTGCGAAGCAGGCGCGCCAGCTCCAGTCCGTCACTCTCCAGGTACGTCGCTCTGAGACTCACAGGGGCTCCCTTTTGCTCCGGACGACCGTCGCCCGGCAGAACGGAAGCGTACCGCTTTTCCTCCGAGCACCCGCGGAATCTATGCGCGATCGTCTATAGTTCGGCGCATGATCTCTTTTCGTTCGCTGGTCGGCCTGTGCTCGGTTGCCGCGATGTGCGCGACGGTCGCCGCGCCTGCTTCAGCCCAGACTGCGTCGCCGGGCAGTCTCGTCCACTGGCAGGGCGCCGGAATCGAACGGTGCCTGCTCGGTGGCCGCGAGTTTGCGCCGACGAACCTCGACGGAGAACCAGGCTGCCTGGTGCCTGTCGGCCTCACCCGAACAGCCGACATCGTGGCCGAGCGCGACCGGGACGGCCAACGTGAGCGGCTACGGATCGGTCTCGGTGAGTACCCGTACACGGTCCAGCGATTACATATCAAGGACCAGAGCCGGGTCGATCTCTCGCCTGAGAACCTGGCCCGGGTGCAGCGCGAGAACGCCCTGATCGGCAAGCTCTGGGCACGCCAGGGCAAGCCGCGCTTCTCCCTGCCCCTGGGGCCGCCCCTCAAAGAGATGCCCGCCGGCGGCCGCTTCGGCGCCAAGCGCATCATCAACGGCGAACCGCGCTCGCCGCACACCGGCGCCGACTA
>JAPOVF010000061.1 GCA_026708285.1 Acidobacteriota bacterium
TCGATCTCGCGCTCAGCACCGCCGCCGGGGCGGCCCTGCTGCTGGCGGCCGCCGTCCTCATGTTCTACGGCAGCCGCGGTCGTTCAAAGCAGACGGGAAAACGCTGAGCGAGGCGCCACAACCCGCCCCGGCGATCACGCCGAAGATCGCCGGCGACGAAGCACGCCGGACGCTGGCAGGAGGCCGGCTGCGGCGACTCCGGCGCGGGCGGCCGGTCGCCTTCGAACTTCTCTACCTGCCTCACTGGCTCGTCGTCTACGAAACGCTCGAGGCCGCCGCGGATACATACACGCCCGAGAGCGGCTCCAACCCGGGCAAGCAGCTCGCCGTCCTCGTCTGCCGGCTCAGCGGGCAGGCCGCGCACATCCGGCTGGACGGTCTCGAGGTCGTACCGGGACCGGCGACCCTTCCGCCTGCGCTCCAACCCGCCGAAGCGGAGGAGCGGGCCACCGACTTCGCAGGTCGCGTGCTGCTGATGGCGGCTCGCGGCAAGCGCCGCCGTGAACGCGGCAGGTTGCTTCGCTCCGAACCGTGCGCCTACCCGTACTGGGTCGAGTACGTGGAACGCGGCCGCAACCTCGACTTCCAGGCCGTCGACGCCGTCTCCGGAAAGCCCGCGGGCGCGGCCGTGCGCGCCGCGGTCGCCCGGGGGATCACGGCCGACAGCTAGGCCTGATCGGCATCGGGTTCCGCCTGCACGCGGCCGGTCGCCGCCGCCACGAACGGTTCCGCCGCTTCGAGGGCTTCCTCCGCCATCTGTCGGGTGTAGGTCTCGGCCGGTATGCCCCTGTCCTGGCCGTTCGGGTAGCGGGCCTCGACGTAGTGAACGTCCAGGCCCTTGCCCAAACCACGCAGCGCGACCAGGTCCGGGGCTCGTTCCGCGTAGCGATCGATCATTTCCACCAGCGAGTGGGTGCGCACACGGCGCTCGCCCAGGCCGTAGGCGATCGACTTGACCGCCTTCTCCGCCGCCTGCTGTGCGAAAAAGCAGGCCTGGTTGTAGTAGCTCTCCCGGAAGGCCAACCTGGCGAAGCCGAAATCGTACTCGGCCATGCCCAGCCACCGCTTGGCTTCGGTCCGCGCCACCTCCGACGGGGTCGGCCAAGAGGCCGCCCCAGCGCCACGAAGTTCCTGGAGCTCCCGCTCGACGAGTTCGCCCCAGGGCGTTCCGAGGTGAACGGGCTTCGCCTCCAGGAGCGCATCCACCAGAAAGGGCCGTCCCGCCGACCTCATCGCCTCGAACTCCTCGGGCGTGTAGACCAGGAGATCCACCGCCCCGCCCGCCGCCTCGACCGCCTCGGAGTAGGCCAGCCGGCGCAGGGGCCTGGGCTCGTCGCTCGGCTGCACGACGATCAGGTCGATGTCGCTCTCGGCATCCGCGGTGCCCCGCGCTTGCGACCCGAAGAGCCAGGCGCCGTAGGCCCCCTGTTCTTCCAGAAGCGGACGCATTGCATCGAGAAGCACCTCCAGCCGACTCATGGCGAAAGCCTATCGCCAGACGGACGCCGGGCCCGCCCACTCTCTACAAGGCCAATCCCGTGATGATCATCAACCCACCCATGGCGATCACGATGCTGAGTCCGTGAACGAAGAGCAGGCACGCCTGCTTGACGAACGTTCTGAACCATCCCTCTCCGTACGCCCGCCGCAGCCACAGGAAGAGCGCGACAAGGACGGCGACGAAGGCCAGGCCGGACAGCGGTTCCCAGAGCAAGGCCCCGGCTCGTCCCACGCTGGTCACCAGGAATGCCGCGGCGTGGAAGTGGAGTGCGAACACGAGGTGCGGCACGTAGAAACGCTCTCGGCGCCGATACAACACTCGGAGGAACGTCGCGAACAACGGCACGAGTGCAAAGAACATCCAGGGCAGCCGCCGGACGAAGAGGGCCTCGAAGCCCTCGCTGTCCTCCATGATCGGCCGCAGCACGCGATCAACGAACCAACCCGCGTCCTGATCCGCGGCTTCCGATTCCGTCAGAGTGATCCGGACCGGAGCGCCCCGGTCTTCGCCGGTCATGTCGACGACGTTGCCCCGCGCGAAGAGCGCAAGCAGAAGGAAGGTGAAGAAGCTGACGAACAGATACAACCGCAGCGGCGCCACGTAGCGGGCTCGCCGCCCCCGCCAGTACTCGACGGTCAGCAAGCCCGGGCGAGCCACGAGCGCGATCAGGGTGCGCCAGACGCGCGAGTCGAACGAGAAGAGGCCGTCCATGGCGTCGCGGATGAAGTGCCCAACCGATGTGTGCAGGTCGCCGACGCGCTGCCCGCAGGCAGCGCAGTAGCTGTCGACCTGGTCGGAACCGCAATTCGGGCAGTGTGCGATGTCCGCTGCCTTGCCTTCAAGCGCGGACTCCACGCTCCGGATGACGA
>JAPOVF010000289.1 GCA_026708285.1 Acidobacteriota bacterium
ACGCGCCGGTGTCGACGCTCGACATCCTGCCGACCGCCCTGGCGGCAGCCGGAGCAGAGGCGCCTGCCGATCTCGAACTGGACGGACACGACCTGATGCCGCTGCTCGACGGGTCGGCCGAAGCGACAGGCGACGGCCGCCTCGTGTGGCGGAACTATCCGACGGTCGCCGTCCGCAGCGGCGACATGAAGCTGATCAAGCCGAACCAGGACGCGCCCGGCGGCTTTCTCTACGACCTGTCCACCGATGTCCGGGAACAGACGGACCTCGCCGCAGAGCGGCCGGAAGAGGTCGCAAACCTCGAAGCGGTCATCGAGGACTGGCGTTCCATCACCGTGGAACCGGCCTGGACCCGCCGCCGTCCGGTCGCCTACTCGATCTGCAACATAGAACCCATCGGCTTCGAAAACTGACGGTCACTAGGATAGGGACATCCAGACGCCCCTGTCCCTTGGGAGGTCCCTGTTCTATGAACGCGTCCAATCGCACACTCGCGGCACTTGGCATGGTGCTCTTGCTGTTTCCGGCGGCCTACGGCGGGACGGTCGGCGAAGAGGGCTCGAATTCAGACGAGAAACTCGCTGCGCTGGTCGCTGAAGTCGGTCCCGACTGGGAGGTCGTGACGGACTACATGAGCCGTCAGCGCGAGTGGATGCAGCATCGTCTGAACAGTCTGGGGCCAGACGACGATGCCGAGACTTCAGAGGATGGCGAGGAGGCTTCCGGGCCACCTGATGCAGAACGAGCAGCCGCGGCCGCGATCGCGATTCTCGAGGAGGGCGGCACGCACGAGCGGTCGGTCGACGCGGCGCAGTTTCTGACCAACCAGGCCGCGATGACGGCCAGGGGCGATGAGTACGCCTACCGGGGAGCGAAAGCTCTTCTCGAGTACGTCCCGGACTTCGGGGCGTGGGGAATGACGCTTTCCCGGATGAACATGCTCCGGCGTTTCCGCAACGACGGCGAATCCTCGCGGCCCGCTACGGACAGGTTCTTCGAGGAGCTGGCGAGCGAGGCCGAGGATCCGGTGCTGCGTGCGGCCGGTCGCTACTACCTGGCATTGGGGCGGATGGCGGCCGTCAACGCGGAAGCGCTGTCCGAGGATGAGCGCACGGCCAGAAAGGAGGCCGCTCTCGACGCTGCGGAAGGACTGAGCGCGGGCGTCGAGGACGAGGCGCTCCTGTTCGGGATGAGGATGGGCGCAGGAACCTTCGCGGATGCCGAGGCGGACCTGATTCGCAGCATCCGGCATGCCACGGTCGGGAGTGTCGTGGCCGATCTGACCGGCAGCCGCATGGACGGCGTCGAGGAGGCATTGGCCGACTACCGGGGCCGGGTCGTGCTCCTCGACTTCTGGGCGACCTGGTGCAAGCCCTGCATCGCGGCGTTGCCGACGCTGAGGGAACTGGTCGCCGAGCTGCCCGCGGACCGCTTCGTCCTGCTGGCCGTCAGCGTCGACGCGGAGTTGGAGACGGCGGTCGAGTTCATGGAGAAGGAGCCGATGCCGTGGGTGAACTGGCACGTCGGCATGACGAGCGAGTTGACGAAGGTCCTGGACGTCAGCGCGTTTCCCACCTACCTGCTCCTCGATGAACAGGGTCGGATCCTGGCCAGGACGAGCAGCCTGCCTGACGACTTCCTGGCACTGATCGAAGAGACGGTGGGCTAGCGATGCGCCGGTACCGTTCCTTGCTATCCATAGTGCTTCTGTTGCCGACGCTCCTCGGAGGGCCCGCGGCGGCTGCCGCCGAGGACCTGTCCGACGCCATCGCCGAGGACTACAGGACCGAACTGAAATCGCTCTTCGAGCACTTCCACCGCAACCCTGAGCTCTCCTTCCTGGAGCACGAGACGGCCGCCCGCCTGGCGGATGAACTCCGCAAGTCGGGCGTTGAGGTGACGGAGGGGATCGGCCGCACGGGAATCGTCGGCATGATGGAGAACGGCGACGGCCCGCTGGTCCTCGTGAGGGCCGACATGGACGGCCTGCCGGTGGCGGAGAAGTCCGAGCTGCCCTACGCCTCGACGGTCACCCAGATCGACCTCTCGGGCGAGGAAGTCCCGGTCATGCACGCGTGCGGACACGACATGCACATCACGACCATGGTCGGCGTGGCGAGGCGGCTCGCCGCGATGCGCGACCGGTGGTCGGGCACGGTCATGTTCGTCGGCCAGCCGGCGGAAGAGCGGATCATGGGCGCGCGCGAGATGCTCGAGGACGGCCTGTACGAGCGCTTCGGCGTGCCGGACTACGCGTTGGCGCTCCACGTCTCGGCGGGCAGGCCGGCGGGGAAGATCGAGGTGCCGCCGGGCCTGCTCGCGTCGTCCTCGGACAGCGTCGACATCACGGTGTTCGGAGTCGGCGCG
>JAPOVF010000335.1 GCA_026708285.1 Acidobacteriota bacterium
AGAAACACTGCCGCCGCGAAGCGGCGACCGCAACCGACGCAACGGCGGCTAGGATGCCCGCCATGGCCGCAGCCCCCTGGGTCATCGTCATCGACGACGAGGCCGGATCCCGCCAGTCGATGGCGATCGCGCTCGAGCGGGCCGGGCTCGGTGTGCGCGTCTTCGACGATGCGGAGCCGGCGCTGGCATTCGTCGAACGGGAACCGCGGGTGCGCCTGGCGGTGTGCGATCTGCGGATGCCGGGAATGGACGGGCTGGCGTTCCTGAACCGGGTGCGGGCCCAGGAGCTCGACCTGGCGGTCATCCTGGTCACCGGCTTCGGCACGATCGAGTCGGCGGTCGAGGCGATGCGCGTGGGCGCCGACGACTACCTGACGAAGCCGGTCGACCTCTACGAGCTGCGCAGCCGGGTGCTCAAGCTGATCGAGAACTGGCAGTTGCGCGACGAGGTGACGAACCTGCGCGAGATGCTGGACGAACGCTTCGGCTTCGACGCGATCGTCGGCCAGTCGGCGGCGATGGAGCAGTTGTTCCAGCAGATGCGGCAGGTCGCGCCGAGCCGGGCCTCGGTGCTGATCCTGGGCGAGAGCGGCACCGGCAAGGAACTCGTCGCCAAGGCCCTGCACCAGGCCAGCCCCCGCCGGCAGGAGCGGTTCCTGGCTCTCAACTGCGGCGCGATTCCGAACGAGATCCTGGAGAGCGAACTGTTCGGCCACGAGAAGGGGTCCTTCACCGGGGCGGTCGGACGCAAGATCGGCAAGCTGGAACTCGCCGCCCAGGGCACGCTCTTCCTGGACGAGATCAGCGAACTGGTGCCCGAGCTTCAGGTGAAGCTGCTGCGCGTACTCGAGGAACGCCAGGTCATGCGGGTCGGCGGCAGCCGGATGATCGACGTCGACTTCCGGCTCCTGGCCGCGACCAACCGCAACCTGGAGCAGGCGGTGGCCGACGGCGCCTTCCGGGAGGACCTCTACTACCGGCTGAAGGTCGTGACGCTGAGCATTCCGCCGCTCCGGGAACGGCTGGACGACCTGCCGCTGCTGGCAAACCACTTCCTGCGGGAGTTCGCCGCCCGCGAAGGCAAGCCGGAGATGCGGCTCTCGGGCAGGGCGCAGAAGTGCCTTTCCGAGCATCGCTGGCAGGGCAACGTGCGGGAACTGCGCAACGTGCTCGAGACGGTCGCGGTCTTCCATGACGGCGGCATGATCGAGGTCGGCGATCTGCCGGAGGAGGTCCGCAGCGCCGCCGCGATCCCCACCGAGAGCCCGGTCCAGAGCCCGTTCGGCGAACCCCGGACGATGGCCGAGATCGAGCGCCAGGCGATCCTGGAGACCCTGGGCCGGACCGGCGGCAAGCGCGCCCAGGCCGCGCGGGTGCTCGGCATCGGCGTGCGCACCCTGCAGCGGAAGCTGAAGGACTACCGCGAGCAGGGCCTGCTCGGGGAGGGCGAGGCGTGACCGAGCTGTCGGTGAACGTCGACCACGTCGCCACCGTGCGGCAGGCGCGTCTGGCGGGCTATCCCGACCCCGTCGAGGCGGCGCGCCTCGCCGAGGAGGCGGGAGCCTTCGGCATCACGGTGCATCTGCGCCAGGACCGCCGCCACATTCAGGACCGGGACGTCGTGGAACTCCGGCGGACGGTCAGCGGCCGGCTCAACCTGGAGATCGCGACCGAGAAGCCGATGCTCGACTTCGCCGAGCGCGTCGGCCCCGATCAGGTGACGCTCGTTCCGGAACGGCCGGACGAGGTGACCACCGAGGGTGGACTCGACCTGATCGGCCGCGGCGACCAGGTCCGCCGCGCGGCGCGGCGCCTCGCCGCCGTCGGTATCCAGGTGTCCGTCTTCGTCGATCCCGACCTCGACCAGATCGCGGCGCTCGACGCGCAGGAGGAGGTCACCGGCTTCGAACTGAACACCGACGCCTACACGCGGGCCTCGGGCGCCGAGGCGTCGGCGGAGTTCGCGAAGATCGAGGCCGCCGCCGAGCGCGGTCTGGCAGCGGGCCGGGAGGCGTACGCCGGACACGGTTTGACCGTGGACAACGTCGGACCCGTGGCGGCCCTGCCCGGGGTGTCGGAACTGAACATCGGCCACTCGATCGTGTCGCGGGCGGTGCTGATCGGGATGACGGCGGCGGTCAGGGAGATGCTGGCGGCGATGGAGGGCGGCTGAGGGGGCGGAGTGGTCGCCGCTTCGCGGCGGCGTGTGTTTCCAGAAAGCCGGCCAGAAGGCCGGCGCACCCAGTTTCAACCGGCGCCCAACTCCACCTCGAGCACCCGGACAATCCGCTCACACAAACTCTCGATCCGCCCCTGGTCGGGGCCCTCGATCATCACCCGGGCAAGAGGTTCGGTG
>JAPOVF010000046.1 GCA_026708285.1 Acidobacteriota bacterium
CCGTCGAAGTCCTCGGACTCGACCAGCGTTCCGTCCACGTCGAAGACGACCAGGTGCATCGGCATTCAGTCTGCGCGCCGTGCGGTAAGCCACTGCTCCACCGCCCGCCTGGCCGGATCCTCGAGCCACGGCAGGACGCCAAGGTTGCCTTCGCGGGCGGCGGCTTCGACGTCGACTTCGTCCCGGTCGAGGAAGCGTGCGGCCCGATAGTAGGCGTCGCCGCCCGTGACGGCGACATCGCCGAGCTCGATCAGGTGGCCCGCGAGTTCGCGGGCGAGGCGGAGTCTTGCAGGCAGCGGTGGCGCGGGCAGCGGCCGCGGAAGGCGATGTTCGAGACCGGCGGCTCCGGCGGCAGTTCGGAAGGCCGACTCGTCCGGGGGTGACTCACCGGCGTGGAAGAGGGCGTCGAACGCCTCGGGCCAGGTCGGCTGGAGGTGTTCGGCAAGGAGCCGCCGCTCGCGAGCATCGAAGTGCATCGTCCGTGGCACGGCCCTTCTGGCCCCCGCCGCGGCGAGCCGGGCCATGGCCGGCTCCAGGACTCCGGGTTGGTCGGTCCAGCCGCTGACAAGCGGCCAGACCAGGGTCGCGTCCTGGAGCGGGGACGGCTCGAAGGGGAGGCCTGGCTGGCGCTCTTCCTTGAAGTCATCTCGCAACGTGGCGGCCCTGCGCACGAGGGTGTTGAGCAGATCGATCACGACAACGGCGTTGAGCGCCACCTCTGCGAGGCTAGAGTTGCGCGCCGTCGTACTCAGCAGGTCCTTCGTCGTCAGTTGGATCAGAAGTGGAACGCCGGTTCCGACCGCGGCCTCGATGATGCTGGAACGGAGTGGCCCGTGTTCAGCCGCGAGCGGCGGAACGTAGACGACATCGGTCACTGAGTGAAGCAGCTCGACTGCATCACTCGCATCGACGTCCGCCGCGACACCGGACGATCGCAGGCTACCGGTAGCGAGATCGCACCAGAAGTCGTCCTCACCGGTAACTGGCCAACGGGAGAAGCTGTGGCATATCCAGAGATTGGCGGGTTCCGCGACGTGTTCCCGAAGCGTGAGGGACGTCACTTGACTACTTCGACTCGAGCGCGGCCGCAACCGCGGCCTCCACCGCCTTCTGGACGTAGCGGGCGAGAACGTCCCCCTCCACGTTCACGCGGTCGCCGGGCTTCAGACCACCAAGGGTCGTCACCTCCAGCGTGTGCGGTATCAGCGCCACGTCGAACGTCCCATCGTCGAGCGCCGCGATTGTCAGACTGACGCCGTCGATCGTGATGCTGCCCTTGAGCACGACTCCCGTCTCCAGTCCGACCGGGACGTTGAACGTGACGACACGGTGGTCCCCCTGCTCCTCCACCCGCGTTACCCGGGTCGTCGTGTCCACATGCCCCTGGACCCAGTGGCCGCCCAGCGGGTCGCCGGCCGAAAGCGGCGGCTCGTGGTTCACCTCGTCGCCGGCCCGCAGCGCGCCGAGCGGCGTTCGGCTCAACGTCTCCGGAGAGAGGTCGAACGCGGATCGTGCTGTTCCATCCGCCTCGTCCTGCTCCACCACGGTCACGCACACGCCCGCCACGGCGATGCTGGCACCTAGATCGAGCTTCGCGGCCAGCGTCGGCGAGTGTCCGACGACCAGGCGCGCACCGCCCCGGTCGGACGCCCCGGGGACCTCGACTACCCGCCCACGTTCCGTGACAATTCCGGTAAACATCCCTGCCTGTAGCCTAAGAGAATCACGTCCGGTCCGCGCCTGCCGACCCGTACTTCGTCCAGGCGCCAGGCATCGGCCAGTCGTAGCGGTCCCTCGCCGCCCAGAGGACCGGGCGCCGCCGCGCCGCCGATCAGAACGGGCGCGCAGCACACCGCCGCTCGATCCCACAGCCCGGAACCGGAGAAGGCGGCGAGCACCTGCCCGCCACCCTCGACCAGCACGTTGGAAACTCCACGGTCGAAGAGGTCCTCCAGCACACCGGCCGGCTCGACGGCGGGAAGACCCACCACCTCGGCGCCGGCGCTGCGCAAGTGGTCGCGCCGTGTCGCCCAGTCGCGAGTGTCCGCCGACGTCGAGGAGCCGATCTCCCGCGGAGCCTCCGTATAGATGACGACGGGCCCCTCGACCCCGAACATCCGCGCCACCGACGACAGCCGCAGCCGCCGATCGAGCACTACCCGCAGGATCGGCCCCTCGGCCCGACCCAGCCGCCGGTTCAGCCGTGGATCGTCGGCCAGCGCGGTACCGCTGCCGACGACGATCGCCTGATGTTCCTCCCGCAGGTCGAGGGCCCATTGCCTGCCCCGCTTCGACGAGATCCACTGGCTGTCGCCGGTCGCCGTCGCGATCCGGCCGTCCAGGCT
>JAPOVF010000161.1 GCA_026708285.1 Acidobacteriota bacterium
GCGCGGTCACCTCGAAGCCCCTGATCGCGATCGGCGGCATCGACGCCGAGCGCGCACCGAGCGTCATCGAGGCCGGCGCCGACGCGGTGGCCGTCGTTTCGGCGCTCGATCCGGCGGACCTGGCGGTCTCCTGCCGCCGGTTGCTGCGAGCGCTCGCCTGAGGATTCGCGAAACCGGTCTTCAGCCGTCTTGGGATCGAGAGCGCTCGCTCCTGAGCGCCCGGATCAGGAACATCGTGAAGCCGCCCCAGACGAAGCCGCCGATCAGGATCAGGACGAGGATCGCAAGGGGGGACATCGGAATCAGGTTGCTCCAGTGGAACTATACGTCAGGCTCCCAAGCCGCTCGCGGTCCCTTGGCGTGTACCCTCCGAGCCATGCGCGTCTTCCTCGTCGGCTTCATGGCGGCCGGCAAGAGCCGGATCGGACGGCGGTTGGCCCGGTCCCTGGGTTGGACGTTTCTGGACCTCGACTCGGACATCGCCGAGCATGAAGGCCAGCCGGTGGCCGACCTGATCGTCGAGCGCGGTGAGATGTACTTCCGCGAACGCGAAACGGCTGCGCTCGAACGTTGCGCCGCGATCGACCAGGCAGTGATCGCCACCGGCGGTGGCGTCTTCACCCTTGCCCGAAACCGTCGCCTGATCGCGGCCCTCGGCACCAGCGTCTGGCTCGATCCGCCCTGGGAAGCGCTCTGCCGCCGCGCGCAGCAGTCCCACAAGCGGCGGCCGCTGTTCGAGTCCCCGGACCAGGCGCGCGCGCTGTACGAGAGCCGCCTGGAGTCCTACCGTCAGGCCGATGTGCGGATCCGAACCCGGGGGACGGAACGCAAGCGTGACATCGCGGCCGACGTGATCCGACGGCTGGGGTTGGCGACGTAGCTCCGGATCCGCGAGAACCGCGAAGTGCTCGCCAGATGATCTACTGGAGTGTGAAGTTGACGGTCAGGTTGTAGTACACGGCGACCGGCTTGCCGTTCAGCGTCGCCGGCTTGAACTTCCACTGCCTGACCGCCGCCACGGCCGCCTCGCTGAGGCCCATGTGCAGGCCCTTCAGTACCTCGACGTCCGTGATGTCGCCGTTCTTGTCGATCGTCGTCTGAAGAATGACGGAGCCCTGGATCCGCGCTTTGCGCGCAATCTCCGTGTACTGCGGCTGTGGCGCACTGACCTTCTCCGGATGCGTCACGTCGCCGGTGACATGGATCGGCCCGTCCGGTGGCGGCGGCGGCGGCGCCTCGGGGAGGGCGAAGAGATCGAGGTCGTCGACCTCGGGGATGTCGATGTGCTCAGGCTCGTCGATGCGGATCGGCTCCGGCTCGTTGGGCGTCGGATCGGGGATCGGCACCTTCTTCGACTTGGGCTTCGGAATCTGCTGCTCGACTTCCGGCGGTGGCGGCTTGAAGCGCACCTGCTGGACGACGAAGACCTTGGGCTTGGGCGGCGGCGCCACCACGTCGCCGTACAGATCGGGCAGCTTGACGATCAGCAGGATCGCGTGGAACAGCACGGCGACCCCGAACGAGTAGCGGAAGGTCCTGTTGTCCTCGCGGGTCTCCTCGACGTAGGTCAGGAGACCCTGTTCAGCGGAGGTTGGCGCGGTCGGTTCGTCCTTCGCGAACTCTTCCGCGGGGGATGCAGCCTGCTCGAGGTCGTCACTCATCCGGTTACCCCTTTCGGTCAGGTGTTCTGTGGCGTGGCGTCTGGATTCAACGCCCAGCCGCTTTCGGGGTATTCCGGTTTCCTGGAACCCTCTCACCGGACGCCCCGCGGACGGGTGCGCTCTACAGCGGGTTGTTGACGATCTCGTTGAAGGTCTTGCCTTCGCGGGCCATGGCGGCGGTCTGTTCGAGGCGGGGGCTGGGGCGGACCTGGTTGGCGCTCTCCCAGGTTGCGATGGCGCCGTCGCGGTCGCCGAGTTGCAGCAGCAGGAGGCCTCGCATGAGCGCTGCCTGCTCGTGGCCGGGGTCGCTCCGCAGGGACCTCTCGAGCGCGGTCAGGGCGACCTGGGCCTGTCCCATCTGGAGGCGGACCATGCCCGAAACGAAGTGCGCGTCGGGGTCCTCGGGGTCGATCTGCAGGATCTGTTGCGCCACCTGGAATGCGTCGAAGGCGCGGCCGTTCGTGAGCAGGAGTTGCATCAGGGCACGCATCGCGTCGAGGTCGGAGGGATCGGCGTCGATCTGCCGCTGCAGCTCGTCGGCCTGGCGCGCCATCTCGGGTCCGAGCGGAGCCTGGCCGCGGAAGTCCGTCTCGCCGCCGTCCTGCGCCATCGCCTGCTCGGCCTGCGGATCGGGCCGGGCGTCGATCTGGGCCCAGATGACGAGGGCCGCGA
>JAPOVF010000393.1 GCA_026708285.1 Acidobacteriota bacterium
TCGACGTAGGCCTCGACGCTGGGCTGCTGCTCGGAGCTGGCGTAGGCGGGCAGCCTGTCCCGGTACGTGCCGAGAAGCCGGTGAATCGGCTCTCCCGCCGCCTTGCCGGCGAGGTCCCACAGCGCAACGTCGACCGCGCCGACCACCCAGGGCTGGACTACCAGCCGGCGCTCCAGCATCTCCTGGTAGAGCTGCTCCCTGGCTAGGGGATCGCGCCCCATGACGATCGGCTTCAGCATCCGCAGCAACTGCTGGGCGGGACCGCTCGCCCCCAGGCCAAGGAAGGAATGGCCCTCGACTCCGTCGTCCGTCCGGATCGTCACCAGGGCGAGTTCGCCGACCTGATCCGC
Organism: Acidobacteriota bacterium; assembly: GCA_026708285.1. Lineage (GTDB taxonomy): Bacteria > Acidobacteriota > Thermoanaerobaculia > Multivoradales > Multivoraceae > Multivorans. The sequence goes on from JAPOVF010000393.1 coordinate 351, forward strand.
CTTGCCCGCCGGATCGAACGGTCCCCGGCCCAGGTAGGAGTGCGGCGGGATGTCGTTCCAGGCAAAGAGGGTGATGCTGAGATCGTCGATCTTCATGGGGTGTCTCCAATCACGGATTCAGTAGTGGTGACGAGCAGCCAGAAAGAAGACCCGCTTGCCTTCGACCGCGTAGACCAGGCGATGTTCCTGGTCGATTCTCCGGGACCACTTGCCGGCGAGCTGCCCGCGAAGGGGCTCGGGCTTACCCGGGCCTTCGAAGGGGTCGCGGATCGTGGCCTCAACAAGCTTCAGCGCCCGCAGGGCTCGCCGCCGATCCGTGCGGGTCCAGTACTCGAGGTCCTCGAGGAAGTGAGGGTCCATGACGGCTTCTCGCCGCCCTGTCGCGGTCACTCCGCTTCGAGACCGAGCCGCTGGCGGAGTTCGTCGACGACAAAGGCCTCGCCTTCGCCGTCCGCGGCCCGCTGACTCGCGGCCAGGAGGCGCCGGGCGTTCTTGGGCGAGCGCAGGAGGTATGCGGTTTCGAGCCAGCCGGCGAGTTCATGCGCGGGAACGAGGGCGACGGGCTCATGGCCGCGTCGCCGGATCAGGACCGGCTCGCGCGTGTCCGTCACCTGATCCATCAGGGCCGCCAGACGCTCGCGGGCCTTGGTGTAGGTCGTCTCATGGATCATCCGCGCACTCCCTGTAGTCGTACAGGATGACTGTACAGGTTCACTGGGAGCGCGTCAAGGGATCACGGCTCCGAAGCGAAGTTCGCGTCTGCCATACTTCAATCGTGAGACGCTTCGGAATGGCTCTGCTCGCCGTGCTCATCGGCTTCCTCGCCGGCGCCGGCTTCAACGCCATGCTCGGCGACCAAGGAGCGGATACGCCGGCGCTCGCGCTGCTCGGCGGCGCCTTCGGGCTCGGCGTCTTTCTCCTTCAGGCCCGCCGGCGGGCCCGGAAGGCGCCGCAACCCTAGGGCGTGTACCAGATCGGCGACGACCAGGCGCGTTCCTGGATCGTCGCCGGAAAGTCCTGTCGCGGAGTGGTACCGGCCCGCAGCGCATCCCAGGACGACCAACGGCAGACCGGGTTCTCCAGCACCCGCGCGTAGTAGAACGCCCGCTGGCCGGGGTCGAAGTCGGGGTCGGTCCAGATCGTCTTCAGCTCCGCCGCACCGACGTCCTCGCTGGTCGAGCAGTCGCTGAGGTCGACGGTGGCGCCGTTGTCGGGGCAGCGGTTGGTGGCCGGGTCGACTTCGAGGCCATCGGAGCAGGCGACGTCGTAGACCATCTCCGCGGTTTCACCGCCTGACTCCCAGCCCTTGACGATCTGGACGCGCTGAAGCGGCGCGGCCATCGTGTCCTGCATCGCCCAGACGAGGAAGCTCGGAGCTTCGCCGCTGGCGGCACCGACCAGATCGCCGCCCATCGGCACGCCGGCTTCGTACGCGGTGGCGACGAGGTTCGGGTCGTCGAGGTCGAGGCCGCCGAGTCCCGCGCCGCCAAAGAAGCGGAACTTGATCCGCGTACCGCTGGTGGCGAAGCTCTCCTTTCGGCGCATCGCGTCGAAGATCGCCTCACGGGTGTTCTCGTCCGCCCAGACGGCGGCGATCCCCGAAGCGCCGTTCGTGATCGCCGTCGTGAACGGATAGATGCGGCCGGTACCGTCGTCGATCGGCCGCGCGGCGGCCGTGGGATTCTGCAGGTCGGCACCGGCCGCGGGCTCGCTCGGAACCGAGCCGCGCTGTTCGGCACTCTGCTGCATGAGGCCGGAGGCGCCCCAGTAGTTCGTCTCGTCGAATGAGCCGGCCGCGACGTGGGTGTCGGACGAGCCGATGACGCCGAGCTTGTACGGGTTCGACACGCCGCCGGCCTCAATCGTCAGGCCACGCCGGAAGGCGTCCCGCACGTAGCTGCCCGGCGGCTCGCTCAGGATGCTAGTGGAGACCCGGTACGGCATGATCTCGAAGCCCGCCCACTCGTCGTTCGGCGAC
>JAPOVF010000209.1:0-15385 GCA_026708285.1 Acidobacteriota bacterium
CGGTCGCCTGCGGAGGCGTGAAGGACGATCCGATCCTGCGGCTGTCGTCGGCCGAAGCGCTCGACATCGGCAAGCAGCTCATGGAGGAGGAGAAGTTCTCCCAGGCACTGCGGCACCTCGTGCACGCCTTCGAGGTCGAACCGAATTCGGAGACCGGCCGGGAGGGTCTGCTGCTGGCCGCGGACGCGCTGTTCCTGCGCGGCGGCTACCAGTCCTACGTGGAAGCGGAGCAGCGCTACCGCGACTTCCTGAACCGGTTCCCCACCTCGGATCGCGCCGCCTACGCGCAGTTCCGACTGGCTGCCGCCCTCGCCGAGCGGATCGAGAAGCCGGACCGCGACCAGCAGACCGCCCGTCAGGCGCTGACGGAGTTCGAGAACGTCCGACGCCTCTACCCGACCAGCCAGTACGCGGGTCAGGCCGCCCAGAGGATCGTCGAGGTCCGCAACCAGCTCGCTGAACACGAGTTCGTCGTCGGTGCCTTCTACTACCGCTTCGGCGCTCCCAACGCCGCCGGCAACCGGTTCAAGGACATGCTCGAGGCCTATCCGGCATACCCGGAGCCGGACAAGATCTTCGCCTACATGTGCCTGAGCTACGTCGACGTGCTGAAGCAGATCGGGAGCAGGCGAGTCCTGGACCGCTACGACCACCTACGCGACGCCTGCGACCGGCTGCGAAACGAGCACCCGGAGAGCAAGTGGCTCAAGAAGGTGCCCTCGGAGGAGAAGATCCGATCCCTCCGAAGCGAGGTTCCAGAAGGGCCGCCGCTGCCGCCGCACCGGGGAGGCGATGATCCTTCCGGCGAAGAGAGCGACGACGGCTAGGTTCGCAACCCGCGAGGGCGTCCCGAGCCGTCCGAACTGTGCTAAAATCACCGTTTCGGCACGCGACTCGCCTTGAAGCAACTCAGCGCAGACGACCGCGATCCCGAGAACGCGACGGGAGCTCTCAGCGACCAGCTCGACTCTCTCGTCAACCATCTGGTCGGCCGCGGCGTCACCCTGACTCAGGCTCGCCAGATCTTTGAACGGCAGTTCATCCTCGCATCGCTACGACTCAACCACGGCAACTTCAACCGCTCCGCAAACCACCTGGGGATTCACCGCAACACACTGCGCAACAAGGTCGACGCCCTTCGCATCCAGTCGGCCGAGTATCGCGACTCCGGCAAGAGGAACCGATCGACGTAGCCCCCAGGTGGTCGGCTGGGAACGAGGAATCCGGTGTGGCATGCAGCTTGCTGCCAAGCGCAGCCAAGTCGCGCCGTCGACGACGACCGGAACCCGCGACACCAAAGACCTTCCTTGCAGTGGGCACCTGGTTATCCACCGCCAAAGCACTTCAATCCCTTCTTGTCATGCACATCTCGAACACCAAGGGCCGCACGAAGGCCCTGGCCATCGCTGTGGCCGTCACGGCCATTTTGGCCGTCTCGGTGCGGAACACAGCGCCCGGGCGACAGCCCGACTCGCTACCGGCGCCTCCCCATCTCGACGATGTCGCCCTGTTCGAGGAGATACAGGCCTGGCTGGACCCCGCGTCCGGCACGACGACGGCACTCGCATCCCTGGGTAGCCGCCCCATGTTTGAGGCGATTCGGTCGCACGAGGAGAGTTTCACGCTCTTCATAGGCGCCGCCGACGCCGATGCGGTCCGGGACCGGATGCAGCAAGTGCCATTCGGCACCCAGATCGTCGCCGTCGCCGAACGACACGAGATCGATCCGCTGCTCGTGGCGGCTGTGGTGCAGACCGAGTCCGCTTTCGACAGGCTGGCGGTCTCACCCCAGGGCGCTCTGGGCCTGATGCAGATGATGCCGAAAACCGCTGAGGAGTTCGGCGTGGCCAACGTCTACGACCCTGGCCAGAACCTCGATGCCGGCGCGAGCTATCTGGCCTCCCTGTTACGCCGTTTCGACGGCGATCTGGTCCTGGCGCTTGCCGCGTACAACGCAGGACCCGGCAAGGTCGAGCGCATGGGCGGAATGCCGCCTTTCCGCGAAACCCGGAAGTTCACGGAGAACGTGCTCCGCCTCTACGTCGAGCACCACCGTGCGGCGTGGGCGGCCGTCAACCCGCGCGGCCTCGACTTCGCCGTCCTCGCCGGCGGCTAGGAGGCTCTGGCCGCCAAAGCGGTGCCGGCCTAACGGCCGGCCTGAGTCCCTGGCCGCCTTCGGCGGCAGCGGACCAGAAGGTCCGCGCACCCAGTAGGCGGCCAGATCCGCCTAGGACTGCTTCTCTTCCAGTTCGGAGGAGTCGTCGCCTCGAAGGCCCCGCTTGAAGTTCCGGATGCCCTCACCCATCCCGCGACCGAGGAGAGGCAGCTTGCTGCCACCGAAGATGACCAGGAGGATGACGAAGATGATGAGTAACTCTTGGATGCCAAAGGAGGGCATGGCGTTGCTCCTGTCGAAGTCGAGTACGGATTCTAGCACCTACGCCCACGCCCGGCGCAGCCGCGGAGCCAGCTCGCGACCTTCTGGAAGAGCGGCCAGGGCATCGAGGAACCTCAGCAGGGCCGGTGGAATCAACCGTAGATAGCGGTCGCTGCCGACCGTGGCGAAGTACGCGAAGGTACCCACGATCTTGAGTGTGCGCTGTGCCGCCGCCGCGTGGTACTGGCGAATCAGGCCAGCGTCCTCGCGGATGGCCGAAAGGTGCTCCTGCCGCTCCCGCACCGAGAGCGTCAGGGTGTCGTTGAGGAGCGAGGCCAGGTCGTAGCACGGGGGCCCCAGGCGCAAGTCCTGGTAGTCGATCAGGACAAGCTCGTCGGTGCCCCCCGCCGAGTCCGTACTCGGCGCCCTCAGCATCAGGTTGCGGGCCATGAAATCGCGGTGACACGGCACGGGCGTAGCCGAATCGAGCCGCTCGCAGAGGGCCGCGCATACAGCTCGCACTTCCCCGGCCAAGCGTGCGTCCGACACCAGACCGCGTGGTTCGAGGAAGCGAACCCACGTCTGGTCGAGTTCCGCCATCAAGAGGGCCCGGTCGAGCGGCGGTGAGCCGAGAGCCCGAACCTCCTCGGGCCGCAGGAGTTGGATACGCCTGATGAGCTCCCTTGCCTCCACCAGCCGCCGGCTCGCCTTCGGGTAGGAAGCCTCACCGTCCCTTGTCCAGCGCTCGAACAGGGTGTGGGGACCCAGGTCCTCCAGGAGAATCCAGACCGGGTGCTCGAGGGAGTACCCGTCCACCCTCGGTGTCGGCACATCGACCGTGGCCAGCAGGTCGCCTGCACGAAGGAACCGCTCAGCAACGTCCTTCATGTCGTCGGGATAGCTGCAGACGACGCGCCGCTCACCGGAGGCAAGGCCCAGCCGCCCGTACCGCCGGGCCGAGACATCGCCCGCCAGAGGCTCGAAGGAAACCGGCTCCCAACCCGCTTCCGCCAGCGCCTCGAGCACCCGCCGCCATTCTTCAGAACCGCCCTGTGGCGGATCCGGGACAGTCTGGGATAATGGTCGTCGGCCCATGGAACCCCGGCTCAAACAACTGCTCGAAGAACTCACCCGATCTCTCTGCGAGGCGATGGCCGAGTCGCCCGAGGTCCACGATCGGCTCGAGTCGATTCGGCGTGAAGGCTACACGCTCAATCTCTTTCTCGACTGCAAGAGAAGCGGCGAGGACGATGGCGACGCCGACAAGAGTTCGTCGGCGCGACGGCCGCTGCCACCGCCGACGTTCCGCATCAATGGACGCGACCTGGCTTTCCTGCGCTCAGTCGGAATCGACCCCACGCGCAGGACCCGCAGCCGCAGTTCTCGCCGGGCCGCGTCCGAAGGAGACTGAAGTCCGGCCGACTTCCCGCGTGCGCCAGATGAAGGCATGGTTGCGACCGGCGCGCGCTCCGTCGCGGCGGTAGCTCCACCAGTTCGGATCGCAACGAACGCAACAACCGCTACGCGTAACGCGGGCCACGCCCAAGCCGGCGAGTTGGATCGAAGCCGCCAGAGGCAGGTCGAGGTGGGGTTTTCGTCCCGGCCGGCGGATGACGACTTCGGCGTCGCTCGCGGATTCCACCCGGCCGGCCACGTCGTCGTCCACCTCGTAGCAACACGGCCCGATCGCCGGACCGACCCAGGCCTCAGCGCGCGCCGGAACCGTGGCGCCGGCCAGCTCCAACTCCCGTATCGCCGAGGCGAGAACGACGCTCGCCAGTCCGCGCCAGCCCGCGTGAACCGCGGCCACGTTCTCACCCGCCGCGATCAGCACGGGTACGCAATCGGCGACGAAGACGGTCGCCGCGACGCCGGCGCGAGAGACGATCAAGGCATCTCCGTCTCCCCCGAAGCCCGGCTCTTCGACCCTCACAGCCTCGGCGCCGTGCCGTTGCTTCAACCAGGCTGGAAGGGTCGTTTCCGCCGCCCGCGTGTAGCCCGTCAGATACCGTAGGGCATCCTCCGGACCAGGCGCCTCCCCGCCAGGCAGAACTCCCAGGAAGGCCGCCCGGACACGGCCGCTCCTGTGGACCATGACGGCCGGCGGGCTCCGGCGCTCTCTCGTCAATGCCGCGCGAGTCTCACGACGGAGTGCTGGGGTAGCTGCTGTAGGATGCCGCGGCCATCGAGACGGTCATGAGCGTAGCGCAGAGCACGGCAAGTCCGGGAGCTTCTCCCGCAGCCATCGATGCCGCTTGGGAAACGGTCATCGGGCTGGAAGTCCACGTCCAATTGCGCACCAGAACCAAGATGTTCTGCCGTTGCGAGAACCGTTTCGGCGCCGAGCCGAACGAGCTCGTCTGCCCGGTCTGCCTCGGCTATCCCGGCACCCTCCCGGTGACCAACCAACACGCCGTCGACCTCGCCATCCGGCTGGCGCTGGCGCTCGGGTGCGAGGTCAGGCGACGGTCCATCTTCGCGCGCAAGAACTACTTCTACCCCGACCTGCCGAAGGGCTACCAGATCAGTCAATACGACCAGCCGCTTGCCGAGGGCGGGTCGGTACCGCTCCCCTCCGGCCGCAAGGTCCGGCTCCATCGGCTCCACCTCGAGGAAGATGCCGGCAAGCTCCTGCACGAGGTGCCCGGAGGCGGCCCGCTCCCGGGTCGGAGCCTGGTCGATTTCAACCGCTGCGGCGTACCCCTGGTGGAGATCGTGACCGAGCCCGAGATTCACTCGCCCGCGGATGCCCAGGCCTACCTGCAGACGCTCCACCAGGTCCTTCTCTACACCGGCGCAAGTGACGGGAACATGGAAGAAGGCAGTCTCCGCTGCGACGCCAACCTCTCGTTGCGACCGACCGGCTCTTGCACGCTCGGCACGAAGACGGAGGTGAAGAACCTGAACTCGTTCCGCCACGTTGCCAAGGCGCTCGAGTACGAGCGGGAGCGGCAATTGCACATCCTGACCGCCGGAGGCCGGGTCGATCAGGAGACCCGGAGCTTCGAGCCGGCCAGTGGCGCCACGCGCTCGCTCAGGTCCAAGGAGGAGGCCCACGACTACCGGTACTTTCCGGAACCCGATCTTCCGGCGGTGCTGCTCTCCAGGTCGCGCATCCGGCGCCAGGAAGGTCAGCTTCCCGAACTGCCGTGGGACAAGAGCGCCCGCTTCCGTGAGGCCTACGGACTGCGCGCCGAAGAAGCCGCGCTCCTTTCCGGCAGCGTTCCCCTGGCGACGTACTACGAACGAGCCGTGGCCGCGCATCCGGCCGGCGCCCGCTCGATCGCCAACTGGGTCATGACCGAGATCCTGCGCGAGTTGAAGCAGCGAAACATCCAGATGCAGGATCGCGGTTCCGAGAACCCAGGTGACGCCGAGGAGGTGATCCCGCCGGAGCGGCTCGCTGCCATCGTGGCCCTGGTGGATTCCGGCGAGTTGTCGGCCACGGCCGCCAAGGATGTTCTCGCCGAAGCTTGGGACACGACCGAAACGCCCGACGAGATCGTCGATCGGCTCGCGCTACGGCAGGTGCGGGACGACGATCAACTCGAAGCCTGGGCCAACGCCGCCATCGCGGCCAACCGCAAGGCGGTCACCCAGTACCGCGGCGGTCGCAAGCAAGCGCTCGGTTACCTGGTCGGCCAGGTGATGAAGGCATCTGGCGGCAGCGCGGAGCCCCGCGCGGCGCAGGACATGCTGCGTCGGAAACTGACTGGAGCTACGCCGAGTCCCTAGCGAGGCGGCGGCTCGTTCGCCGCTCCGGGTAGCTCATCCAGTTGCCGGCGGATCGCCTCGCGCTGACGCTGCAGCTCCTCGATGTTCCGGTTGTGCTCGTCGGCTTCCAGGTTCTCCTGGGCGATCTGCTGGTTCTCACGCACCCGCGCAGCGCCGGCGGCGTTACCCGCCCGTTCGTAGGCCGAAATCGCCAGGTCGTACTTGTTCTGCTTCGAGAGCACGAAGCCGAGATAGTCCTGGATCTGCCTCTCGGCATCTCCGGACGCCAACGTCAGTGCGGTGTTGAGCGGTGCTTCGGCGTCGCTGTACCGCTCCAGCGAACCGTAGGCCTGCCCCAGGTAAAAGTGCGCGTGCCAGTCGTTGGCCCTCTTCGAGATCGCCTGCTGGAAGGTCGACGCCGCGGCATCGTAGCTCTTGCCGCCCAACTGGACCTCTCCGAGCAGCAGCAGGTTGTCGAAGGACGCACTGCTCCCGACCAGACTCCGGGCGACATTCTCGGCCTTGCCGTACACGCCCTCCTTGGCCGACCCCTGCGTGCTCCGCCCCTTGATCTTCAGGGCATTGACCAGCGTCGTCTTCCACTCGGCGTTGCTGCCGTCCATGGAGATCGCCCGCTCATAGGCCCTGATCGCCGCGTCGAGCTGCGCGTCGCTGTGCAACAGCCTGCCGTACTCGAAGCGAGTCTTTGCATCGTCGGACTTCAGATCCGCGACCTTCCCGAAATCGGCGGCCGCGGCGCGCGTGTTCCCGAGCCGCGCGTAGCTCGCGCTACGCATCTGGTACACCTGGATCTGGTGGCCAGCCGGGAGGCTGCCGACGTTCAGCCGGTTGAGCGTCGCGACGCATTCCCGTGGCATGCCGCTCTTGTAGTAGGCCTGTCCCAGGAAGACCTGGCTTCCCACATCGCCGGGCTTCAGCTCGAGGTGCTTCTGGAAGGCCGCGATCGACTCCTTGGCCTTGCCGCCCCGGAGCAGGGACTGGGCCAGCATCTGGTAGCCCTTCTGGAGGGCCTCCTCCTCGGTCCGCTCCTCGACGAACTGCTGGAACTCAGCGATCGCCTGGGCGTAGTTACCGGCCCTGAATGCGGCGACTCCCTCATCCCATCCAGCGGATGCGGAGGACGCGGCGAGTAGCGTACAGGCCGTAGCGAGGGCGAAAACGGTTTGGCGCTTCGTCATCATTGGAGCTGGAAGTTGACGGTCAGGTTGTAGTAGACGGCGACCGGCTTGCCGTTCAGCGTCGCCGGTTTGAACTTCCACTGCTTGACCGCCGCCACGGCGGCCTCGCTGAGGCCCATGTGCAGGCCCTTCAGCACCTTGACGTCCGTGATGTCGCCGTTCTTGTCGATCGTCGCCTGAAGAATGACGACACCCTGGATACGCGCCTTGCGCGCAATCTCCGTGTACTGCGGCTTGACCTCGTTGATCTTCTCCGGCTTCGTCACGTCACCGGTGACGTAGATCGGTCCGGTCGGTTCCGGCGGAGGCGGCGCCTCGGGCAGGTCGAACAGATCGAGGTCGTCGACCTCCGGAATGTCGATCTCCTCGGGCTCGTCGATGCGGATCGGTTCCGGCTCGTCGGGCGTCGGATCGGGGATCGGCACCTTCTTCGACTTGGGCTTCGGAATCTGCTGCTCGACTTCCGGCGGTGGCGGCTTGAAGCGCACCTGCTGGACGACGAAGACCTTGGGCTTGGGCGGCGGCGCCACCACGTCGCCGTACAGATCGGGCAGCTTGACGATCAGCAGGATCGCGTGGAACAGCACGGCGACCCCGAACGAGTAGCGGAAGGTCTTGTTGTCCTCCCGGGTCTCCTCCACGTAGGTCAGGAGGCCCTGTTCGGCCGACGTCAGTGCGCCACTTTCTTCGGCCTGCGACTCTTCGGCCGGGGATGCAGCCGCTTCGAGGTTCTCGTCACTCATCGGGGTGCCCCTTCTCAGTCAGGTCTCTGTCAACTCTGATGTGTGGTTCCAACTTCGTTCGGACTCGGTCCTATTCCGGGTCCGGGAATCTAGTACCAGAAGCTCTGGATCTCCCGCTGCGTCGGCACCGAGATGTTGATCGGCTCCGCCAGGCCGTGGTCCTCGGCCTGCCGCAGTTCGTCGTACACCTCGACCATGTGCTTGTACTCGGTCGCAACATCCGGCCGGATGATCACCGGTTTCTTCGGATTCCGCTCCAGCTTCGGCTTCAGGTACTCGATGATCTCGCCGAGCTCCATCGGATTCTGGTCCACGCGGAGACTCCCTCCCGGGAAGATCTCGATCAGCACCGACTCTTCCTTCTCGATGACCGGCGGATTGTCGTCATCCTCCGGAAGCGCGAAGTCGAGTCCGCGCGTGGCCGTGAACGTGGTCGTCACCATGAAGAAGACGATCAGCAGGAAGGCGATATCCGCCATCGACGAGGTCGGAATCTCGTCGTTCGGGCGATCACGATCGATTTTCATCTTGAGCCTCCATCCGGTTCGTCAGACTCCGGGTTGCCGCCGCGTTCCTCAGAGGTCGTCGACCGTTCGCTGGTCGGACAGCAGGCGAAGATCGCGCACCTTGGCCCGTTTCAGCGCGTCGAGCACTTCGTCGACCTTCTCCCAGGGCACTTCGCCGTCGGACTTGACCACGAACGTCTTCGTCGGATCGGTCGAGATCACGGTTGCGGCCATCGACAGCACCTCGTCCGCCGCACTGACCAGTGAGCTCTGAGAGTTGCCGTCGGACACGCGGATGCGACCGTTCGGGTCGATCGACACGTAGGCGGCCTTCTTCGGGATCTCGAACCGAAGGGTCGTCTTCGGCAACTGCACCTGGGTCTTGTCGACCTCGAAGGTGATCGTCAGCATGAAGAAGATGATCAGCAGGAAGGCGATGTCCGCCATCGAGGCCGTCGGGATGTTCGGCTTGTGCTCGATGGATGCCTTGAGCTTCATGTCGCTGTCCTCCGTCCCGGGGCCAGAGTGAACTCTAGCTGCCTTCGCCGCTATCTGGCGAAATGCCGCTGCGCTCCATCTCGCCGAACGTCTCGAGCAGCATGTTCGCCGCGGTCTCGATGTCGCGCACGAACTTGTTGATGCGGCTCATGAAGTAGTTGTAGGCGAGCTGCGTCGGAATGGCGACGGCGAGACCGCCGGCCGTCGTGGTCAGGGCCTCCTTGATGCCCGTGGCGACGGCGCCCGGGTTGGACAGACCCTGCGCCGCGAGCGCGTCGAAACCGGCCATCATGCCGGTCACCGTGCCGAAGAAGCCGAGCAGCGGCGCCACGTTGGCGGTCGTCGCCAGCACCGCAAGACCGCGCTCCAGACGTCCCATCTCGAACAGCGCCGCGTTCTCGATCGTCTTCTCGATGTCTTCCTTGGGCTGACCGTACTTCATCAGACCGGCCTTGAGGATCGAGGCGACCGGGCCCCGGTACTCTTCGCACACCTTCACGGCGTCCCGGATCGACCGGTTGACCACCAGCGCCTTCCGCACCTTGGGGAGGAACTCGTGAACGTTGATCCGAGCGCGCCACAACGCGTACAACCGCTCGCCCACCACCGCGAGAGCGATGACCGAGAATGCGAGCAGTGGCCACATGACGGGTCCGCCCTCGTTCATCAACTTCCAGAACGTGCCACCAATGTTCACCTAGTTACCTCCTCAGAGCTGGTATGCCCGCCAAGAACGGGCCGAGTTGAATCGCCCACCGAGAGTGGACACGATTCTAAACGGACGGTGACCCTGCACCGGAAGAAGTGACTGGCTCACCTTGGAACGGTGGAGCAATATAGCACACGGACCCTGCTTTGGAACCGCCGCCGTGACCGGGTTCAACGCGCACTCCGCGCCGCCTCCACGGCCCTCCTGACCGGTCGCCGTTGGACGCAGCAGATCGCGACGGCCAGCGCATCCGATGCGTCCGCGCTGCGCCGGCCCGCCCCCGAACCCAATAGCACGTCGACCATGCGCGCCACTTGGGTCTTGTCGGCCCGGCCGTTGCCGCACACGGCGTTCTTGACCTGGGCGGGAGACAGCTCTTCGACCTCCAGGCCGCGACGACCGAGCACCGAGAGGATCACGCCCCGAGCCTGGGCAAGCGCGATCAGGGAGCGGCTGTTCTTCCCATGGAACAGGGTCTCGAGAGCCGCCGTGGCCGGCTGCCAGCGATCGAGGGCCTGCTCCACGCCCTCCGCCAGACGGGCCATGCGAGCCTCGGGACTCGGCTCCGACACGAGTGCGATCCGGCCCGAGTCCAGTTCCCTGAGCCGCGACCCCTCCTGTTCGACCACGCCGTAGCCGGTGTATCGGCTGCCGGGATCCAGACCGAGGACGATCAAGGCCGCGCACCCGCCGCCGCAAGGGTCAGGACGCCAGCCGCTCCAGCAGCTCGTCGTCCAGATCGAAGTTGGCCCAGACGTGCTGCACGTCGTCCTGGTCCTCGAGGGCGTCGATGAGGCGTACCAGTCGACCCGCGACCGCTTCGTCGACCCGGACCAGGTTCTGTGGTTCCATCGTCAACGCCGCGACGCCGGCGGCGAGGCCACGCGCCTCGACTTCGTCCTTGGCGGCGTGAAAGGCCTCCACAGAGGTGTAGACGTTGTAGCTGTCCTCCTCAACGGAGAAGTCCTCGGCCTCGAGTTCCAGCGCGAGTTCGACCAGCGCCTCCTCGTCGACCCCGGACTCCTCCATGACGGAACGGTCGAACGCGAAGAACCCGCGACGTTGAAACATCCACGCGACGCAGCCGTTCTCGCCCAGGTTGCCGCCGTGCTTGGTGAACAGGTGCCGCACCTCGGACACGGTCCGGTTGCGGTTGTCGGTCAGCGTCTCGACCAGCACCGCGACACCGCCCGGACCGTACCCCTCGTACGTGACCTCCTCGTAGGACACGCCCTCGAGTTCTCCCGTCCCCTTCCTGATCGCCCTGTCGATGTTGTCTCCGGGCACGTTGTGGGCCTTCGCCTCGGAGAGGGCGTGGCGCAGCCTGGGATTGCCGGCCGGGTCGCCGCCACCGAGCCTTGCCGCCACCACAACCTCCTTGAGAATCCGTGTAAAGACCTTGCTGCGCTTGGCGTCCTGTGCCGCCTTCTTGTGCTTGATCGTGCTCCACTTGCTGTGACCGGACATGACGGTTCTAGTGTAGCGGTCTGCGAGAGTCAGGCGGCGCCGCTATGCTGCGCCGCCACGTGACCGGCCAAGCGAAACCTTCGGCCCAGGAGATCCTCGACCGGCTCGAGGTCTGGGGCCAGAAGTTCGGCCTCGACGCGATCCGCGACCTGCTCGGCGCTCTCGGCGACCCCCAGCAGGGCGTACCGACGATCCTGGTCGCGGGCACGAACGGCAAGGGCTCGACCAGCGCGGCGCTCGCGTCGCTCCTGACCGCCGCCGGTTTCCGCTGCGGCCTCTACACCTCGCCACACCTCGAGCACGTCGAGGAGCGCCTCCGCATCGACGGCGTGGCGATCACCGAGGCCGAACTCGGTCGCCATCTCCGCCGCGTGCTCGATGCCGCAGGATCGGCGCCACCGACCTACTTCGAGAGCCTGACCGCGGCGGCCTGGCTCCACTTCGCGGCACACCGGGTGGACGTCGCCGTGTTCGAGGTCGGCCTCGGCGGCCGCCTCGACGCAACGAACGTCTCCGAGCCCGTGCTCTCGGTGATCACTCAGATTGCCCGGGACCACGCCCAGCAGCTCGGCTGGACCCTGACCTCGATCGCCGGCGAGAAAGCCGGCGTCATGCGACCCGGCCGCAAGTGTCTGACCTGGCGCCCGGCACCGGCAGTGCAGCGCGAACTGAACCGCTGCGCCGCGGTCTGCGGGGCGGAGCTCGTCGACGCAGGAGCCGAAGTGGAGATCCACGACCAAGTAGAAAACCAGCCGCATCTCTCGCTGGGCACGCCGAGCGCGCGGTACACCTTCCGGGCACCTCTGGCCGGCAACCACCAACTCACGAATCTGGCTCTGGCGGTACGCGCGGCAGAGGAGTTCTGCGCGCTCTTCGCGCGCAAGCTCGACGCAGAGGCCGCCGGCCAGGGGCTGGAGGGGGTCCGCTGGCCCGGCCGGCTCGAGTGGGTCGAGATCGAAACAAGCACCGGCCCCCGCAGAGTTCTGTTCGACGCTGCCCACAATCCCGCCGGCGCAGCGGCGCTCCGCTCCTACCTGGACGAAGTCGGCATCGAGTTCGACCTTCTGTACGGAGCGCTCAATGACAAACAGCCCGAGCAGTGCCTGTCCTTACTAGCGGAACGGGCCAACCGCATCGTACTGACGGCCCCCGATCACGGACGCGCGATGTCGCCTGAAGCGCTTCTTCCGCTTCTCAAGACCCGCAACGCCGTAGCGGAAACCGACGCGGGAAGCGCGTTGGAGAGGTGCCTTGCCACGGCCAACGATCCGTCACGCTCCCTGGTCGTCACCGGCTCGCTCTACCTGGTCGGCGAGGTCCGCTCCGTCCTCCGGGCCAACTACGGCGCGCCGGCGGCAGCTCGGGACCTCGTCACTGGCTACAGCAGATGAAACCAGCCTCGCCGCTTCGCGGCGCGGCCCGGATGCGGACCAGAATCCGGCTCTACACGACTGACGGGATGGCGCGGCGGATCTGGATCACCGTTACTCGATCGCGTTCCGAACTCACCGACGCCGTCCAGCCCGTCCGGAGGCGGAGGGTGCCACCGCGCTAGTCGTGAGCCGCCGCGCTGTCGATCTTGGCGACGCGGGCGGTGTGGCGGTCGCCATCGAAGGGGGTGTCGAGGAAGACCTCGAGCAGTTCGGAGGCCTGACCGGCGCCGAGGACGCGGGCGCCCAGGGCCAGAACGTTCGCGTCGTTGTGGGCGCGGGACATCCGCGTCGTGAAGCTGTCGCTCGGATTCACTGCCCGAACGCCGGCAAAGCGGTTCGCCGACATGGCCATGCCGACGCCGGTGCCGCAAACCAGAAGACCCCGGTCGGCCTCCCCCTTTGCCACGGCCCGCGCCACGGCCGCCGCCTTGTCGGGGTAATCGGCGGGAGCCGAGGCGTCGGTGCCGAAGTCGACGACCTCGATGCCGCGGGCACGCAGAACTTCGCTCAACCGGCTTTTCAGCTCGACTCCGGCATGGTCGGCGCCGAGCGCGAACTTCACGCGCTCTCCAGGGACTCGGAGTCCCGCCGAACGCGCTCGTCGGCGGCAGCCACGCCCTCACCCATGCGGCTTCGGTAGTCGGTGAGGGCAGCAGCCAGCTCAGCGTCTCCCAGCGCGAGAATCTGGAGCGCCAGCAGCGCCGCATTGTCGGCCCGGTTCACGCCCACCGTGGCGACGGGGATGCCGGGCGGCATCTGCACGATCGCCAGCAGGGCGTCGACACCGTTGAGCGGACCGCTCGCCACCGGGACGCCGACCACCGGCAGGGTCGTCGCGGCCGCCACGACGCCCGGGAGCGCGGCGGCGACACCTGCGCCGGCGATCAACACGCCGATACCACGCTCGGCCGCGCCTTCGGCCCATTCGGCCGTCTCCCGCGGGGTCCGGTGGGCCGAGAGCACCCGGGATTCGCAGCCGACGCCGAAGTCGGCGCAGACCTTCGCCGCCTTCTTCATCGTCGGCCAGTCCGAATCGCTGCCCATGACGATCCCTACCCTGATGTCACTCATTCCTTCGTTCACTCCGTCGCTGTGCTCGTGTTCGGTTCTTGCGCGCGCCATTTCCTACAGCGGCACGCTTCCGTGCTTCTTCGCCGGCACGCCGCAGCGCTTGCCTTCGAGCTGTCGCAGGGCGCGGACGATCTCGTGGCGGGTCGTGCGCGGGGCAATCACCGCATCGACGAAGCCACGCTCCGCCGCCACGTAGGGGTTGGAGAACTTCTCCCGGTACTCGGCCGCCATTCGTTCGCGCAGAGCCTCGGGGTCTTCCGCGTTCCGGATCTGCTGGCGATACAGGATGTTAACCGCTCCACTCGGTCCCATGACCGCGATCTCCGCCGTCGGATAGGCCAGGTTGACGTCCGTGCGCAGGTGCTTGCTGGCCATCACGCAGTACGCGCCGCCGTACGCCTTGCGGGTGATCACGGTGATCTTTGGCACCGTCGCCTCGGCGAACGCGTAGAGCAGCTTGGCGCCGTTGCGAATGATCCCGCCGTGCTCCTGCTGCACGCCCGGCAGGAAACCCGGTACGTCCTCGAAGGTGACGAGCGGGATGTTGAACGCGTCACAGAAGCGGACGAAGCGACCGCCCTTCACCGCCGCGTCGATGTCCAGAACACCGGCGAGGTAGTTCGGTTGGTTGGCGACGATGCCGACGCTGCGGCCGCCGAAGTGCGCGAAGCCGACGACGATGTTCTGGGCAAAACTGCGGTGAACTTCGAGAAAGCGGCCGTCGTCCACGACGGCCCGAATCAACGCGCCGATGTCGTAGGGCTTGTTCGGGTCGACCGGCACCAGTTCGTCGAGCTCAGGCGACTCGCGGTCGTCCGGATCGTCGGTCGGACGAGGCGGTGGATCGTCCAGATTGTTGCCCGGCAGGTAGCCGAGCAGTTCCCGCACGGCGAGCAGACAACCCGCGTCGTCCGGGGCTGTGAAGTGGGCCACTCCGCTCCGCCTCGCGTGCGTCTTCGCTCCGCCCAGTTCCTCCATCGAGACGTCCTCGTGGGTCACGGTCTTGATCACGTCCGGACCGGTCACGAACATGTAGCTCGTGCCCTCGACCATCAGCACGAAGTCCGTGATCGCCGGCGAGTAGACCGCGCCGCCCGCGCAGGGCCCCATGATCGCGCTGATCTGAGGCACCACCCCCGAAGCCAGTGTGTTGCGGAGAAAGATGTCCGCGTAGCCGCCCAGCGAAGCGACACCCTCCTGGATACGGGCGCCTCCCGAGTCGTTCAGGCCCACGACCGGAGCGCCGTTCTCGACCGCCAAGTCCATGACCTTGCAGATCTTGCGAGCGTTCGTCTCGGACAGCGAACCGCCGAACACGGTGAAGTCCTGCGCAAAGACGTACACCGGGCGTTGGTCCACCCGACCATGTCCGCACACCACACCGTCACCCGGTATGCGCTGCTCGGCCATGCCGAAGTCGGTGCAGCGGTGCGTCACCAGGGCATCGATCTCGACGAACGACCCTGGATCGAGCAACAGATCGATCCGCTCCCGCGCGGTCAGCTTTCCGCTCGCATGCTGACGATCGATGCGCTCGGCGCCACCGCCCAGCCGCGACAGTTCGAGGCGTTGCTCCAGTTCGCTCGACTGCTGGCTGCGGATCGAGCCTCCTGCTCCGACTGGCTCCTGCACCCTGGTCATCCGAGCGGCTTTCTTACCACAGAGAGA